>NZ_JBXUHE010000004.1:0-416759 GCF_057180585.1 Actinomycetospora sp. 2LY8.5
GCCCTGATATGCCTGGCCCGCCGCCGCACCGACGTCATCTACGCCATGCTCCGCGACCACCAGCCCTACCGCGCCCCAGCGCGAGCACCCGAGCCCCTCGCGGCTTGACAACCCCATAGAGACACCCTCCCCGGTCCCTCTGGAGGACGCCATGTTCCGTAGGATGAACGAGGCCACCCGCCTCGTGCGCGAGGGCCGCCTGGTCGACGCGACGGCACGGATCCAGGGGCGTCGGGGCGGTGGCGTGTCCCGGATGTCGGCGCCGGGGCCGTCGTCGTCACGGGCCGGGACCGCGACCCGGGGGTCGGCAGCCGGCCTGGCCTACCGCCGGCACGTCCCCGCCGGCCTCGCGCCCGGCGCCCCGCTGGTCGTGATGCTGCACGGTGGGACGCAGGACGCCGACCGGTTCGCCGCGTGCACCGGCATGGACGAGGCCGCCGAGCGCGCGGGCGTCGCACTCGTCTACCCGGAGCAGTCGCGCTCGGCGAACGCGATGGGCTACTGGAACTGGTTCCGCCCCGGCGACCAGGCCCGTGACGCCGGGGAGCCGGGGATGATCGCCGAGGTCACCCGGACCGTGGCGGCGCAGCTGCGGTGCGACCCGGCGCGCGTGGCCGTCGCCGGGTTCTCCGCCGGGGCGGCGATGGCGGCGGTCATGGCCGCGACGTACCCCGACCTGTACTGCGCCGCCGGTGTGCACTCCGGGCTGCCCTACCGGGCGGCGCGCGACGTCGGCTCGGCGTTCGCCGCGATGTCGTCGCCGCCGGCCTCGGTCGCGGACGCCGGCCCGGTCCCGCTCGTGGTCGTGCACGGTGACGCCGACCGCACCGTGGCGCCGGGCAACGGCGAGGCGGTCCTGCGCTCGGCGCTGATCGGCGCCGCGCCCGGTCGGCTGGATCGGACCACGGGGTGCGCACCCGGCGGGCACGCCTGGACGCGCGAGCGCTTCACCGAACCCGGTGGCCGCGTGCTGGCGGAGTCGTGGACGGTGCACGGTCTGGGGCACGCCTGGTCCGGCGGACCCGCGGACGCGTCCTACGCCGACCCGGCCGGCCCGGACGTCTCCGCCGCCATGCTCGCGTTCTTCGGTTTCGCGGCCGAGGTGCCGGCGGGGCGCCGGGTCGGGTAGACCTGCCTCGTGCCCGACCTCTCCGAGTACCACGCGAAGCGCGACCCCGCGCGCACGCCGGAGCCGTTCGGAGAGGTCGGCGGCGCCGCGGCACGCAGCGGAGCGGAGCTGCCGTCGACGCAACGGCCCACCGGCGACCGCTTCGTCGTCCAGGAGCACCACGCCCGCCGGTTGCACTACGACGTGCGCTTCGAGCGCGACGGCGTGCTCGTGTGCTGGGCGGTGCCGAAGGGGCTGCCGGACAAGCCGGGGGCCCCGCGGCTCGCCGTCCACACCGAGGACCACCCGCTGGAGTACCTCGACTTCCACGGCGAGATCCCCGCCGGCGAGTACGGCGGCGGCTCGATGACCATCTGGGACACCGGGCGCTACGAGACCGAGAAGTGGTCCGACCGGGAGGTCGCCGTGACCCTGCACGGCGAGCGCGTCTCGGGCCGGTTCGTGTTCTTCAAGCCCGACCGCGACGACCAGGACGAGAAGGACTGGCTCGTCCAGCGCCGGAAGTCCGACACCCCGGCCGCGGCGGGGTCGGCGCGCGACACGTCGGCCCAGTCGCCGCGGGTCTCGGTCGGTGGGCGCGGCCTGCGGCTGTCGAACCTCGACAAGGAGCTCTACCCCGACGTGCCCAAGGCGTCCGTGGTCGACTACTACGCCCGGGTCGCCGACACCCTGCTCCCCCACCTCGCCGGCCGGCCCCTGACCCTGCGCCGCTTCCCCGACGGCATCTCCGCGCCGTGGTTCTACGAGAAGAACGCGGGCGCCAAGGCCCCGGACTGGATGCGCAGTGTCACCGTGCCGACCCCGGGCAGCAGCCGGGGCTCGACGACGGCGAACTTCATCGTGGTCGAGGAGCTCGCGACGCTCGTGTACCTGGCCAACCTCGCGGTGCTCGAGCTCCACGTGCCGCAGTGGCGCGTGGACGAGGACGACACCGTGCTGCCGCCCGACGAGCTGGTGTTCGACCTCGACCCGGGCGAGGGCACCACGGTCGTCGACTGCGCGCGGGTCGCCCAGCGGGTGCGCGAGGTGCTGCTCGCCGACGGGCTCGAGCCCTGCCCGAAGACCAGCGGCAGCAAGGGCATGCAGGTCAGCGCCGCGATCCGCGTCGACGACCCGGACCGGACCTCGGCGTACGCGAAAGGCGTCGCCGAGCTGCTGGCCCGCGAGACCCCGCGCTCCGTCACGGCGATCATGGCCAAGGAGCGGCGGCGCGGGAAGATCTTCGTGGACTGGAGCCAGAACAACACCGCGAAGACCACCGTCGCGCCCTACTCGCTGCGCGCCCGGGCGGCGAACGGTGCCCCCACCGTGTCGACGCCGCTGACCTGGGACGAGGTGGAGGCCGCGCAGCAGGCCCGGGAGCTGACCTTCTCCCCCGCCGACGTGCTCGCGCGGATCGAGGCCGACGGGGACCTCTACGCCGCCGCGCTGGGCGAGGGCATCACGCGCCCCGATCTGCCCGAGTCGCCGTCGGCGGGCTGAGGGGCGCCGGCGTGTCGACACGACCGGCAGCTCCCCAGGATCGTCGCGGCCGCGGGACCTGCCGCAGGTGCCTCTCTCGCCGTGCGAGGCGTCCGGCGACCGGTGGTCGGCTGCCTAGCCGACCAGGCCGTTGACGGTGCGCCCCACACCCCGCACGGCGTCGCCGGCTGCGTCGCCGACCTCTCCCAGCAGGCTGCTGCGGCGCGACGGGTCACCCGAGCTGCGGTTCCCCGAGTCACTGCCGGCGTCACTGCCGGCGTCACTGCCGGCGCTCGAGCCCGACGAGCCCCCGGACGAGCCGGAGCTGCCACCCGAGGAGCCGCTGCTCGAGCCCCCGGAGGCGGTCCCGGAGTCGTCGTCGTCATCGTCGCCCCGCGTCGTCGGGGTCTCGGTGTCGCCCCCCTCGTCGTCGTCCGCGTCGCCGTCCGCGGTCGAGGTACCGGAGGTCGGGCGCGAGGTGGGGGTGCGGGTGGTCTCGTCGTCGTCGCGGGCCAGGGCGCGCGGGGTGACGGTCGCGGAGCGCGGGGGCCGGGCGATGGCAACGGTCGGGTCGTCCATCGGCGGGAGCACGGAGGCGTCGGCGGGCGCGCCCGGAGGGCCCGGATCGGCGGCGGGAGCCCCGCGCCCGGGCGCGGGGCCGGCCGTCGGCGGCAGACCCTGGCCCGGCAGGTCGCCCGGCGCGACGACCGGGAACGTGCCGACGCGCGGGAGGGCGGTGTTCTCCCCGTTGTGGACGAGTGTCGAGATCGCGGCCGGGACGACCGCGGCCGCAGCCGCGACCGACGCGGCCGCCAGGCCCCAGCCCCGCAGGCGACCGGAGGTGCCCGCACCGGGGGCGGCAGCTCCGCGACGTCGGCGGTGGCGCCCGGTGTCGGTGACCGGCCCGGAGGGCGTCAGCTCGGTGGGCGACTCCTCGAGGCCGCGGCGTGCCCAGGTCGGGAGCTCGTCGGGGACCTCGCCCGACGCCCACCAGGAGGGCTCACCCCCCGACCCCTTGGGCATCTGCGCTCCCCTCAGCCCAGTGTGACCGCTGAGGCTACTGCACGTACAGAGGAGCCCCCAAGGTGGCCCGCCGATTCCCCGAAACGTGCGAAGCCTCACGGCTGTGTGCATCAGTGGGAGCGTCGAGCACGCGGACCGGGCAGACTCAGGGCCCGTGACCCGGGCCCACCACCCGAACACTCCGCACCCGTACCTCGCCGGCCGGACACCCCGTGCGTTCGCGCACCGCGGCTGGCACATCGGTGATCTCGACGGTCTGGAGAACTCGCTCGCCGCCTTCCGCCGGGCGGTCGACGAGGGATACACGCACCTCGAGACCGACGTGCACGCGACCGCCGACGGTGTCCTCGTCGTGCACCACGACGCGACGCTGCGCCGGGTGGCCGGGCACCCCGGTGTCCTGCGCACCATGCCCTGGGCCGACCTGGCCGGCGTGCGCCTGCGGGGGCGGGAGCCGCTCCCCCGGCTGGAGGAGGTGCTCGAGGCACTCCCCGGGACCTTCTTCAACGTCGATCTCAAGGCGCCGGGCACGCTCGAGCCGATGCTGCGGCTGCTCGAACGCGACGACGTCGCCGAGCGGGTGGCGGTGGCCAGCATCGACGAGGGGCGGCTGCAGGCGGTGCGCTCGCGCTTCGGCGACCGGGTGGTGACGGGGATCGCGACGCGCTCGGCGGTGCGGCTGCGGGCCCGGGCGACCTCGCCGTCGTCCTTGCGCGGGCCGTTGGAGCGAGCGCTGCGGGTGCGCGGGAACCTCGCGCAGTTGCCGGTGCGCGTCGGCGCGCTGTCGGTCGTGGATCCCGCCCTCATCGCGGCCGCCCACGATCTCGGTATCGAGGTCCACGTCTGGACGGTCGACCGCACCTCCGAGATGCACCGCCTGCTCGACCTCGGGGTCGACGGCCTCATGACCGACCGTCCCGACCTGCTGCGCGACGTGCTCGTCACCCGCGGGGTGTGGACGGCACCCGCCGACGGAGCGGGCTGACGGGCGGGGCACAACCGGCGTCGTGTGGGCGTTGCCAGGGGAGGGTATTCACCCCGTGTGCGCCCGGACCGGTGAGTCGGGTCACGGATGCGATGAACGGCGGCCATCGTGGGAACGAACAGCGGTGGTCCGGCGTTGACCACCCCGTGCCCGGCGCCGCGCGTCTCGGGTGCACTCGCAGTCGAGGAAAGGACACCATCATGGCCGACCGCGTCCTCCGTGGTAGCCGTCTCGGGGCTGTCAGCTACGAGACCGACCGCGACCACGACCTCGCCCCCCGTCGTTCCTTCGCCTACCGCTGCCCCAAGGGCCACGACTTCGAGGTGCCGTTCTCGGACGACGCCGAGGCGCCGGTGACCTGGGAGTGCCGTCTGCACGGCGACGAGGGCAAGCGCATCGACGGCACCGAGCCCGAGCAGAAGAAGGCCAAGCCGCCGCGTACCCACTGGGACATGCTGCTCGAGCGCCGCTCCGTGCCGGAGCTGGAGGAACTGCTCGACGAGCGCCTGGGGCTGCTCAAGGAGCGCCGCTCCGAGAGCGCCTGACTCCGCTGCACCGAGGGCCGTCCCGCGTCGCCGGGGCGGCCCTTTCGTGTGCCCGGCGAGTCGTCAGCGCATGGGACGGGCTCGCCGCCGGCGCACCCGGTCCCGCACCGCCCACGACGTGATCCGCCAGAGCGCTTCGCGCACCACCGCGCCGCTCATCTTGGACACGCCGTGCTCGCGTTCGACGAACGTGATCGGCACCTCGCGGGCGCGCAGGCCAGCTCGGTCCACCCGGAACGCCACGTCGACCTGGAAGCAGTAGCCCTCCGAGGCCACCGTCGCCATCCCGAGCTCGGCGAGCGCCGCCCGGCGGAAGCAGCGGTAGCCGCCGGTGACGTCGTGCAGCGGCAGCCGCAGCGCGCGCCGCGAGTACACGTTGCCGGCCCGCGACAGCAGGCGGCGGTGCCACGCCCAGCCCGCCGTCGCGCCGCCGGCCACATAGCGCGAGCCGAGGACGACGTCGGCGTCCGCCGCCGCGCTCAGCAGCCGCGGGAGCTCCTCGGGCGCGTGCGAGCCGTCGGCGTCCATCTGTACGACCCACCCGACGTCGTGCGCCCAGCCGTCGCTCCAGCCGCCGCACCGCCCGTCGACGATCAGGGAGAACGCGTCGACGTACGCGGCGCCGAGCCCGGCTCGCGGAGTGTGGTGGTGCACCCGGACCCGGGGGTCGGCGGCCGCGAGCTCCTCGGCGAGCGTGCCGGTGCCGTCGGGGCTGCCGTCGTCGACGACGAGGACCCGCAGACCGGGCAACGTGTGGTGCAGCCGGGTCACGAGCCCGGGCAGGCTCTCGCGCTCGTTGTAGGTCGGGACGGTGACGAGGACGTCCGACCCGTCGGGGGCCGGGCCGCTCACCCGCGCTCCCGCCGGCGCCGCACCAGCCCGACGGCGAGCGCGACCGCTGCGAGCGCGACCAGCGCCCACTCCGGGGCGGGCCCGAGGCGGGTCGCGAGCGTGGTCGTCGTCCGCAGCGGCACCTGCTCGACGAGCAGGCCGGGCGTGAACAGCGCGCCCGTGCGCGCGACCAGCGACCCGTCCGGCGCGACCACGGCGCTCTGCCCGCTGGTCGCGGCGATCACCACCGCTCGGTCGTGCTCGATCGCGCGGAGCCGGGACATGCCCTGCTGCTGGTAGGTCATGTCGCTGTAGCCGAAGGTCGCGTTGTTGGTCGGCACCGTGAGCAGGCCGGCGCCGCCTCGGACGGCGTCGCGCACGGCGTCGTCGAAGACGACCTCGTAGCAGGTCACCACGCCGAGGCGCACCGGACCGGCCGGCAGCACGCCCGAGCCCGTGCCCGGCTCGAAGTCGGTGACGCGGTCGACCAGCGGCGAGACCGCGCGGGCGACGGGGCGCAGCGGGATGTACTCGCCGAAGGGCAGGATGTGCCGCTTGGTGTAGGTCCCGGCCGGGCCGGTGCCCGGGAGCCAGACGATCGCGGTGTTCCGCGGGCCCTGCACGAGCGTGCCGTCGGGGGCGCGGGTGCCCGACAGCACGGCGCCCACGACGACCGGGACGCCGATCTCGTCGGTGACCGCCTGGATCTCCGCGCCGGCGTCCACGTTGCGGATCGGGTCGATGTCCGAGGAGTTCTCGGGCCAGATCACCAGGTCGGGCCGGGGCGTGCGGCCGGCGCGGACGTCCTGCGCGAGCACGCGGGTCTGCCGGACGTGGTTGTCGAGCACCGCGCGGCGCTGGGCGTTGAAGTCGAGGCCCGCGCGGGGCACGTTGCCCTGGACCGCGGCGACCGTCGCGGTCGGCCCCGGCGGGTTCGCGCCGACCGAGGGCCAGACGGCCAGGCCCGCCACGGCACCCAGGAGCACGGCGACGAGGGCACCGGCGAGCGGCGCGGCCCGGCGCGGCGGACGGGCGGCCCGCACGAGGGCCCAGAGCCCGGCGCCGGTCAGGGCGACCGCGAACGTCACCAGCGGCGCGCCACCCAGGGAGGCGAGCGGGGCGAGCGGTCCGCCAGGCTGGCCGAAGGCGAGCTTGGCCCACGGGAAGCCCTCGAACGGGGCGCGCTCGATGAACGCCTCGCCCGCCGTCCACAGGCACGCGACCCACAGCGGCGCGCCGGGCAACCGCGACACCAGCGGCATCAGGGCGATCGGCACCGCCATGACCACCGTCAGGGCCGCGAGCAGCAGGAACCACACGCCGCCGACGTACTCGCCCGTCCAGTGCAGCAGCGGCCACTGGTAGGCGACGCCGACGAGCAGCCCGAGCCCGAACGCGGACCGCGGACGGCGCCCGTCGACGACGCTGACGACCAGCGCGATCCCCAGCGGCCCGGCCCACCAGGCGCCGAGCGGCGCGAACGCGACGTAGAGCAGGAGCCCGGCGACGACGGCGCCGGCGAGCCGCGGCCACGCGGCGAACGCGGGACAGCGCGGCGTCGCGGGGCGGGCGGGCTCGGGGCCCGCCGTCAGCACGACTGCAGGTCGTGGGGGCGGCGGTTCACCGACTCACAGCCGGACTCGGTGACGACCACGATGTCCTCGATGCGGGCGCCCCAGCGGCCCGGGAAGTAGATGCCCGGCTCGACGCTGAAGGCCATGCCCGGCTCGAGCGGGAGGTCGTTGCCGTCGACGATGTAGGGCTCCTCGTGCACCTCGAGGCCGATGCCGTGGCCGGTGCGGTGCACGAAGAACTCGCCGTACCCGGCGTCCCGGATGATCGCGCGGGCGGCCTCGTCGATGCTCGCGGCCGTCGCACCCGGGCGGACCGCGTCGACGGCGGCGGCCTGGGCGCGCTGGAGCACGGCGTAGACCTTCCGGACCTCGGCGTCGGGCTCCCCCACGACGTAGGTGCGGGTGGAGTCGGAGTTGTAGCCGTCGGGCAGCGGGCCGCCGATGTCCACGACGACGACGTCCCCGGTCCGCAGGACCCGGTCGGACACCTCGTGGTGCGGGCTGGCTCCGTTCGGGCCGGAGCCGACGATGACGAACGCGGCCTCCGCGTGGCCGGTCTCGAGGATCGCGCGGGTGATGTCGGCCCCGACCTCGGCCTCGGTACGCCCGGGGACGAGCCACGCGGGCACGCGGGCGTGGACGTCGTCGATGGCGGCGCCCGCCGTGCGCAGCGAGGCGATCTCCTCGGCGTCCTTGCGCATCCGCAGCTGTCGCAGGATCGGGGTGGCGAGCTCGAGCGTCGCGCCGGACAGCACGTCGCGCAGGCCCAGGACGTGCAGGGCCGGCATGTCGGCGGCCACCGCGACCCGGCGGACGGCACCGAGTCGCGAGGCGGCGAGCGCGTGGGGGTCGACCCCGTCGGTCCAGGTCAGCACGTCCATGGTCTCGACCGCCGACCCGTCGAGCCCGGGCCGCTCGAGCGTCGGGACCACGAAGGCCGGGTCGCCCTGCGCGGGCAGCAGCAGCGCGGAGAGGCGCTCGTGCGAGTGCTTCACGACGCCGGTGAGGTACTGGAGGTCCGGCCCCGGGGTCACGACCAGGGCGTCCACCCCGGCCTGCCGGGCGGCGGCCCGGGCGCGCTCGAGCCGGGCGGCCACGTGCTCGCTGCTCATGGTCGCCGAGCCTAGGTCAGGCGGCCCGCGGGATGAGTAGATGTCCCCTGGGTGCCGGGGCCCCGCTCCGGGAAGCTCCGGGTCATGAGCACCCCGGTCCCGCAGGACGCGGTCCTCGCCCGCCTCGACGGCGACCTCGCCGGCCTCTCCCGCGAGGTCGAGCGGATCCGCGCGAACCTGCAGACGCTGCGTACGACCATCACACCGGCACCGGCGCCCGCTCCGCTCCCCGCCTGGGCTCCCCCGCCCGCGTGGGCCCCGCGCCACGTGCCCGCGCCGCCCCACCGCGGCTCCGGCCGGCCCCCGCGCCCGCCGCGCCCGCCGCGCCCTTCGCGCGTGTCGTGGACGCCGGCGCGGCTGCTCGCGGTCACCGGCGCCGCGACGACCGTCCTGGGCGTGGTGCTCCTGCTGGTCCTGGCCGCCGGGCGCGGGTGGTTCGGCCCGGAGGCGCGCGTCATCGGCGGCGCGCTGCTGGGTCTCGCGCTCGTCGGCGTCGGGGTCCGGGTGCGTCACCGGGCGGGGGCCGCGGAGGCTCCCGCGGGCGCCGTGGCCCTCGTCGCCACCGGCGTGGCCGCCCTCTTCCTCGCCGACGTGGCCGCCGTGGCGCTCTTCGCCCTCCTCCCCCTCGCGCTGGCCGCTCCCCTGGCCCTCGCCGTGACCGCGGGCGGCCTCGTGCTCGCCGACCGTTGGCGCCACCGGGGTCTCGCGCTCGGCGTGCTCGTCGCCTCGGCCCTCGCGGCGCCGCTCGTGGTGGGCGCGCCGACCCCGACGCTGGTCGCCGTGCTGCTCGCCGCGCAGGTGGCCGCCGTGGCCGTCGCCCGCCGCCGGGCGTGGCCGGTCGTCGCCGCCGTGGCCGCGATCGCGAGCACCCTCGCCGCGCTGGGGGCGGCGATCCGCTTCCTCGCCGGAAGCACGTTCTCCGACCTGCCCACCACCGTCGCCGTGCTCGCGGTCCTCACCGCCGGGGCCGCCTCGGCCGTCGCCGTCGGGGCGCCGGGCCGCGCCGGAGCCGCCTCGCTGCTCGGCCTGCCCGTGCTCCCGGTGCTCCTGGTGGCGCCGGGCCTGGCCCGGGCGCCCGGCGCGCTCGTCGCCGGCGGCGTCGCGGTGGCCCTGCTCCTCGCCGTGGTCGCCTGGGACCGGGCCGCAGCCGGCACGCAGCGCGGCGGAGCTGCCGCGCCGGAGGCCGGATACCGTCCGCTGGCCCTCGTCGCCGGCACCGCCGGCACCGCGTCGCTGCTGGTCGCGACGCTGATCGCCGTCGACTCCGGACCGGTCTCCGTGCCCCTGCTGGCCGAGGCCGCCGTGCTCGCGGTCGCCGCCGGCGCCACCCGCCGTCTCGGTCCGCTGCTCGCCGGGGCCGCGCTCGCCCTCGTCGGCGGGGCGACCGCGCTGGCCACCGACGCGCCGCCCGCCCTGGTCGCCGGGTTCCCGGCCCGCCCGTTCGTCCTCGTCGCCCCCGGCGGCACGGCCACCACCGCGGCCGTCGGGGAGCTGGTCGGGGCGCTCGCCACGTCGCTGCTGCTCAGCGCGGCCGCCGCCGCGGCGGTCGTCGCGCTCGCCCGCCTGGACGTCCTGCGCGACCGCGTCCAGCAGGCCGTCGCCGTCGGCGGGCTCGGGGTGATCGGGCTCTACGGGGCCACCGGAACCGTCGTGGCGAGCGCGCTGCTCGTCTCGCCGACGCGCGACGCGTTCCTCGTCGGACACGTCCTCGTGACGGTGTCGTGGACCGCGGTCGCCCTGGTGCTGCTGGTCCGCGGCCTGCAGTCGTCGCTGCCGCGGATCCTCGGCGGGGTGCTGGTCGTCGCGGCCGTGGTCAAGCTGGTGCTCTTCGACCTCACCGCCCTCGACGGGCTCGCGCGGGTCGCAGCGTTCCTCGGCGCGGGGCTCGTGCTCCTCGCGGCCGGGACCGGCTACGCGCGGGTCGTCGCCGGAGCAGCCGGCGCGTCTCAGGGTCCGGCCGGCCTCGACCGCCGCGGCGACGAGGCCGGACGTCGGCCGGCCCGAAGCGTGGGAAGCTGCCGGGTATGGACGCGGAACATGTCGGAGCCGGATCCTCGGGACGAGCCGCGCCGGTGATGCTGCTCGACTCGGCTAGCCTGTGGTTCCGCGCCTTCTACGGGGTACCCGCGTCGCTGACCGCCGAGGACGGCACGCCGGTGAACGCCGCGCGCGGCTTCTGCGACATGGTCGCCCGCCTGGTCCGCGAGCGGCGGCCGGGCGCCGTCGTCGCGTGCCTCGACCGCGACTGGCGTCCGGCGTTCCGCGTGCGCGCGATCCCGTCGTACAAGGCGCACCGCGTCGACCCCTCGATGGGCGACCCCTCCTCCCCCGTCGGGGGCGCGCCCGACGCGGAAGCCGCCCCGCCCGAGCTCGGCCCGCAGGTGGAGATCATCCTCGAGGTCCTCGCCGCCGCCGGGATCGCGACCGCCGGCGCGGAGGGCTACGAGGCCGACGACGTCATCGGCACCCTGTGCGCCACCGAGGCGATCGACGCCGTCGAGGTCGTCAGCGGCGACCGCGACCTCCTCCAGCTCGTGCGCGACGAGCCGACCCCGGTGCGGATCGTCTACATCGCTCGCGGTGTGTCGAAATACGAGCTCTACGGCCCCGAGGACGTCGCCGCCCGCTACGGCGTCCCGGTCGCGCGGGCCGGCGACGGCTACGCCGAGATGGCGATGCTGCGCGGCGACCCCTCCGACGGCCTGCCGGGTGTCGCGGGCATCGGCGAGAAGACCGCGGCGCAGGTCGTGTCGACGTTCGGCTCCTGGGACGAGATGATCAACGCGGTGCTCGACCGCTCCGACGACCGGATGTCCTCGGCCGTGCGCGCCAAGATGGCGAAGGCGGGCGACTACCTGGTCAAGGCGCCGGAGGTCGTGCGTGTCGCGCCCGACGCCCCGCTCGACTGGACCGGCGAGCGCCGCACCCTGCCCCACGCGCCGGTGGACACCGACAAGCTCACCGAGCTCGCCGAGCGCTGGAACCTCACCGGCTCGGTCGACCGGCTCGTCGCGGCCCTGAAGGGGGAGGAAGCGCCCTCCTAGGTTCCGGCGCGGCCCTGCTCGGCCAGCCAGGCCGCCGCGATCGTCTTCGGGGCGCGCAGGAGCCACGCCTCCTCGACGAGCTCGCGCAGCTCGTCGGCACGGATCCGCTCGAGCCGCACGAGCACCGCGGCGTAGCCGTCGAAGTGCGGCGTCGTGAAGTACACGGCGGGGTCGTCGGCGATCAGCGCGTGCTTGACGCCCTCGTCGGCGACCCGCACACCCAGCACGTCGCCGTCCGGCCGCGGGACGCCGGCGGCCTCCAGGGCGGCCTCGTCGGCCCGGCGCAGCGGGCGCTCCCAGACGAAGCTCTTCGACGACACCCGCCAGTTCGCCGACCCCCACGACACCTTCTCGTCGGTGCGCGGCAGGGCCAGGGCGAGGGCCCGGACGTCGTCCAGGGTCGCCATCAGCGCGGCTGACCGACCGAGTAGGTGCCCTCGGCGTCGACGACCGACACCGGCACCTGCACTGCGCGCCCGTCCACGGTCGCCGAGCACGTGAACCGCACGCCGGGCCGGACCTCCTGGTCCGACGGGCACCGCACGTCGGTGATCTGGCGGCGCCAGTCCTCGGTGACCACGTGCGTCACGCCCTGCGCGACCGAGTCCGCGTCGAGGACGTCCACCCGGGCGAACCGCGGCCCGACCACGAACGCCAGCAGGCCGACGACGATCAGCGCGATCAGCAGGAGTGCCCCGACGACGAGGCCGACGACCTTCCAGGGGAACGGCTGGCGCTGACGCGGCGGCGGGCCCCAGGGGTCTCGGCCCTGCCCCGGCGGGGCTCCGGGCGGCGCCCAGACCGGCGACGCGGGGCCGTACCCCTGCCGACCGTGGCCGGGCTGCTGGCCGTACCCGGGCGGCGGCCCGTAACCCTGCTGGCCGTAACCCTGCTGGCCGTAACCCTGCTGGCCGTAACCCTGCTGGCCGTAACCCTGCCGGCCGTAGCCGGGCGGGGGGCCGTACCCGGGCTGCTGCTGGTGGCCGGGCGGCGGGCCGTAGCCCGGTGCGACCGGGTACTGCTGCGTGCCGGCGTCCGACGGCGCGTCGTAGTGCGTGTGCTGGGCGCGCACGCCCTGCGGCGGTGTCGCGACATCCGCTGCCGGGTCGGCGGGCGTCGCGCCCGGGGCGACGAAGCCCCCGTCGCCGGTGTCCGTCTTCTCCGTCTTCTGCCCGGACGTCTGCCCGGACGTCTGCTCGGGCTCCGAGCTCGGCGGGGCCCAGGGCGATCGGGATGCATCACTCGACGGGTCGAGCTCCGCTCCGCGGCGTGTCCCGTCCGCCTCGCTCATGACGGCTCAGCCCTCCCCCACGGCGACGACACCGCGGCGGATGGCGCGCACCGCGTCGGCGGCGGCACGTCCGACGGTGTCCTCGCCGCCCGCGACGGTGCGGATCTGGTCCAGCAGGTCGACGACCTGTCGGCACCAGCGCACGAAGTCTCCCGCGCTGAGCTCGGTGCCGTGCGCCCGGGCCCCGGCGAGGACCGTCGCCAGCGTGTCACCGCGGACCCAACGATGCACCGGCCAGGCGAAGCCGAGGTCGGGCTCGCGGGTCTTGTCGAGGTGGTGGCGGCGCTCGTCGGCGACCAGGTCGTGCCAGAGCTGCACGGTCTCGTCGACCGCGGTGACGGCGTCGTCGGGCACGCGCGGGACGCCGCCGTCGTCACGGCGGCTGTCGTACACGAGCGCCGACGCGACGGCCGCGATGTCGGCGGGACCGAGGCCGCGCCAGATACCGCTGCGCAGGCACTCGGCGACGAGGAGGTCGGATTCGCCCCACAGGCGTGAGAGCCGTCGCCCGTTCTCGGTGATGTCCTGCTCGGCGTCCGGCGCGTCGTCGAGGTATCCCCGCTCGGTGAGGAGCCCGCGGATGCGGTCGAAGGTGCGCGCGAGCGAGTGCGTCGTCGAGCGCACGCGTGCCTGGAGCTGCTCGGTCTCGCGCTCGAGGCGCTGGTGGCGCTCGAACCAGCGTGCGCGGTCGTCACGGTCGGGCAGCGCGTGGCAGGGGTGCGAGCGCAGGGCACGGCGCAGCGCCGCGAGCTCGGCGTCCTCGTGGTCGGCCGCGCCACGGCGTCTCCGGGCGGACCCGCCCGGCAACGGCGGCTCGATGCCCGTCTCGCGCAGGGCGTTGGCGAGGTCGCGGCGCACCCGGGGCACGCGGTGGTCGACCTTGCGCGGCAGTCTCATCGTGCCGAGCGCGGTGACGG
Source organism: Actinomycetospora sp. 2LY8.5 (assembly GCF_057180585.1). Lineage (NCBI taxonomy): Bacteria > Bacillati > Actinomycetota > Actinomycetes > Pseudonocardiales > Pseudonocardiaceae > Actinomycetospora > Actinomycetospora sp. 2LY8.5. Next base: position 13,913 of record NZ_JBXUHE010000004.1, read on the forward strand.
GCTCGGGGAAGTCGCCGAGCGAGAGCCGGCCCGCCCACCGGTCCTCGGTGAGCACGAGCGGGCGCGGCTCCTGGCCGCGGGGGCTGCGGTCGACGCCCGGGTCCAGCACGACGGCGAGGCCGGCCCGCTTGCCGCCGGGCACCGCGATGACGTCGCCGGGCCGCAGCGCTTCCAGCGACGCCGCGGCGTCCGCCTTCTGTGCCGACCGTCCCTGGCGCGAGAGCATCTTCTCCCGGTCGGTCACCCGCCGGCGCAGGTCCATGTACTCGGCGAAGCTCGCGAAGTCCTCCTCCTCGCCCGAGCGGCCCCCGGCGGCCTCGGCGTAGCCGGCGAGGGCCTCGCGGTTGCGCTCGAGGCGCTTGGCGAGCCCGACGACGCTGCGGTCGGCCTGGAACTGGGCGAACGACTGCTCGAGCAGCTCGCGGGCGTCCTCCACGCCGAGGCGGTCGACGAGGTTGACGGCCATGTTGTAGCCGGGCCGGAACGACGAGCGCAGCGGGTAGGTGCGCGTCGAGGCCAGGCCGGCGACCTGCTCGGGGTCGACGCCCGGCGTCCACACCACGACCGCGTGCCCTTCGACGTCGATGCCGCGGCGCCCGGCACGCCCGGTGAGCTGCGTGTACTCCCCCGGCGTCAGCTCGACGTGCGCCTCGCCGTTGTACTTCACCAGCTTCTCGAGCACGACGGTGCGCGCCGGCATGTTGATGCCCAGCGCGAGCGTCTCGGTGGCGAAGACCGCCCGGACGAGGCCGCGGACGAAGAGCTCCTCGACGGTCTCCTTGAACGCCGGCAGCATGCCCGCGTGGTGGGCCGCGACGCCGCGCTCGAGGCCCTCGCGCCACTCCCAGTAACCCAGCACCTCGAGGTCGGCGTCCGGCAGGCCCGACGTGCGACGCTCCACCACCTCGCGGATCGCGGTGACGTCGTCGGGCCCGGTGAGGCGCAGCCCGGAGCGCACGCACTGTACGACCGCCGCGTCGCACCCGGCCCGGCTGAAGATGAACGTGATCGCGGGCAGCAGCCCCGCGGCGTCGAGACGCTCGATGACGTCGACACGCGACGGCGGCCGGAAGCCGGACCCTCCGCCGCGCCCGGGCGGGCCGGAGCGACCCGGTCCCCCGCGGCGGTCGCCGCCGCGGCCGTGACGTCCGGGCGGCCCCGAGCGGGCGCGGCCGCCCCGGACCGAGGGCCCGCGGTCGACCTCGGCGACGGCGCGCACGAGCGTGGGGTCGACCTTCAGCGACGAGGTGCCGCCGCGGCGCTCCTCGGCGAACAGGTCGAACATGCGGTGCCCGACGACCATGTGCTGCCACAGCGGCACCGGGCGCGTCTCGTCGACGACGACCGTGGTGTCGCCGCGCACGGTGACCAGCCAGTCGCCGAACTCCTCGGCGTTGCTCACGGTCGCCGACAGCGACGCGATCTGCACGTGCTCGGGCAGGTGGAGGATGACCTCCTCCCACACGGCGCCGCGGAAGCGGTCGGCCAGGTAGTGGACCTCGTCCATCACCACGTACGCGAGGCCCCCGAGCGCCGACGACTCGGCGTAGAGCATGTTGCGCAGCACCTCGGTGGTCATGACCACCACGGGCGCCGAGCCGTTGATCGCCGCGTCGCCGGTCAGCAGCCCGACCGCCTCGGCGCCGTGGCGCTCGACGAGGTCGGCGTACTTCTGGTTCGACAGGGCCTTGATCGGCGTCGTGTAGAAGCACTTCTGCCCGCGGGCCAGCGCCAGGTGCACGGCGAACTCGCCGACGACCGTCTTGCCGGCGCCCGTCGGCGCGCACACCAGCACGCCGTGGCCCTGTTCGAGGGCCAGGCAGGAACGGCGCTGGAAGTCGTCGAGCTCGAACGAGAGCTCCGTGGCGAACCGGCCGAGCTCCGGGTGGGCGGTGCGGGTGCGAGCCTGCTCGTAGGCCTCGGCGGGAGAGCGAGTGGCCACCTACCCACACTGACACATCGGGACGGCGTGCCGCTGGCTCAGGTGACGTCCCACCGGTCGGCCGATCCGTCGTTGCCCCGCTCGGTCGTGTCCACCGGCTGGATCCGCGGCGCCGGGCCGGGGGGCGGGGTGGTGGAGCCGAGACGGTCGTCGAGCGGCGAGGGCTGGTCGGGATCCAAGCCGTCCCAGCCCTGCTCGAGGCGCCGGCGCGCTTCGCGCTTGTCGTGCAGCCGCGCCACCTGGATGGCGAACTCCAGCAGCAGGACCAGCGACACGCCCAGGGCGAGCATCGAGATCGGGTCCTGGCCGGGGGTCGCGATGGCCGCGAACACGAACAGGCCGAAGATGAGGCCGCGGCGCCAGCGTTTCAGCTGGTCGTAGGCGACCACGCCGACGCGGTTCAGCATGATCACCAGCAGCGGGAGCTCGAAGCTCACCCCGAAGATGACCAGCAGCGCGAGGAGCAGGCTGAAGTAGTCGGACCCGCGCAGCACCGTGGCCTGGATGTCGCCGCCGATGGTGAACAGGAACTGCAGCGCCTGGGTGACGACGAAGTAGGCGAGGACGGCGCCCGCGGTGAACAGCACCACCGCGACCGTGACGAACGTGTACGCGAAGCGCTTCTCCTTCGCGTACAGACCGGGCGTGATGAAGCCCCAGATCTGGGCGAACCAGACCGGGCTCGACAGTAGCGCCCCGGCGGTGGCCGCGACCTGGAGACGCAGCACGAACTGCTCGAACACCCCGAACGCGACGAGGCGGCACTCCTCGCCGCCGCCCAGCTGGACCCGGTTCTCCGGTGGCAGCGCGCAGTAGGGCTCGGCGAGGATCTGGCCCAGCGAGGGCAGGCCGAAGGGGTAGGACGTGTACCAGATGAACCCGAGCGCCGTCCCGAGCGCGATGGCCAGCAGCGCGACGGCCAGACGGCGCCGCAGCTCGTAGATGTGCTCGACGAGCGTCATCGTGCCGTCGGGGTTGGCCCGCCGGCGCGTTCCCGGCCAGCGCAGGCTGCGCCACCACCGGGCGCGGGACCCGTTCCCGAGGGGGTCGGCTCCGCTTCGCTGCGCGTCCCCGGAGGAGGTCACGCCCTGCTCAGGAGGACGTGGTGCCCGGACGCGTGGCCGGGGTGTCGTCCTCGGGGGCGGCCGTGCCGTTGGTGACCGAGTTGGTGACCGAGTTGGTCGCCGACGGTCGCTCGTCCAGCTGACGGCCCGGGGCCTGCGGCTCGGCGGTCCCGTTCTGCGCCTGCCCGGCCTGCCCGGCCTTCTCGTCCTCGCGCAGGCCGCGCGTCTCGGCCTTGAAGATGCGCATCGACTGGCCCAGGCCGCGTGCCATGTCGGGCAGCTTCTTGGCGCTGAACAGCAGCACCACGCCGACGATGGCGATGATGACCCATTCGCTCACGGTGTGGCTCCTTCCACGGTGCCGCTGATCCTACGCGCGGCGCTCGGCGAGGCGGACCTTCAGCGCGGCCACCCGCGCCGTGATCAGCCCGACGTCCTGGCCGATCTGCTCGCGCGCCACGCCGGAGACCAGCGCGAACCGCTTGACCGGCTTGAGGAGCGCGGCCACCACGAGACCGAGCCCGACCAGCGCGACGAGCACCACGACGACGCTCAGCAGGTACGGCACGGCCCCGACCCTAGCCGGGAAGGGTGACCGCACGGTGAACGCCCGCGCGCGGCCTCCCGGCAGGCGGCGTGCGCGGTGCGAGCGATGCGGCATCGCTGGCGTCACACGCCAGGATCGCCACATCGTCGGCGCGCGACACGCCGGTGGTTCGCGCGGGCCGGCCGCCCCGGGCCGCGAGGAGCACCGTGCGCATGATCGACACGCCCGCGGGCTGCCGAACGTGCCGGTCGCCGGTCGCCGGGAGCCCGGATCCTCAGTCGCCCTCGCCGTACGCCGCCAGGGCCTCGCGGGCGCGGGCGCGGCGGGCCTCGACGAGTTCCGGCGGGGCGAGGACGTCGACGGTGTCGCCGAGCCCGAGCAGCAGGCGCACCATCCAGTCGCGGTCGCCGTAGCGCATCGTCACGCGCGCCGAGCCGTCGTCGTCGGCGTGCAGATCCTCGACCGGGTAGTACTCGGCCACCCAGCGCGCCGCCGGGTGCAGCACGAGCGCGGCGACGTAGGCGCCGTCGTCGGGGCGCAGCAGGTCCTCCCCCGACCCCTCGCGGCCCCGGGCGCCCGGGGGCGGGGCGGAGGGCTCGTCGAGCACCTCGGCGTCGTCGACCCGGTCGAGGCGGAACAGGCGCACGCCCTCCGCGCGGCGACACCACGCCTCGAGGTAGGCCGAGGCGTCGACGAGCAGCAGGCGCATCGGGTCGACGACGCGGCGGCCCACGGCGTCGCGGGACGCCGAGTAGTAGGTCAGCCGCAGGGCCCGGCCGCTCTCGACGGCGCGGCGCACCTCGTCCTCGGCGCGTCCCGGCCGGCGTCCCAGCCCGACGGCCACGCCCTCGCCGGCCGGTTCGGGAGCGTCGTGGGTGACGCCCGCCTTCCCGGCGGCGTCCTCGATCTTCGCGAGGGCACGCTGGACCGCGTCGGCGTCCACCATGCCCGGCGCGTCGGCCAGCGCGCGCAGGGCGACGGCGAGCGTGGCCGCCTCCGCACCGGACAGGCGCAGCGGGCGGCGCATGCCGGCGTCGAAGGTGACCGTGACCGTGTCGCCCTCGAACGACAGGTCCACCAGGTCGCCCGGCCCGTAGCCCGGCAGGCCGCACATCCACAGCAGCTCGAGGTCGCGGCGCAGCTGGGCCTCGGGCACCCCGAAGTCCGCGGCTGCGTCGGCGACCGCGATGCCGGGACGGGCCAGCAGGTACGGCACGAGCGTGAGCAGGCGCGGCAGTCGCTCGGACACCCCGGCGGCGGTCATCGGACGCTCCCGGCCTCGAGGGTGACGAGCGAGCCCCGCAGCAGCGCCACGACGGCCTCGCGCAGCTCCGGCGGGTCGAGGACGACGGCGTCCGGGCCGTACGCGGCCACCCAGCGGGCGGCGGTGTCGACGCGGGACAGGTCGATCTCGACGACGTCGGGGTCGCCGCCCGGGTCGGGTCGTGACCCCCGCCGCAGGCCCTCCGCGCGTCCCGGCACCAGCCGGACGCGCGCCGTGCCCGACGGCGGCGGTGGCCCGGCGGACGCGGCGACCAGGGCGACGAGGTCGACGTCCGCGGGCGGGGTGACCGCACCGCGCGCCCCGAGCGCGCGCACGTCGTCGCCGATGCGCGAGAGCCGGAAGCAGCGCACGTCGTCGCGGTCGCGGTCGTGGCCGACGAGGTACCAGCGGCCCCGCCACGACACGACGCCCCAGGGCTCGACGGTGCGGGTGCGGGCGTCGGCGGTGGGGTGCGACCGGTGGGTGAAGGTGACGACGCGGCCGGCGCGGCTGGCCGCGAGCAGCGGCGCGAACGCCGGCTCGGCGGCCTGCAGGCGCGGCTGCACCGCGGACGCGGCGTCGGGATCGACGGCGATCCCGGCCGCCCGCAGCTTCTGCAGCGCCGAGCGCGCCGCGCCCGCCAGCGCCGGGGAGTCCCACAGCCGCGCGGCCAGCGCGACGGCGGTGGCCTCGTCGGGGGCCAGGTCGATGTCGGGCAGCTCGTAGTCGCCCCGGGCGATGCGGTAGCCGTCGACCGGCTCGGCCATCGACGACCGCCCCGTCTCCAGCGGGACCCCGAGCTCGCGCAGCTCGGCCTTGTCCCGCTCGAACATGCGGAAGAAGGCCTCGTCGGAGGCGACGTCCGCATAGCCCGGCACCGTCGCGCGGATGCGCTCGGCGCTGAGGTACTGGCGCGTCGAGAGCAGGCAGAGCACGAGGTTGACCAGGCGTTCGGCGCGCGAGGACGGGCTGGTCGTCACGGGCGTGAGCCTACCGAGGTCTCGCCCAGGTGTTCGAACGGCCGGGCCCGGCGCGTCCCGTGTCCGGAACGGCTCTCACGTCGAGTCGTTGCTGCTGCGCTGCGCGCGCTGGATGCGGACCTGGCCGTCGTCGTCCCGATCGACCTCGAACCGGTAGGTCTCGCGGCTGATCCGCCCGTTCGCGGTGGTGAACTCGATGTCGGCGAAGACCGTGTCGCCACGGGCCTCGACGTTCGACGTCCGGACCTCGCGGATCCCCGACCAGAACCGCTGGTAGCCGCCGTACCCGCCCGACTCGTCCTGCGCCCGCTCGGACAGCGTGGCCCACGCGCGGTCGATGTCGCCGGGCAGCGCGGCGTAGTAGTCGACGACCACGGTGGCCGGGTCGCCCGGAGCCGCCGGATCGCTCGGCGAGAGCGGGGCGGCCACGCTGGGAGGCGGGGCCTCCGACGCCGAGGCGGGGGCTGCCGAGGTCGACGTCGACGGGGTCGACGCGGCGGTCGGCGGGGTCGGCGCGGCGACGGTGCGCCCGCCGCCCGCGGCCAGCGCGGCGCCGATGCCGCCGGCGAGCACGAGCGCCGAGACCGCGATCACCGCGGCGACCCGGCGCGAGGGTCGACGGGAGGGGCGACGCCGGTCGGCGCCGGCAGGCCGCGTCGGCGCGGGGGCCGGGACGTCGCCGGGGGCCTCCGGATCGATCCCGTCGCCGAGCGCCGCGGACTCCTCCCCCACCTCGCCGGCGCCGACCGGGAGGTCCGCGGTGCCGGTCGGGCGCGGCGCGGGAACGGCGACATCGGCGTCAGCGGCACCGTCGGCGGTGTCGGTCACCGCGGCCGGGATGAACGGCGTCGTGCCCGCGCGGGCCCGCAGCGCGCGCTCGACGGCGGCCGTGTCCGGTCGGTGCGACGGGTCGAGGCGCAGCATCGCGGCGAGCGGACGCCCCAGCACCCCGGCGCGCTCGGCCGGGCGCAGCTTTCCCTCGGCCATGGCGTGCAGCACGGCGAGGGTGTTGTCGTGGTGCCCGCAGACCAGCTGGTTCTCGACGGCGGCGTAGAGCGTCGCGCCGAGGGAGAACACGTCCGAGGCCGGTGACGGATCGCCGCCCCGGGCGACCTCCGGGGCGAAGTAGCCGGGCGTCCCGGCCACCATCCCCCCGCCGGTGGACGTGGTGTCCCAGGTGGCGCGCGAGACGCCGAAGTCGGTGATCTTGGCGACGCCCTCGTCGGTGATCAGGACGTTGCCGGGCTTGATGTCGCCGTGGACGATGCCGGCCTCGTGCACCGCGGCGAGCGCCTCGGCGACCTGGGTGCCGATCCAGGCCGCCTCGGCGGGCTCCAGCGGTCCCTGCGCGGCGAGCACCGCGGCCAGCGATCGCGACGGCAGGTACTCCATGACGAGCCAGGGACCCCGCCCACTCCCCTGATCACCGTCGACCACCACGTCGAACACCGCGATGGCGCGCGGGTGCACGACGCGGGCGGCGATCCGCCCCTCACGCATGGCCCGGGCCCGGGCGACCCGCTCCTCGGTGGCGTCGCGGTGACCGCGCGCGGCGAGCTGCTTGACCGCGACGGTGCGCCGCAGCCGCCGGTCCCAGGCGGTGAAGACCACGCCCATCGCCCCGGCGCCGATGCACTCCCCGATCCGGTAGCGCCCACCGAGCACCGTGCCGACGACCGACGTGTCGACCGGGGCCGGCGCGGCCCCGTGGGTCGTGCTGGGGTGCAACGTGCTCGGTGTCGCCACGGGGCCGTGCAGTCGGGAGGTGCGGGGCTGGTGCTGCATCGCGGTCTCGTGCCGTCCTCGGCGTCGTCGTTCAGTGCGGATCGTGCCTACCTCGCGCGCCCCCGACGCACGCCGCCGACGTGGCCTCGATTACAAGGTCGCGATCAGCCGGTCCACCCGTTCGTCGACGGCGCGGAAGGGGTCCTTGCAGAGGACGGTTCGCTGGGCCTGGTCGTTCAGTTTGAGGTGGACCCAATCCACTGTGAAGTCCCTCCCGGCGGCCTGGGCGGCCGCGATGAAGTCGCCGCGCAGCTTGGCCCGGGTGCTCTGGGGTGGGGTGTCCTTGGCCGCCTCGATCTCGCCGTCGTCGGTGACGCGGTCGACCATGTCCTTGCGCTGCAGCAGGTCGAACACGCCGCGGCCGCGCCGGATGTCGTGATAGGCGAGGTCGAGCTGCGCCACCCGAGGGCTGGACAGGCCGAGGTCGTTGCGATTGCGGTAGCGCTGCACCAGGCGGTGCTTGATCGCCCAGTCGATCTCGCGGTCGATGAGCGAGAGGTCCTGGCGCTCCACGGCGTCGAGCGTGCGGCCCCAGAGCTCGACCACGCGGTCGGTCACCGGGTCGGACCCGCGGCGCGCGACGTGCTCGACGGCCCGCGCGTGGTACTCGCGCTGGATGTCCAGCGCGCTGGCCTCGCGACCGCCGGCGAGACGGACCGGCCGGCGCCCGGAGAGGTCGTGGCTGATCTCGCGGATGGCGCGGATCGGGTTGTCCAGCGTGAAGTCCCGGAACTGCACGCCCTGCTCGATCATCTCGAGCACGAGGTGGGTGGTGCCCACCTTGAGCAGCGTGGTGACCTCGGACATGTTCGAGTCGCCGACGATGACGTGCAGGCGCCGGTAGCGCTCGGCGTCGGCGTGGGGCTCGTCACGGGTGTTGATGATCGGGCGGCTGCGGGTGGTCGCCGACGAGACGCCCTCCCAGATGTGCTCGGCGCGCTGTGAGAGGCAGAACACCGCGCCCCGCGGGGTCTGCAGCACCTTCCCGGCACCCGCAATGAGCTGGCGCGTCACGAGGAAGGGCAGCAGGACGTCGGCGATGCGGGAGAACTCGCCCGACCGGCCGACGAGGTAGTTCTCGTGGCAGCCGTAGGAGTTGCCCGCCGAGTCGGTGTTGTTCTTGAACAGGAAGATGTCGCCGCCGATGCCCTCGTCGGCGAGGCGTCGTTCGGCGTCGAGCAGGAGGTCCTCGAGGATCCGCTCGCCCGCCTTGTCGTGGGCGACGAGCTGGGTGAGCGAGTCGCACTCCGCGGTGGCGTACTCGGGGTGGCTGCCGACGTCGAGATAGAGGCGCGACCCGTTGCGGAGGAACACGTTCGACGACCGTCCCCAGGACACGACCCGGCGGAACAGGTAGCGGGCCACCTCGTCGGGCGAGAGGCGTCGCTGGCCGTGGAAGGTGCAGGTGACACCGAACTCGGTCTCGACCCCGTAAATCCTCCGCTGCATCCCTCCACCCTAAGCCAGTGCGGCGCGAGATGAGGCAGACGAAGCGACGGGTGAGCTCGACCCCGCATCGGGTCCGCGTGACGCCCCGGGTCACCCGCCGTCACCGGCCACCCACCCCGGATCACTACGGTTCGGTGCCGTGGCGCTCCCGGCACGAGACCTGGCATCGGACATCTCACGCGGCGTGGGTCGGCGGGTGCGCCAGGGCGCCCGGGGCAGCAGGAGGCGCCTGGCCGACGTCAACGACCAGGACTGCCGGATCACGACGGCGATCGGGCACCTGCCCTACTCGGCCGCCGACCCTGCGCTGGCTGCGCTGAGCCGCTCCGCCGACCACAGCAAGCTCTGGTTCGCGGTGGCTGCGGCGCTCGCCGCCGGCACCCGCCACACCCGCCGGGGCGCGTTGCGCGGCGTGCTGGCGATCGCGGGCGCGAGCCTGTTGGCCAACGGCGTCCTCAAGCCCCTGGTCCCCCGCCGGCGCCCGGCGGCCGAGTTGCTGCCGACCTTCCGCTCCCTGGACTACCCGCCGACCTCGTCCTCGTTCCCCTCGGGCCACGCGGCCTCCGCCGCCGCGTTCGCGACCGCCGTGGCGATGGAGAGCCCGAAGGCCGCGACCTGGGTCGCGCCGTTGGCGGCGACCGTGGCCTACTCCCGCATCCACGTCGGGGTGCACTGGACCAGCGACGTCGCCGCCGGTGTCGCCCTCGGCGCGGGTGCCGCGCTGGCGACCAGGCGCTGGCTGCCCGTCCGCGACATCGACGAGGCCGCCGCCCGCCCCGTCGCCGGCGCCCCGGTCCTGCCCGAGGGCGAGGGCCTGGTGATGCTGGTGAACAGTCGCTCGGGCAGGGCGGGCGTCGACCCCTACGAGGAGCTCGTCGCGGCGCTGCCCAAGGCCCGGGTGCTGCGCCTCGAGGACGGCGCCGACCTCGTCGAGACGCTCGTCGACGCCGCTCGCGAGCCCGGGACCCGCGCGGTCGGCATCGCCGGCGGCGACGGCTCGGTGGCCGCGGCGGCCCGCGTCGCCGAGGACCTCGACCTGCCGCTCGCCCTGGTTCCGGCCGGGACGCTGAACCACTTCGGTCGCGACGTCGGGGTCTACGACACGCAGGAGGCGATCGACGCGACCGGCGCGGGCGAGGCCGTCGCGGTCGACCTCGGAGAGCTGCGGGTGCACGCCGACGTCGAGGGCCGCCAGGAGCCCCAGCGCATCGTCTTCGTCAACACCTCCGCGTTCGGCGGCTATCCGGAGATGGTCCGCCTCCGGGAGAAGTGGCAGCCGCGATGGGGCAAATGGCCCTCGGCCGTGGCCGCCCTGCTCGTGACGCTCGCGCGCAGCCGGCCCATCCGGGTCCGCCTCAACGGGGTCGAGCGGTCGGTGTGGATGCTGTTCGTCGGCAACGGGCCCTACGTGCCGACCGGGATGGTGCCGTCGTACCGGCCCCGGCTCGACACCGGCGTGCTGGAGGTCCGTTACCTGCGCGCGGACCGGCCATTGGCCCGGGTGCGGGCGTTCGTCGCGCTCGCCACCGGCGTGCTCGGGCACAACAGGATCTACCAGGAGAGCGCCATGCGATCACTGGACATCGAGCTGCTCGACGGTCCCGTCGACGTCGCCGCCGACGGGGAGGTCGTGGGCCGCGGCCGCCGCCTGCGCTACCGGGTCGCCGACCACCCGGTGCCGGTCTACCGCCGCGACGAGTCGCTGTGGCCGCACCGGGCCACGGCGCGCTGACCCCGTGCGCGATTCCCGGTACGGCTCCCCACGCGCTCATGCGTCGGCCGGCCCGCGCTGGATGCGCCGGCTCGACCGCACCGCGGACCGCGGGGTGCTCTGGGCCGTCGTGGCCGGCGGCCTGTTCGCGTCCGGACGCGGGCCGCGCCGGCGCTCCGGGGTGCGGGGCGTGATGGCTGCTGCCGCGACCTCGGCGATCGCTCACGCCCTCGCGAAACCCCTGCTGCCCCGCGCGCGCCCGTGGGGCCGGCGCTTCCCGTCGGCGCACGCCGCCTCGTCCTCGGCCTTCGTCACCGCCGCGGTCATGGAGTCGCCGCTGATCGGCGCCGTGTTGGCCCCGGTCACGGTCGGCGTCTCGACGGCCCGGGTCGTGCTCGGGGAACGCACGGTGGAGGACGTCCTCGCCGGCGCCGCCCTCGGGATCGGGGTGGCGCTGCTGACGCGGCGCTGGTGGCCGGTGGTCCGCCACGCCCCCGCACGCGCCCGTCCGGCCGGCGGGGCGCCCGCCCTCGGGGACGGCGCCGGGCTCGTCGTGGTCGCCAACACGTCGGCCGGCACGCCGGGGCCGCTGGAGACGATCGGGCAGATCGTGGCCCCGGTCATCGGCGTTCCCGACGAGCGGGAGGACGACGAGGCGCCCGCCCCGCCGTCGGTGATCCACGACGTGCTCCCTCGGGCCCAGGTGATCGTCCCCGAACCGGGGGTGGACTTCGTCGAGGAGGTCGAGGCCGCCCTCGACCGCCCGACCCCCGAGGGGGCCCCGCCCCAGGCGGTCGGCGTCGCCGGCGGGGACGGCTCGGTGGCCGCGCTCGCGGGCCTGGCGCAGCGGCGGCGCGTGCCGCTGATGGTGCTGCCCGAGGGCACGCTCAACCACTTCGCCCGCGACGTCGGCATCGACGACACGGCCACGGCGCTGGCCGCGGCGCGCGACGGCGACGCCGTGCTCGTGGACGTCGGGGTGGTCGACATCGGGGCCGGCGAGGACGACCGCGCGGTCGCGTTCGTCAACACCGCGAGCCTCGGCGGATACCCCGACATGGTGAAGCTCCGCGAGAGCTGGGAGGGCCGCTGGGGCAAGTGGCCGGCCGCCGCGTTCGCGCTGGTCCGGGTGCTGGCGGAGGCGACGCCGCTCGTCGTGGAGCTCGACGGCAAGCGCCGCACCATCTGGCTGCTCTTCGTCGGCAACGGCGGCTACGAGCCCCGGGGCATGGCGCCGCTGTTCCGGCCGCGTCTGGACGCCCGCAAGCTCGACGTGCGCTACCTGCGCGCCGACGTGCCGTTCTCGCGCACCCGCTTCGTCGTGTCGGTGGCGGCCGGGACCCTGTCGCGCAGCCGGGTGTACGTGGCCCACTCGCGGACGCGCCTCACGGTGCGCGTCATCGGGAAGCCGGTCGGGCTCGCGACCGACGGCGAGGTGCAGCCCGACGCCGACCGCTTCGTCTTCCGGATCGCGCCGGGCGCGATCCCGGTGTACCGGCCACCGGACGACGGGCACCTCACGCCACCCCGGCACACACCCGCCTGACCGGGTGTGCGTGCGGGTCAGCTCCCGCGGGCCCTGGCCAGGGTGGCGGCGGTCTGGTCGAAGGCCCGGATCGTGGCGGTCTCGGCGGCGGAGCGCCAGAGGAAGCGCCGTTCGTAGGGCCGGGCGTCGTGGAGGGGCACGTAGACGACGTCGGGGCGCGCGTAGTAGCTGGTGAACTGGGTCGACACGGGATAGACCCCGACACCGGCGCCGACGAGGGCGAGCATCTCCTGGACCGTGTCGAACGACGGTCCTCGTTCGACGGGCCGGCCGTCGGGTGCGTGCGCGGGGACGAGCGCTCGGTCCCAGTAGGGCGGGATCGCCTGCGGTGTGCGGAGGATCGTGGTGCCGGCGAGGTCGACGAGCGACACCGACGGGCGACGCGCGTACGGGTGCCGGGCCGACACGGCCAGCAGCTGGTCCTCCTCGGCCAGGACGAGGCCGGCGGTGAGGTCCGCCTGGCGAGCGCCGTCGGTCGGCCGGGTGCCGAGCATCATGTCGATCTCGTCGTTCCGGAGGGGGCCGAGGCTGCTCCTGCCGAACTGGAACTCGTGGGACGAGACCTCGCAGCCGGGATGCTCGGCGCGGAACGCCTCGGCCACCTCGACGACGAACTGGCCGGAGGCGGCACCGATGAACCCGACCCGCAGTGCCCCGCAGACGTCGCGGGCAGCGCTCATCGCGTGGTCGACGGCGTCATGGATGTGCTGGGAGGCGACTCGCAACTCGTCGCCGAGGCGGCGACCGATCGGGGTCGGCGTGACCCGGCGGCTGGTGCGCTCGAACAAGGGCGCGCCGATACGCCGTTCCAGCTTCTTGATCGTCTGGCTGACGCGGGAGGTCGACACGTGCAGCCGTCCCGCCGCCCGGCCGAAGTGCAGCTCGTCGGCGAGGGTCAAGAAGATCTCGATATCCCGCTGTTCCACCGTCCCGTGACCCGCTCCGCGTGTTCGTGAACCTCTCGGTGAACGATCCTTCCGCATCCCGCGCTTGTTCAGCCACCTCCCCCGGACCGATCGTGGCCACAGCCAGAGCCGACCGCGACGGTGAACGGGGCCCAGCATGATCGAGACCACGCATCGGTCCGTCCTGCTGCTGGCCACCGTCGCGACGGGACTCATGGCCGGGTTCTTCTACGCCTGGGACGTCTCGGTCGTGCCCGGTCTGACCGGCCTCGACGACCGCGCGTTCATCGGCGTCTTCCAGGTCTTGGACCGGGCGATCATGACCAGCCCCCTGTTCATGGTCACGTTCGTCGGTGCGCTGGTGCTCACAGGCCTCGCGGCGGTCCTCCTCCACCGGCGAGGCGGCGGTCGCACGGCGCTGCGCTGGGTCGCCGTGGCCTTCGTCGCCTACCTGGCGACCGTGGTCATCACCGTGGCCCACCACGAGCCGCTCAACGCCGTCATCAGGTTCGCCGGCGACCCCCACCGCATCACGGACCCGGCGGCGGTGCGAGCCGCCTTCGACGAGGCCCGCTGGAGAGCCTGGAACATCGTGCGGACCATCGCCACCACCGCCGCCTTCGGATGCCTGGCCTGCGCCCTCGTCCGGCACGGACTCGCCGATCACCGTCGTGAGCGATGAGGAGACCATGGAGATGACCATCGAGAACGCACCCGAACCCGCGATCACCGATCGGGAGAGCTTCGAGGCCGACCTCGCGGAGCTCCGGCTCCGGGAGAAGGCGCACACCCGAGCCGGCGACGCGATCGCCGCGGCCCGACGGCGGCTACCGGTGGTCGAAGTCGAGGCCGGCACACCACTGGCCGGGCCCGACGGTCCGGTCCGGCTGATCGACACCTTCGAGGGTCGGCAGCAGCTCATCGCGTACTACTTCATGTGGTACGCGGGCCGTCCCGCGGCCGAGCAGTGCGAAGGGTGCACCTGGAACAACACCCAGGTCGACGAACTGTCCTACGTCCACTCCCGGGACATCACCTACGCGGTGTTCTGCCAGGGCCCCTACGACGAGAGCATCCGCTACCACGACTTCATGGGCTGGACGATGCCCTGGTACTCCGCGCAGCAGTCCCTCGCGACCCTCCTGGTCGGGCGGAGGATCGGCGCGATGCATGTCGTCTGCTACCTGCGACGCGGCGACCGCGTCTTCGAGACCTACTGGACGACCCGCCGCGGCGTCGAGGCGGTCGACGTCAACTATCGCCTCATGGACCTCACCGTCTACGGACGACAGGAACCGTGGGAGGACTCGCCGGAAGGATGGCCGCAGTCCCACGTCGAGGACACCAGAACCGACGGACGCCCCACCGCGCAGTGGTCACGCATCCACGCCGGCCGGTCGGACGACCTGCGTCCCGGGCCGTGAACCGAGACTAGGCGTGGGGGTCGGCTCCGCCCGCACCCGAGACCTCGTCGCCGGCGCCGGTGTCCTCGGCGGGGGCGCCGTCGCCGCTCGTCTCCGCGGCGGGCAGCAGCGCGGCCAGGGCGGCGCCGGTGACGCGGCGGAAGGCGCGACGGGGGCGGCGACTGCGGTCGAGCACCGCCACCTCGAGGGCGTCGACGCCCAGCGTGCGGTCCTCGGAGCCGGAGGTGCCCGAGCCCGACGCGCTGCCGTTCGCGGACTGCAGGGCGTCGACCGCGATGCGCAGGGCGCCGGCCATGTCCAGCTCGGCGTCGTACGACGAGCGCAGGGCCGCGCTGATCGGCTCGGTGGTGCCGCCCATGACCACGAACCGGGGCTCGTCGGAGATGGAGCCGTCGTAGGTGATGCGGAACAGCTTGTCGCGGTCCGGCGTCTCGCCGACCTCGGCGACGCACAGCTCGACCTCGAAGGGCTTCTGCTGCTCGATGAAGCTCGCACCGAGGATCTGGGCGTAGGCGTTGGCGAGCGAGCGCCCCGAGACGTCGCGGCGGTCGTAGGAATAGCCCCGGACGTCGGCGAACCGGATGCCGGCGGTGCGCAGGTTCTCGAACTCGTTGTAGCGCCCGACCGCGGCGAACCCGAGCGCGTCGTAGATCTCCGAGACCTTGCGCAGGGAGTTCGACCGGTTCTCCGCCACGAACAGCACGCCGCCCGAGAACGTCAGGACGACGACGCTGCGGCCCCGCGCGATGCCCTTGCGCGCGAGGTCCGAGCGGTCGCGCATCAGCTGGTCGACCGACGCGTAGAACGGCATCGTCATGGCGGGGAGCGCTCCTGAGTCTGGTGGGTCTACGGATTCTTCGCGCGGGGAGCGTCAGCCGCCGGGACGCTCGCGACGTCCGGCGATGACGGCGTCGGCGACGGTGCCGACCTCCTCGTCGCCCAGCATCGTCGCGCCCTCGGCGTCGATCGTCACGACGATCGGGTTGATGCCGCGGATGGTGTCGGGGCCGCCGGTGGCCGTGTCGTCGTCGGCGGCGTCGTAGAGCGCCTCGACGAGCACGCGCACGACGTCGTCGCGGGAGCCCTGCGGGTCGTGGCGCTTCTTCAGCGACGACTTCGCGAACAGCGAGCCGGAGCCGACGCCCGCGTAGTCGGTCTCCTCGTTGCGGCTGCCGACGACGTCGTAGGACACGATGCGCCCGGCGCGCGCCGGGTCGGCTGCGTCGACGTCGAAGCCGACGAACAACGGCACGAACGACAGCCCCTGCATGGCGGCGCCGAGGTTGCCGCGCACCATGCCGGCGAGCTTGTTCGCCTTGCCGTCGAAGGTGAGCGGGACGCCCTCGATCTTCTCGTAGTGCTGCAGCTCGACGGTGAACAGCCGGACCGTCTCCACGGCCATCCCCGCCGTGCCCGCGATCCCGGCCGCCGACCAGTCGTCGGTGACGTAGACCTTCTGCATGTCGCGCGAGGAGATGAGATTGCCCATCGTCGCGCGCCGGTCACCGGCGATCGCGACGCCCCCGGCGAAGGTCGCGGCCACGATCGTCGTGCCGTGCACGGTCCCCGCCCGATGATCGGTGCCGGCCTGCTCCGCGGTCACCGTCCGGGCACCCGCCCCGGGCAGAAGGTCGGGCCGGACCTCCCGCAGGAAGTCGACGAACGAGGCCGTCCCGGCGGAGAAGTAGGCCGGGGGCAGGGCCGACGAGGGCTCCATCGGTGGGGCGCTCCTGAGGTCTGTGCGGTCGGTGTGCGGTCGGTGTGCGATCGGGGATGTCGGGGAATGGACCACCGCCCCCGCGGCCCGGGTGCTGTTCTGACCCGGGCGGCGGGGGCGGCGTGGTGTCTCTAGGCCGTACGGAGTACCTGACTCCGCCGGGAGGTTACTGGCCGCCCTTCTGGACGTACGCGCGGACGAAGTCCTCCGCGTTCTCCTCGAGCACGTCGTCGATCTCGTCGAGGATCGTGTCGACGTCCTCGCCGAGCTTCTCGCGGCGTTCCTGGCCGGCAGCAGTGCTGTCCTCGCTGCCCTCGCCGTCGTCGCCCCCGCCCTGCCGCTGGGTCTGTTCCTGCGCCATGGCTGCCTCCCGGGGTCTTTCCTCACATCGGGGTACTGCGCCTCGAACCCTACAGATCGCGGGCGACATCTGCCCGTGACGCCGCGCTCCATCAGCCCCGTGTCAGTGCCTCGACCAGCGCCGTGGCGTCCGCGGAGTTGTCGATGAGCTCGCCGACGTGCTTGCGGGTGCCGCGCAGGGGCTCGAGGGTCGGGATGCGCACCAGCGACTCGCGGCCCAGGTCGAAGATGACCGAGTCCCACGACGCGGCGGCCACCTCGCCGGGGTAGCGCTCCAGGCAGCGGCCGCGGAAGTAGGCGCGGGTGTCCTCGGGAGGGTGGGTGACCGCGGAGCGGACCTCCTCCTCGGTGACCAGGCGCTTGATGGAGCCCCGGGTCACGAGACGGTTGTAGAGACCCTTGGCCTGGCGCACGTCGGCGTACTGCAGGTCGATGAGGTGCAGCTTCGGCGAGTCCCAGGGCAGGTTGTCGCGCTGCTGGTAGTTCTGCAGCAGGTTGAGCTTGGCCACCCAGTCGAGACGGTCGGCGCAGCGCAGCGGGTCGGTGCCGAGGTCGTCGAGCACCTGCTGCCAGGTCTCGAGCACCTCCCGGGTCATCGGGTCGATCTCGCCGTCGCCCGCGGTCTCCTCGTGCTTCCAGGCCCGTTCGAGGTAGGCGAGCTGGATGTCCAGGGCGGTCATCTTCCGCCCGTCGGAGAGGTCGACGACGGTCTTCAGCGTCGGGTCGTGGCTGATGCGGTGCACCGAGCGCACCGGCTCGAGCAGGCGCAGGTCGTCGAAGCGGACGCCGGCCTCGATCATCGAGAGGACGAGCGCCGTGGTGCCGACCTTGAGGAACGTCGAGTACTCGGCGAGGGTCGCGTCGCCGATGATGACGTGCAGGCGCCGGTACTTGTCGGCGTCGGCGTGTGGCTCGTCGCGGGTGTTGATGATGCCGCGCTTGAGCGTGGTCTCCAGGCCGACCTCGACCTCGATGTAGTCCGCTCGTTGCGAGAGCTGGAAGCCCGGCTCGTCGCCCGACGGCCCGAGGCCCACCCGGCCCGCGCCGCACACGACCTGCCGCGACGCGAAGAACGGCGTGAGCCCGGTGATGATCGTCGGGAACGGGGTCTGGCGGGCGCAGAGGTAGTTCTCGTGGGAGCCGTAGCTCGCGCCCTTGTTGTCGATGTTGTTCTTGTAGAGCTGGATGCGCGGGGTGCCCGGGACGGTCGCGGCGCGCTCGGCGGCGTCCTCCATGACCCGCTCGCCCGCCTTGTCCCAGACGACCGCGTCGCGCGGGGTGGTCACCTCGGGTGCGGAGAACTCCGGATGGGCGTGGTCGACGTAGAGGCGCGCGCCGTTGGTGAGGATGACGTTGGCGGCGCCGAGGTCGTCGAGGTCGCCCGTGTCCGGCGGCGGGCCGGCGCTCGGGCCGAGGTCGAAGCCGCGGGCGTCGCGCAGCGGGGACTCGACCTCGTAGTCCCAGCGGGCGCGCCGGGCGCGCGGGACCTCGGCGGCCGCTGCGTACGCCAGGACGATCTGCGTCGACGTGATCACCGGGTTCGCGGCCGGGTCGCCGGGGACGGAGATGCCGTACTCGATCTCGGTGCCCATGATGCGGCTCGCGGTCATGCCACGACCCTAATTGCGCTGGGCGTCCTGGGCCCTGTCCGGTCCGTCATGTCGGGCTCTCCCTCTCGGCGTGCTCCCCCGATGTCGTCGTCTCGCTGCGCTCGCCGCGCCACAGCAGGCCGAAGACCACGGCGCCGAGCAGGACCGCGGTCGCCATGGTGGCGGCCATGGGCACGGCCGAACGGCTCCCGGCGAGCCCCACCAGCGGGGCGGTCCCCGCACCGACGAGGAACTGCGAGGCGCCCAGCAGCGCCGACGCGCTTCCGGCGTGGTCGGGGTGGTCGGCGAGCGCCAGGGTCGTGGCGCAGGGCAGCACGAAGCCCACACCGACGACGGTGAGCACGAGCCCGCTCAGCAGGCCCACCAGGCCCGCGTCGAGCAGCGTCGAGACCAGCAGCCCGCCGGTGCCGACGAGCGCGACGCCGAGCCCGGTGACGAGCAGGCGCTCCGGGCGCACCCGCCCCGACCCTACGAGACGCCCCGCGACCTGCACCGACGCCACGATCGCCACCGAGTTGGCCGCGAACACCCCGGAGAACGCCTGCGGCGAGAGGCCGTAGAGGTCCTGGAGCACGAACGTCGACCCGGAGATGTAGGCGAACATCGCCGAGAACACGAGCCCGGCGGACAGCACGCACGCCATCACCCGGCGGTCGGTCAGCAGCACCCGGAACGACGCCAGCGTGGCCACGGCGCTGCCCGAGCGCCGGCGCGAGCGCGGCAGCGACTCGCGGACCAGCCCGAGCACGGCGAGCCCGGTGAGTGCTCCGTAGACCGCCAGCACGACGAACACCCCGCGCCAGCTCGTCACGCGCAGCAGCTGCCCACCCAGGACCGGCGCGACGATCGGGGCCACGCCGGAGACCAGCATGAGCGTCGCGAACGCCCGCGCCGACGTCGTCCGGTCGCTCGTGTCGCGGACCACCGCGCGGGCCACGACGATCCCGACCGCCCCGAGCAGCCCCTGGGCCAGGCGCAGCACGACGAGCACCTCGACGGTCGGCGCCACCGCGCAGAGCACCGACACCACCGCGAACCCGGCCGCCCCGAGCAGCATCGGGCGGCGCCGGCCCAGGACATCCGACAGCGGCCCGGCGACGAGCTGGCCCAGCGCGAGGCCGACGAGGCACGCGGTGAGCGAGAGCTGGGTGACCGACGGCGTGGTGGCGAGGTCGGCGGTCAGCGCCGGCAGCGCGGGCAGGTAGGTGTCCAGCGACAGCGGGGCGGCCGCGGTGAGCGCGCCCAGCACGACCAGACGTGCGCGACGACCCGTTACGGGGTCGGCTCGTCCTCCGGCCCGTTCTCCGCTGTCAGCCATCGCAGGAGATGGTCGTGCACGTCCGGGTCGTTCAGCAGATGGAAGTGGTGTGACGACGTCAACGGTTCGACGTCGGTGATCGCGCCGCCCGCCGAGTCGACGGGCACGAGCAGGTCGCCGAGGGCGTTGGCGAGCGGGTGCTGCGGCGAGCTCGTGACGCAGGCGGCGACCGCGTGGTGCGAGGCGTGCGCGAGCAGCGGGACCTCGGTGTCGGACACCCCGGCGACCAGGTCGCGGATGCCGGCCGAGCGGCGGTCCAGGAACTCGCCCCAGGTCCCCACCACGCGGTCCAGCTTCCCGGTCGGCGTGCTCCCCGTGCTGCTCCGCGTCCAGGAGGCCGACCACTGCGACAGCTGCGAGGCCAGCTGGTCGACCCGGTGGGCCAGCGGTGCCCCGCGGTGGGGAGAGCCGAGGTAGACCATCCGCCGCACGGCGCCGACCCACGGCTGGCCGGTCTGCACCGCGTGGTGGCAGGCGTGGCGCAGCACCAGCCCACCCATGGAGTGCCCGACGAGGTCGAGGCGCTCGACGTCCGCGGGCCAGCGGTGCCACAGGTCCGTGAGCAGCAGCGACAGCGCCGCGCCGTTGTCCGCGATGCGCTGCCCGCTGTTGTAGCGCAGCAGCAGCGGCGTCGCCCCGGTCGCCGACGCCACGCGCTCGGCGTAGCCCTCCCCCGCGCTGGCCTCGCCGTAGAGACGCCAGGCGTGCTCGGTCTCGCCGAGACCGTGGACGAACAGCACGAGGCGCTGCAGGTCTCGCTCGGGGTGGTCGGCGACGACCGCGTGCAGGGCCTCGGGGTCGCCGGGCAGTTCGGCGTGCTCGTCCTCGGTGTCCCCGATGGTCGACGTGTACAGCGTCATCGGGACCGCGAGGTCGTTGTCGAGGGCCACCATGTGGTCGCCCACGAGCCCGTTCACCGCCCCGGTGAGCACCGCGCCCGCGGGCGTGCCGGTGATGGGCCGCCAGTCTCCGGGACGGGCGAGCGCGGCCGCTGCCCCGATCCCCCGCCCCGCCACCTGCGAGATGCCGCGGACGGCGGCGTACACGCTCGAGGTGATGCCGTCGTGCACCACCTGGACCGGCGTCGACGCGGGGCCGAGACCGACCCGGCGCAGCGCGCCGAACACGGTGCCCGCGATCGCCTCGTGGGTGCCCTGGACCGGGCGGGAGACGATGTCGACGGCCTCCGACGCGACACCGGCCGCCCCGCGGACCTCGTTGCGGTCCTGGCGGGACGGCCGGTGTGGCTGGTCGTTCATGACGACACGGTACCTGTGGTACCTGGTGTCAGAGGTACTGGCCGGTGTTCGACGCGGTGTCGATCTCCTTGCCCTGGGTCGCGCCCTTGCCGGTGACGAGCGTGCGGATGTAGACGATCCGCTCGCCCTTCTTGCCCGAGATCCGGGCCCAGTCGTCGGGGTTGGTCGTGTTGGGCAGGTCCTCGGACTCGGCGAACTCGTCGACGACCGCGTCCAGCAGGTGCTGCACCCGCAGACCCGGCTGCGAGCTCTCCAGCTGGGACTTGATGGCCGACTTCTTCGCGCGCCCGACGATGTTCTCGATGACGGCTCCGGAGTTGAAGTCCTTGAAGTACAGGACCTCCTTGTCCCCGTTGGCGTAGGTGACCTCGAGGAACCGGTTGTCGTCGGTCTCGGCGTACATCCGCTCGACGACCCGCTCGATCATGCCGTCGAGACACGCCGCACGGTTGCCGCCGAACTCCTCGATGTCGTCCTCGTGCAGAGGCAGACCGTCGATGAGGTACTTCGAGAAGATGTCCTGCGCCGCCTCGGCGTCCGGACGCTCGATCTTGATCTTCACGTCGAGCCGGCCCGGTCGCAGGATCGCGGGGTCGATCATGTCCTCGCGGTTGGACGCGCCGATCACGATGACGTTCTCGAGCCCCTCGACGCCGTCGATCTCGCTCAGGAGCTGCGGGACGATCGTCGTCTCCACGTCGCTCGAGACACCGGAGCCACGGGTCCGGAAGATCGAGTCCATCTCGTCGAAGAACACGATCACCGGGGTGCCCTCGGACGCCTTCTCCCGCGCCCGCTGGAAGATCATCCGGATGTGCCGCTCGGTCTCGCCGACGAACTTGTTGAGCAGCTCCGGGCCCTTGATGTTGAGGAAGTGCGCCTTGACGTCGCGGCTGTCCTCGCCGCGGGTCTCGGCGACCTTCTTCGCCAGCGAGTTGGCGACGGCCTTCGCGATGAGCGTCTTGCCGCAGCCGGGCGGGCCGTAGAGCAGCACGCCCTTGGGCGGGCGCAGCTGGTAGGTCCGGAACAGGTCCGCGTGCAGGAACGGCAGCTCCACCGCGTCGCGGATGGAGTCGATCTGCCGGGTGAGCCCGCCGATGTCGGTGTACGCGACGTCGGGGACCTCCTCGAGGACGAGCTCCTCGACCTCGGCCTTCGGCACCTTCTCGTAGGCGTAGCCGACGCGGGTGTCGACCATCAGCGAGTCGCCGGGCTTGAGCTCCGGCGCGTCGTCGAGGAGTAGCGAGTCCGCGAGGTGGATCACCCGCTCCTCGTCGGCGTTCCCGATGATCAGGGCGCGGTTGCGGGTGCCGTCCTCGTCGACGAGGACCTCGCGCAGGGCCACGACCTCGCCCACGCGCTCGTAGGTGCCGGCCTCGACGACCGTGAGCGCCTCGTTGAGCCGCAGGGTCTGCCCGCGGGTCAGCTCGGCGACCTCGACCGCCGGCGACACGGCGACACGCATCCGACGCCCGGAGGTGAACACGTCGACGGTGGAGTCCTCGAAGCCCTCGAGGAACACGCCGTAGCTCGACG
Source organism: Actinomycetospora sp. 2LY8.5 (assembly GCF_057180585.1). Taxonomy (NCBI): domain Bacteria; kingdom Bacillati; phylum Actinomycetota; class Actinomycetes; order Pseudonocardiales; family Pseudonocardiaceae; genus Actinomycetospora; species Actinomycetospora sp. 2LY8.5. Next base: position 36,330 of record NZ_JBXUHE010000004.1, read on the forward strand.
GGGGCTGCGCGAGCCGGTCGACCTCCTCGCGGAGCGCGACGAGCTGGGCCCGCGCCTCCTTGAGGGTCTCCGTGAGCTTGTCGTTCCGCTCGGTCAGTTGCGAGACGCGCTGCTGTGCCTCGCCGAGGCGCTGTTCGAGGATGCGCGCATGCCGAGGGGATTCGGTCAACTTGCGACGCAACAGCGCGACCTCGTCCTCGAGGAAGCGCACCTGTGCTGCCATGTCCGCCGAGCCACGGTCATGTCGTTCGCCGCGGTCCCGGCCGCTGTCTGCCCTGTCGGATCGGCCCCTGGGGTCGTCGTCATTCGTCACGGCGCCCTCCTCCGCTACTCCGTGCCGCAAACCGTACCCGCGAATCGAGGTGTCCGTGGAGTAGCGTCCCGGTGACGGACTTCTCACGCAGACCCCTTGCGCGAGGTCACCCAGGGTGATTCCTCCAGCACCGAGCAGCACCGGTGCTCACGCTGGGTCAGCCCCGACTGGGCCGCCGCTGCACGCGCGGCGGCGTCACGCCGTCGGCCAGGCGCCGAGCGGTCAGCAGGAACGCGGTGTGGGCGATCATGCGGTGCTCGGGGCGCACCGCGAGCCCGACCGCGTGCCAGGGCCGGACGATCGTCTCCCAGGCCTGCGGCTCGGTCCAGCACGCCTGCTCGCGCAGCGCCTCCGTCAGCGTGGAGAGCTGCGTCGTCGTCGCCACGTAGCCGACCAGCACGCCGCCCGGCACGAGGGTGTCGCGCACGACGGGCAGCACGTCCCACGGCGCGAGCATGTCCAGCACGACGCGGTCGGCGGTCTCGCCGGGGTCGTGGTCGGCGAGGTCGCCGACCCGCAGGTCCCAGTTCTCGGGGCGCTCGCCGTAGAAGCGCTCGACGTTCTGCACCGCGTGCTCGGCGTGGTCGGCGCGGATCTCGTAGGAGCGCACGTGACCCTCGGGGCCGACCGCGCGCAGCAGGCTGCACGTCAGCGCGCCCGAGCCCGCGCCGGCCTCGAGCACCCGCGCGCCCGGGAACACGTCGCCCCACATGAGGATCTGCGCCGCGTCCTTCGGGTAGATCACCTGCGCGCCGCGGGGCATGGCGAGCACGTAGTCGGGCAGCAGGGGGCGCAGCGCGAGGTACGGGGTGTTGGCCGCGGAGTGCACGACGCTGCCCTCGGGGGCGCCGATGAGCTTGTCGTGGTCGATCGCCCCGCGGTGGGTGTGATAGCTCTGCCCGCGCTCGAGCACGAGGCTGAAGTGCCGGCCCTTGGGGTCGGTGAGCTGCACCCGGTCGCCAGGGCGGAACGGGCCGCTGCGCACGGGCCCGCGCTGCTCGTCGGGTTCCTCGCTGTGCACGGCGGACCACCCTAGGGACCGGCGTCGCCGTGTCGGCGAGGGGCACGGTGCGCGGCCCGCAGCGCCGGTCGCGCAGGGACCGGCGGTGTCGGTGCGCTGATCTAGCCTCGCGGACATGAGCACGGAGGTCGGGGTCGAGGCGCCGCGCGCGCCCGCGCTCTCGCCGTCCCGCGCCGTCGACTTCCGCCGGTGCGCGCTGCTCTACCGGTTCCGCGCGGTCGACCGCCTGCCCGAGACGCCGTCGCCCGGCGCGTTGCGGGGCACGGTGGTACACGCCGTGCTCGAGCGCCTGCACGCCCTCGACCCCGCGTCACGCCGACCCGACGCGGCGCGGGCCCTCGCGCAGGACGTCCTCGACGAGCTGGGCTCCGACGAGCGCGCGGTGCTCGGCGAGGAGCCCGGGATCGACGGTCTGCTCGCCCGCTACTTCGCGCTCGAGGATCCGCGGGCGGTGGTGTCGGAGGCCCGCGAGCTGGGCGTGGAGGCGGAGCTGGAGGACGGCACGCCGCTGCGCGGCTACCTCGACCGGCTCGACACCGGCGCGGACGGGCTCACGGTCGTCGACTACAAGAGCGGGCGCTCGCCCTCGCTGCGCGCCGAGGGGCCGATGATGTTCGGTGTCCGCTTCTACGCGCTGCTGCTCGCCCGCCGCCGCGGCGTGGTCCCGACGCTGCGGCTGCTGCACCTCGCCGACACCACGACGCTGACCCTGCGGCCCCGCGCCGACGAGCTCGAGAGGTTCGCCGGGGTGCTCGGCGCCGTCTGGGCCGCGATCCGCCGCGCGGCACCCACCGGCGACTTCCGCCCGAACCCCGGCCCCGGGTGCACCTTCTGCGCCTTCAAGCCGCTCTGCCCGGCCTGGGACGGCACGCCGCCGCCGTACCCCGGGTGGCCGGGCGACGCAGTCACGCCCCTCCCCCGCCCCCGGACCAGCGACTCCGGGTGATCCCTCAGCAGCCCGGCGGCGCGCCGCCGGTGCCGTCGGGGAAGGGCAGCGCGCACGACACCCGGCGAGGCGAGCCGAGCGGCCCGCCGCCGGGGGTCTCCGGCCCGTTGTTCGTGACCACCGCCAGCGAGCTCACCAGCCGAACCATCTGCGGTGAGTCGATGTTCGGGAGCTCGGGCTCCGCGCCCGCCTGGGCGTTGATGGCGTTGGTGTCCGACCCGCCGGTCTCGTCGACGACGTAGGCGCCGTGGTCGCGGAAGGCCTCGGCGATCTTGCGGACGTCCTTCTCGGTGATCCAGCTCAGGTCGGCGTCGGGCCGGATCGCGAGCAGCGTGCCCATGTTGACGTCGGGGTTCGAGCCCCGGTACTGGTCGCGGAACGCGGCGTCGGCCTTCGTCGCCGGCCAGCGGAAGCCGTCGTGGGCCGTGCTGCAGCTGAGCTGACAGTTGAGGTTGATCTTGAGGGCGTGCCGCAGCGGATCCGGCGAGGTCATCTCGCCGACGCGGATGGTGCCACCGATGCCGGAGAGGTTCGACCCGCCGTGGCATCCCAGCCGGCCGTCGCCGCGCAGCGAGACCGCGGGGTAGGTGTAGTTCCACGACGGGGTGCCCCCGGGGGCGAGCTCGAGCGGCTGGCCGGCGACGACGGTCTCGTCGTCGGGAGTGTCGGCGAGGAACGTCGAGCAGTTGTTGTACGACCCGTCCGCGGACAGCCGCGGGTCGACGTGGACCCGGGGCGAGCCGTTGTCCGAGTCGAGGTCGCGGACCGGGGCGGCCGGGTCGACGGTGATGTTCTCGATGTCGAGGTAGACGTCCCGCGCCTGCGTGCTGAACGGCGTGTACTGCGCGGACCCCGCCAGCGGCAGGTTCCAGACCGAGTCCCAGGCGAAGGGATGAGCGCGGAGATCGCGGGACGGCCCCCGATAGGGTTGCGGTCCCGTGGCGGTCGGGGTGCGCGTCGCGACCACCACGCCCGCGACGGCCACCGCCGCGATCAGCACCGCCAGCAGGACACGGCTCCTCGATCCCGTCATCGAACTCCCGTCCCCCCGGGTGAGGACTCGACCCTAACCGCCGCGATCACGGCCGTCCGGCGTACCCGCCCCGCCCAGGAGAGGCATGACCACGAACGTCACCGAGCCGTTCTTCCGCCTCCTGCCGCCGGCGGAGAGCGGCGACGACACCCTGCGCGTGCTCGCGACCGGCTCGACCGCCGGACCCTGGTTCCCGGACGCCCAGCACATGGGCCCGCCGAGCGCGCTGCTGGTCCGCGCGCTCGAGCGGTGCGCGCCGCGCGAGGAGCTGCTGCTCTCGCGGGTCACCGTCGAGGTGCTCGGCAAGGTGCCGATGGGCGAGCTGACCGTGCACGCCCGGGTCGAGCGGCCCGGACGCACGATCGAGCTCGTCGTCGCGGAGATCGCCGCGGCGGGCCGGTCGGTCGCGCGGGCGACCGGGTGGCGCCTGGCGGTCACCGACACGCGTGCGGCGGCCACCGACCCCGGGCCGGCGATGCCGGGTCCGGAGGAGGGCCGTGTGGTCCCGGCCCCGGAGGGCTGGCTGCCCGGCTACCTCGACGCCGTGGACTGGCGGTGGCTGCGGGGTCACCTCGGCGAGTCCGGGCCCGGGCGGGCGTGGGGGCGCCTGCGCGCGCCGGTGGTCGAGGGCGAGGAGCCGACGCCGTGGCAGTGCCTCGCGGCCGTCGCCGACTCCACCAACGGCGCCGCGGCCCGCCTGGACCTCAACGACTGGCTGTTCGTCAACACCGACCTGACCCTGCACGTCCACCGCGCCCCACGCGGCGCCTGGGTCGGGCTCGACGCCGACAGCGTCATCGGTCCCGAGGGGCTGGGCACGGCGTTCGCGGTCGTGCACGACGAGCACGGCCCCGTGGGCCGGGCCGCGCAGGCCCTCACGGTGCGCCCCCGTTAGGCGTCAGTGCCCGTTCGCGGAGCCGATCGCGCGGCAGGACTGCAGCGACGAGGTGACGATGCCGGTGGCGCCCAGCTCGGCGAGCTCGTCCATGATGTCGTTGACCCGCTTGCGCTCGACCATCGAGCGGACGGCGACGAACTTGTCGTTCGACAGCGGCGCGACGGTCGGCGACTCGATGCCCGGCGTCAGCTCGACGGCACGCTCGAGAAGGTCGGTCGGGCAGTCGTAGTCGAGCATCACGTAGCGGCGGGCGTAGACGACGCCGCGCAGCCGCTCGACGAAGCGGGACTTCTCGCGCTCGGTGTCGGGGGCGTCGGGCACCTGGTCGAACTTCGCGTTGCGGTCGATGATGACCGCCTGCGACTCGGTGATCGGGTCCCCGAGGGTCACCAGGCCGTGCTGGGCCAGGGTCCGCCCGGAGCTCACGACGTCGGCGATGGCGTCGGCGACGCCGAGCTCGATCGAGATCTCGACCGCGCCGTCGAGGCGGATGACGTCCTTGGCCGCGATCCGCTGCTGCGCGAGGTTCGCCCGCACGAGCCGGGGGTACGAGGTGGCGATCCGCTTGCCCGCCAGGTCCTGGATGCTCCACTCGTTGCGCAGGGGCGCGGCGTAGCGGAACTTGGAGTGCCCGAAGCCGAGCTGGAGCAGCTGCTTCACCGAGGCGCTGGACTCCTCGGTGAGGTCGTGCCCGGTGATCCCGAGGTGCAGCTGGCCCTCGGAGACGTAGGTCGCGATGTCCTTCGGACGCAGGTAGAAGAACGTGACCGAGTTGGCCTCGTCGTGCAGGCTCAGGTCGCGGCTGTCCGTCCGTTGCCGGTAGCCGGCGTCGCGCAGCATCGTCGACGCCTCCTCGGCCAGGGATCCCTTGTTGGGAACGGCGACGCGGAGCATGGGTCCTTCTCCTCCCGACACCCGCAGGTGTCGAACTACAGGTGCTTGTAGACCTCGGTGAGGGTGAGCCCGCGACCGAGCATGATGACCTGGACGCGGTAGAGCAGCTGGGAGATCTCCTCGGCCAGCTTGTCGTCGGTCTCGTACTCGGCCGCGATCCACACCTCGCCGGCCTCCTCGAGCACCTTCTTGCCCTGGGCGTGGACCCCGGCTTCCAGAGCTGCCACGGTCCCCGACCCCTCCGGTCGGTCCCGGGCCTTGACGGTCAGCTCGTCGAAGAGCTCGTCGAACGTCTTCACGTCGAGCCATCGTCGCACGTCGCCGAAACTGGTCGCACACCACGGGATGTCCCCACTGTCCCGGCTCCTCCCGCTCGCCACCGTCCCGCTGCGCCCTCCGGGCTCCGCGACGCGCCGAACGGACGGTCGGGCGCCGGGACACGCCCACGAGCGGGTCCCGTATCCCCCGTTCGCTCACGGCTCGCCCTCCGCTCGGCCACGGCCGTCACGCGCTCAGTGCACGTCGGCTCGCGTCCGGTGGTCCCGCCGCGCGGCGGCCCCGGAGCCCAGCGCCGCGCGGAGCTCGTCCACCGTGGTCCCGACGAGGCTCTCGCGCAGCACCCGGCGCTCCCCGGGCGGCACGGCCACCTCCGAGGGGACCACGAGGACGGTGGCGCCGGCCGCGACCGCGGACCGGGTCCCGGTCGGCGAGTCCTCCACCGCCACGCACGCCGTGACGTCGACGCCGAGCAGCTCGGCGGCCCGCCGGTAGGGCGCCGGGTCCGGCTTGGTCGCCGGCACCTCGTCGCCGCACACCGTGACGTCGAAGAACCCGCGCCCGACGGTGTCGAGCGCGACGTCGGTCAGCTCTCGGTAGGTGCTCGTCACCAGCGCGGTCGGCACACCCGACGCCCGGACCGCCGCCAGCGCCTCCGGGGCACCCGGGCGCCACAGGAGGTCGTGGGCGAACAGGACCTTGGTGCGCTCGATCAGCCACCGGCCGTCGGCCTCGACGCCGTCCTCGTCACCCGGGTCGAGGCCGACCTCGGCGCGCACCGTCGACACCGAGTGCCGCAGCGACGAGCCCACGAGATCCTCGCGGGTCGCCGGGGTCAGCGTGCCGCCGAGGTGGGCGGCGAGGTCGGCCAGGGACACGTCCCAGAGCCGCTCGGAGTCGACGAGCGTGCCGTCCATGTCCCACAGGACAGCCTGCAGCTCGGTCATCGCCCCGGGAGGAGATCAGGCATTGAAGTACTTCGCCTCCGGGTGGTGCACGACGAGCGCGTCCGTCGACTGCTCGGGATGCAGCTGGTCCTCCTCGGAGAGCTCGACACCGATGCGGCTCGGGTCGAGCAGGTCCACGATCTTCGCGCGGTCCTCGACGTCCGGGCAGGCGCCGTACCCCAGCGAGAAGCGGGCGCCGCGGTAGCCGAGCTTGAAGTACTCTCCGACGTCCGCCGGATCCTGGTCGGCCATCGTCGAGCCGTCGGCGAACGTCAGCTCCTCGCGGACGCGGCGGTGCCAGTACTCGGCCAGCGCCTCGGTGAGCTGCACGCCGAGGCCGTGGACCTCGAGGTAGTCGCGGTAGGAGTTGTCCGCGAACAGCTTGTTGGCGAAGTCCGCGATGGGCTGGCCCATCGTCACGAGGTTCATCGGCATGACGTCGACGCCGCCGAGCTCGCGGGCCTCGTCGCGGGTGCGGAAGAAATCCGCGAGGCACAGGCGCCGGTCGCGCTTCTGGCGCGGGAAGGCGAAGCGGTGCAGCTCGCCCGCGTCCGGCTTGGCCTCGTCGAGCACCACGACCTCCTGGCCCTCGGAGATCACCGGGAAGTACCCGGTGACGAGAGCGGCGTGGCTGGTGATGCCCTCGGCCTGCAGCCGGTCGAGCCAGTAGCGCAGGCGCGGGCGGCCCTCGGTCTCGACGAGCTCGTCGTACGAGGGGCCCTCGTCACCCTTCTGGCCGCGCAGGCCCCACTGCCCGAAGAAGGTGGCGCGCTCGTCGAGCAGGGCGGCGAAGTCCTGCAGCCGCAGGCCGCGGACCACGCGGGTGCCCCAGAACGGCGGCGCCGGGACCTCGATGCGTCGCGCGACATCGGAGATCGCGGTCGGGTCGAACGCGGGGTTCTCCTCGCCGGCCTCGGCCTCGCGCTTGGCCTTGATGCGCTCGGAGCGCTCGCGGCGCTCCTTGCGCTCGGCCATCTTCTCCTTCTCCTCGTCCGAGGGCCCCTCCCCGGTCATGACCGAGTCCATGAGCTTGAGGCCCTCGAACGCGTCCTTCGCGTACCGGACGTCGCCCTGGTACAGCTCGCCGAGGTCGTTCTCGACGTACGAGCGGGTCAGCGCGGCGCCGCCGAGGAGCACCGGGTACTTGTCGGCGACACCCCGGTCGTTCATCTCCTGCAGGTTGTCCTTCATGACCACGGTGGACTTCACCAGCAGCCCGGACATCCCGATCGCGTCGACGGAGTTCTCGTCCGCGGCCTCGAGGATGGCGTTGATCGGCTGCTTGATGCCGATGTTCACCACGTCGTAGCCGTTGTTGGACAGGATGATGTCGACGAGGTTCTTGCCGATGTCGTGGACGTCGCCCTTGACCGTCGCCAGCAGGATCTTGCCCTTGCCGGAGTTGTCGGTCGCCTCCATGTGCGGCTCGAGGTGGGCCACGGCGGCCTTCATGACCTCGGCGGAGGCGAGCACGAACGGCAGCTGCATCTTGCCCGCGCCGAAGAGGTCGCCGACGACCTTCATGCCACCGAGCAGGTCGGTGTTGATGATCTCCAGCGGGTCCTTCTCCTGCATGCCGGCGTCGAGGTCGGCCTCGAGGCCGTTGCGGTCGCCGTCGATGATCCGTTGCGCGAGGCGCTCGAACAGCGGCATCGCCGCGAGCTTCTCGGCGCGCTCGTCCTTGGCCGACTGCGCCGACACGCCCTCGAAGAGGTTCATGAAGTGCTGCAGCGGGTCGCGGGACTCGCGGCGGTCGTAGACGAGGTCGAGCGCGGCCTCGCGCTGCTCGGAGTCGATCTGCGAGAACGGCAGGATCTTCGCGGAGTTGAGGATCGCGGTGTCGAGACCCGCCTCGGTGCACTCGTTGAGGAACACCGAGTTGAGCACCTGACGCGCGGCCGGGTTGAGGCCGAAGGAGATGTTCGACAGGCCCAGCGTGGTCTGGACCTGCGGGTAGCGCTCCTTGAGCTGCTTGATCGCGTTGATCGTCTCGATGCCGTCCTTGCGGACCTCCTCCTGGCCGGTGGAGATCGGGAAGGTCAGGCAGTCGATGATGATGTCCTCGACCCGCATGCCCCAGTTCTCGACCAGGTCGGAGATGAGCCGGAACGCCACGCGGGTCTTCCACTCCGCGGTACGGGCCTGGCCCTCCTCGTCGATGCAGAGGCCGACGACCGCGGCGCCGTGCTCCTTGGCGAGCCGCATGATCTTCTGGAACCGCGAGTCCGGCCCGTCGCCGTCCTCGTAGTTCACCGAGTTGATCGCCGAGCGCCCGCCGAGCTGCTCCAGGCCGGCCTCGAGCACCTCGGGCTCGGTGGAGTCGAGCACCACCGGCAGCGTCGAGGCCGTCGAGACGTCGTGGGCGAGGCGGTCCATGTCGGCGACGCCGTCACGCCCGACGTAGTCGATGCACAGGTCCATCCAGTGCGCGCCCTCGCGGGTCTGCGCCTTGGCGATGTCGACGCAGCGCTCGTAGTCCTCCTCGACCATCGCCTCGCGGAAGGCCTTGGAGCCGTTGGCGTTGGAGCGCTCGCCGATCATCAGCAGGCCGGTCTCCTGCCGGAACGGCACGGAGTGGTACATCGAGGAGATGCCCGGCTCGGGCTGCGGGTCGCGCTCGAGCGGCGTGAGGTCGCGGCACTTCTCGGCCAGCGCGCGCACGTGGTCGTTCGTGGTGCCGCAGCAGCCGCCGACGAGCTGGAGGCCGTAGTCGGTGATGAACGAGGCGCAGTAGTCGGCGAGCTCGTCGGGCCCCAGGGGGTACTCGGGGCCGTTCGGGCCGAGCTCGGGCAGGCCGGCGTTGGGCATGACGCTGACCGGGATCCGCGACTGCCGCGAGAGGGCGCGCAGGTGCTCGCTCATCTCGGCGGGGCCGGTGGCGCAGTTGAGGCCGATGCCGTCGATGCCCAGCGGCTCGAGCGCGGTGAGCGCCGCGGTGATCTCCGAGCCGACCAGCATCGTGCCGGTGAGCTCGACGGTGACGTGGCAGATCACCGGGACGCGCTTGCCGTACTGGTCCATCGCCCGGTAGGCGCCGAGGATGGCGGCCTTGGACTGGAGCAGGTCCTGACAGGTCTCGACGAGGATCGCGTCGGCGCCGCCCTCGAGCTGGCCGAGCACCGACTCGATGTACGCGTCACGCAGCTGCGCGTAGGGCGCGTGGCCGAGGGTCGGCAGCTTGGTGCCGGGGCCGTTGGAGCCGAAGACGAAGCGCGGGTGATCGGGCGTGGCGTACTCGTCGGCGGCCTGGCGGGCGATCTTGGTGCCCTCGAGGGCGAGCTCGCGGATCCGGTCGGGGATGTCGTACTCGTTGAGGTTCGGCCAGTTCGTGCCGAACGTGTTCGTCTCGATGATGTCGCTGCCGGCCTCGAGGTGGCCCTGGTGCACGGCCAGCACGGCGTCCGGACGCGAGACGTTGAGGATCTCGTTGCAGCCCTCGAGCTGCTGGAAGTCGTCGAGCGAGAGGTCCTGGTCCTGGAGTGCGGTTCCCATGGCACCATCACCGATGAGTACTCGGGAATGCAGAGCGGACAGGAATGCAGACTCACTCGAAGTAGTCATCACACGATCGTAACGTGATCGAGGAGCAGTGCCAGGCGCACTGCGAGCCTCGTCACGAGTCGTAGGCTGTTCGCGTGTCCGTGCCCGACGACCGCCCCGACGAGCCCGTCCCGACCCCGGAGACCACTCCGGATCCCACCCCGGAAGACACCCCGGAAGACACCCCGGACGTCAACGAGGACCCCGCCGCGGCACCCGCGGATCCCGCCGCGCCGGTCATGCTGGCGGCGTTCGAGGGCTGGAACGACGCCGGGGACGCGGCCAGTACCGCCGTCGAGCACCTCGCGCTGCACTGGGACGCCACCGAGCTCTCCGCGATCGACCCCGACGAGTACTACGACTTCCAGGTCTCGCGGCCCACGATGCGCCTGGTCGACGGCGTGAGCCGGGCCATCGACTGGCCCACCACCCGCCTGACCCGCTGCCGTCCGCCGGGGTCCGCGCAGGACCTCGTGCTCGTGCGCGGGATCGAACCGAACATGAAGTGGCGCGCGTTCTGCTCCGAGATCATCTCCTACGCCCGCGAGCTGGGTGTCGGCACGGTGATCACGCTCGGCGCGCTGCTCGCCGACACGCCGCACACCCGCCCGGTGCCCGTCACCGGCACCTCGTTCGACAAGGCGTCGGCGGCCCGTTACCGCCTGCAGCGCTCGCGCTACCAGGGGCCCACCGGGATCGCAGGCGTCCTGCAGGACGCCTGCGTGCAGGCCGGCATCCCCGCGATCTCGTTCTGGGCCGCGGTGCCGCACTACGTCTCCCAGCCGCCCGCTCCCAAGGCCACGATCGCCCTGCTGCAGCGCGTCGAGGAGGTCCTCGACGTCGAGGTGCCGCTCGGCGGCCTGCCCGAGCAGGCCGAGAAATGGGAGCGCACGGTCTCGGAGATGGCCGACGAGGACGACGAGGTGCGCGAGTACGTCAAGGCCCTCGAGGAGGCCGGCGACGCCGAGACCGACCTCGAGGAGGCCTCGGGCGAGGAGATCGCCGCAGACTTCGAGCGCTACCTGCGCCGCCGCGGTCCGGGCGGCGGCCCGCCGGGCCCGGGTGGCACCGCCGGCGGCCCGCCCGGGCCCGGCAAGGGTCCCTGGGAGCGGTGACCCAGGCACCTCCACGGTCGGTCGTCGACCGCGTCCGCGTCGGCGCGCTCTACGCGGGCGGGTTCCTCGGGCCGTTCGGCGGCGGCATCACGGCGTCGATGCTGCCCGAGCTCGGCGCCGACCTCGGGCTGTCGCCGTCGGCGGCCTCCGCGTCGTTGACGGCGTACCTGCTGCCGTTCGCGCTGCTCATGCTCGTGTCCGGAACGCTCGGGCAGCGCTGGGGCGCGCGTCGCACGGTGCGCGTGGCCTACGTGGCGTACGTGGTGTTCTCGCTGCTCGGCGCGATCGCGGGCACGGGATGGCTCTTCCTCGCCGCGCGGGCGCTGCAGGGGGCGGCGAACGCGTTCACGACGCCGCTGCTGCTCGCCTCGCTGGCGGCGGTCGGCCCGCGCGAACGTCTGGGCCGCTCGCTGGGGGTGATGGGCTCGCTGCAGGCGGCCGGGATGACGTTCGCGCCGCTGGTGGGCGGGCTGGCCGCCGCGGTCGACTGGCGTCTCGCGTTCATCGGTGTGGCGGCGGTGGCCGCGCTGCTCGCGGTCGCCGGGATCCCCGCCGATCCCCCACGGGACCCGGCCGGGCCGCCGCGCCTGCGCGACGCGTGGCGGCCCTCGGTGCTGCGGCTCGGGCTCGTCGCCGGGCTCGCGTGGGGCGCGCTGGGCGGGCTGTCGTTCCTCGTCGCCCTGCGCGTCGAGGACGCCTTCACCCTCGGTGCCGCGGTGCGCGGCGCCCTCCTCACCGGCTTCGGCGTCTGCGGGCTGCTCACCGCGCGCCTCATCGGGTCCGGCGTGGACCGCTTCGGTCCGGGCGTGACGATCCGCGTCGGGGCGGTCGCGGGCGCCCTGCTCGTCGGTGCGGTCGGGGTGCTGCCGTCGGCGGTCGCGGTCGCCGCGGTGTGGGCGCTCGCGGGCGCGGCCGCGCAGCTCGTGCTGGTCGCCGTCAACACCCTGGTCCTGCGCAGCACCACCGCGGGCGGGGTGTCGGTGGTTCAGGCCGGGCGCTTCCTCGGGGCCTCCGCGTCGCCCGCGCTGTTCCTCGCGCCCTACCACCTCTCCCCCGTGGCCGGGTTCGGTCTCGCCGGCGTCGTGCTGCTGGCCGCGGGGATGCTGGCGCCGCGGCGGTGAGATGGGTCAGGGCGCGACAAGGCGGCGCGCCGCGGGCAGGGCGAGGGCCGCGCCGGCGAGGGCCGCGACGATCGCGTGCCCGGCGAGCGGGCCGGTGAGGCTGCCGTCCCCCGCGAGCGCCGAGAGCAGGTACGGCACGCCGAAGCCCAGGTAGGCGCAGGCGTAGAACGTGCCGGTGAGGGCACCGCGCTCGCTGGGCAGCGCGAGGCCGGCGACGATCGTCAGCCCCGCCGTGAGGCACAGCCCGTAGCCCGCGCCGAGCAGCAGGGCCACCGGGAGCAGCACCGGCAGCAGCATGGACGGGGCACCCGTCGCGAGCGACAGGAGCGCCAGCCCGAGCCCGGCCGCCCCGAGAGCCAGACCCACCGGGCCCGCCCGCTGCGCGCCGAGGCGACGGGCCAGCGCCGGGACGAGGGCGCCGGTCGACAGGGTCACCCCGGCGACGATGCCGGCGATCGCGACCGCGATGTGCGGCATCCGCGGGGTGAGCAGCAGGGGCAGCACGGTGGCCGCGGTGGAGGGGAACGCGAACACCCCGACCGCGATCGGCACCACGACGAGCACGAACGCGCGCCGCGTGCCCGCCGGGACGCCGAGGTTGACGATCGGGCCGCCCACGCGTCGGCGATCAGTCGGGAGCGTCTCGGGGACCAGCGGCAGCAGCGCCACCGCGACGACCATCAGCGCCACGTGCACGAGGTAGGGCAGCACGGTCGGGAGCACCACCCACTGCCCCATCAGCCCGGCGACCAGCGGACCGCCCGCCCAGCCGATGGCCAACGCGATCGTGGTCAGCCGGGCCGAGCGTCCGGGCTCCCCGACCAGCTCGCCGAGCCAGGCGGTGCCGACGCTGAACACCACCCCGGACACCGCGCCCTGCAGGAACCGCCCGGCGAACAGCACGAGCACCGACGAGTTCGCGGCGAGGAAGAGGATCGAGACGAGCCCCGCGAGCACGACGAAGGGCACGACCACCGGCCGGCGCCCGAGGCGGTCGGACGCGGGGCCCGAGAGCAGCAACGCGGGGATCAGCCCCGCCGCGTACACGCCGAACGCGGCGGTCAGCGTGGTCGGTGCGAGTCCGAGGGTCTCCCGGTAGACCAGGAGCAGGGGCGTCGGCACGTTGGTGCCGAAGGCGACGACGAGCACGACCGTCCACAGCGCCCACGGCGCGGCGAGCGCACCTCTCATGCCCGGCACCCTGCCGTACCGGAAACCTCAGCGGGCGGTCTGTGCCGCGAGGGGATCCAGCGAGGGCCCGCGCGGGAGGAGATCCAGCACGGCGCGCGGTGCCGGGCGCGGGGTGCCGAGGCCGAGCGCCGCCGCGGCGGCCGCGTCGGGCACCGGGTGGACGCGGCCGCCGGGGTCGACGAGCACCGCCGCTCCGGCCGGGGCGCCGGGCGCCACGGGCAGGACGTACGCGCCGGCGCCGGCGACCCAGGCGCCGTCGAGCGGCGGGCCGACCAGCGGGGTCGGCGCGGCCGGGCCGGGCAGGGCGGGCGCGGCGAACACCGCCGCGGCGCCCGTCGCGTCGGGGCGGACGCAGACGGTGGTGGCCGCGTCGTAGGTGACCGGGCGCGGGAACGTCGCGGGGTAGGCCCGGACGTCGACGACCGACACGCGCGGGGCCTCGACGAGGCGCCCGGCCGGCACGGCGGCGATGCCCGGGTCGGCGGTGGGGTCGGTGTTGGCGAACCGGGCGAGCTGGGCGACGACCGCGGGCACCTCCTGCACCCCGTCGGCGGCGACGAGGAAGAAGCGCGTGTCGTCCGGGCTGACCACCGTGCCGACCTGGACGCCGAGCGCGGCGGTCCGCGCGTCGGTGGGCGTCGTGCCGGTGCCGGGCACGGTCACCTGCTGCAGGGGCGGGCCCTGGGGCAGGGTGCCCAGGAGCGCCGGGCTGGCGGCCCGCGCACGGGCGCCGGTGAGCTCGAGGCCCCGGACGACGGCCCCGGCCCCCGGCGTGATCAGGGCGCGCCGTCCCTCGGTGACCAGCCAGAACGCGCCGTCTCCCCCGCGCAGGAGCAGGGCCTCGTCCGGGGCGAGCGGACGTCCCGGCCACGGCAGGCCCCCGAGCGCCACCGTCGTGAGCGCGGGGTCGGCGGCCGGATCGGGCACCGAGGGGTCGAGGGTCACCTGGTCGCACACGGCCCAGGCGTCGGGAGCGGGAGCCGCGGGATCCGGCAGCACCGCGGGCGCGCCGGGGATACCTGCCGGCGCGGTGCGGGGGGCCTCGGCGAGCAGGTCGTCGCGCACCGGGACCGGCGGGCCCAGGACGTCGTCGTTCCCGGCGGCCGCGGCGAGCAGGCGCGCCGAGGTCAGGTTGAGCGCGGGCACGAGGCGGTCGGGGCCGTGGGCGACGGCGTAGAGCGCGCCGGAGGGCTCGCCGCGCACGACGGCCTCGTCACGCCAGTCCTCGTCGCCCCGGACCAGCCCGACGACGGCGAACCCGGCGAGCGCGAGCGCCCCCAGGGCCGCGCCGACGAGCAGCGCGCGGTTCTGCCGGCGACCGGGGTCGTGCCGCGGCGTCGGGTCGCGGCCCACCAGCGCGGACTCCAGGCGGCGCACGGCGAACCGGTGCGCCTGCACCTGGGTCGTCGTCGGCGGCGGAAGTCGCATGGGCGACAGGAGCGCGCCGACAGGGGATCTCGACCCCGCTGAGTTCGAGGGCACGCAGCGATGCCTACCGCATCAGCACGCCGCGCGTGGGCCGATCGGCCGCGAGGGATCGAGAGATCGAGACGACGAGGCAGCGACCGGGACGTCCCGCAGCTCCACCGACCCGCCGACATGCGCGGCGTGCCGCTCACTGCGGGGCGCGGTGCTTCTCCAGGTCGGCGAGGTCGACCCACTCCAGGGTGCGGGCGTGGGTGGCCTCGAGGACGACCGGCGGGGCGACGCCGGCGTCCAGGGCCTCGGACCACCGGTCCGCGCACAGGCACCAGCGGTCGCCCGGCGTGAGGCCCGGGAAGTGCGGCGCCGGGCGGGTGAGGTCGTTGCCCCGGGACGCGCTGAAGCTCAGGAACTCCTCGGTGACGCGGGCGCACACGGTGTGCACGCCCGCGTCCTCGGGACCGGTCTGGCAGCAGCCGTCGCGGTAGAAGCCGGTGACGGGGTCGTGACTGCAGTCGGCGAGCTCGCCGCCGAGGACGTTGCGGGCCATGGGGTCCAGGTACCCGCGCGGAGCCGATCCAGCGCCTATCGCAGCGGCACGCCCAGCAGCGCGTCGACGGCGTCGGCGATGCGGGTGGGGCCGTCGGGGGTCCAGGACTCGCCACCCCGGCGGGTGAGCACCTCGTCGGCCCAGGCGTCGAGGGCGGCCAGCGCGCCCGGGGTGTCGAGGTCGTCGGCGAGGTGCGCGCGCACGCGGGCGATCGTGTCCTCGGGGTCCGGGCCGGTCCGGGCCGCGGCCGCCTCGCGCCAGCGGTGCAGACGCGCCTGGCCGGCGGTGAGCAGGTCGGCGGTCCAGGACCGGTCGCTGCGCCAGTGTCCGGAGAGCAGGGCGAGGCGCACCGCCATCGGGTCGACGCGGTCGGCGCGCAGGCGGGAGACGAAGACGAGGTTGCCCTTCGACTTCGACATCTTCTCGCCGTCGAGGCCGATCATCCCGGCGTGGCAGTAGTGCCGGGCCAGCGGGTGCGCGCCGGTGAGCGCCTCGGCGTGGGCCGAGCCGAACTCGTGGTGCGGGAAGGCGAGGTCGGACCCGCCGCCCTGCAGGTCGTACTGGTCGCCGAGGCGGTTCAGCGCGATCGCGGCGCACTCGACGTGCCATCCGGGGCGCCCCTCGCCGAGGTCGGAGGCCCAGGACGGCTCCCCCTCGCGGGCCACGCGCCACAGCAGCGCGTCGAGCGGGTGGCGCTTGCCGGGCCGTTCGGGGTCGCCGCCGCGCTGGGGGAAGACCTCGAGCATCCGCGCCTCGGAGTAGCGCGAGACGTAGCCGAAGTCCCGGGTCGCGGTGTGGTCGTGGTAGACGTCCGGGAAGCGCTCGTCGTCGGCACGGTAGGCCGCGCCGCTGGCCAGGAGCTTGCCCACCAGCTCGCTGATCTCGTCGACGGCCTCCACGGCGCCGATGAACTCCCGCGGCGGGACGATCCGCAGGGCGGTCATGTCCTCGCGGAACAGCGCGGTCTCGCGCATCCCGAGGACCACCCAGTCGTCGCGGTCGCGCTCGGCCCGCTCGAGCAGGGGATCGTCGATGTCGGTGACGTTCTGGACGTAGTGCACGTCGTGGCCCGCGTCGAGCCACAGACGGTTGATCAGGTCGAACGCCAGGTAGGTCGCGGCGTGGCCGAGGTGGGTGGCGTCGTAGGGCGTGATGCCGCAGACGTACATCCGCGCGGTCGTTCCGGGCGAGGTCGGCCGGACGCTGTCGCTCGCGGTGTCGTGCAGGCGCAGCGGGGGCGGGCTTCCGGGGACCCGCGGAATGTCGACCGATGACCAGGCTCGCATGGTCACGAGCCTAAGCCCGACGGGCCGCGGCGTCCGGTGCTCGTGGCGAACCGCTCGCGCGTCCGGCGCGAACACCCGGGTGGAACCCCGGCCGGGTCGTGTCAGCAGGGCCGTCGTGGGCGAGCACGTCGCCCCTGCACGGGATGACGGACCCGGCCGGGGTGGCCGGGAGCCGCGGGGGGGGGATCGGCTCCAGCCACGGTCGAGCGTACGCGGTGTCGCCCCTCGTAGTCGTGACGCCCGAGTGCGGGCGGTTCGTTCACCCGGTCAGGGCGTTCGCCGTTGCGCCGATGCGCTCAGCGTCGTCGGCGACTCGCCAGGTAGTCGCTCACCACGGCGGCTCCGAGCCCGTCGAGATCGGGGTTCACGACCCGTCCGCCGGCGCGCCGGGCGACGAGATCCACGAACGCCTCCAGGCGCGGGTCGTCCCCGAGCATGAAGACCGTCATCGCCGCGTTCAGCCGCGCCAGCGCGTCGACCTCGCCGAGCGTCGCCCGCAGGGTCTCCGGGCTCGGCGGGTAGTCGAACGCCGCGTGCCCGTCGGGCTCGAGGTGCGCGGTCGGCTCGCCGTCGGTGACGACGAGGACGACCGGCGCCGCGTCGGCGTTCTTGCGCAGGTGCCGCCCGGCCAGCAGGAGCGCGTGGTGCAGGTTCGTGCCCTGCTCCCACGCCCCTTCCAGCGCGGTCAGCTCCCCGAGCTCGACCTCCTTGGCGTGGCGCCCGAAGGTGACGAGCTGCAGCGCGTCGCCCCGGAACCGCGTCGAGACCAGGTGGTGCAGCGCCAGCGCCGTGCGCTTCATCGGCACCCACCGCCCGTCGGCGACCATCGACCACGAGGTGTCGACGCACAGGGCCACCGCCGCGCGGGTCCGCTGCTCGGTCTCGACGATCTCGACGTCGGTGACGTCGAGGGCCCGCGCGTCCCCGGACGCGTGCCGCATCTCCGCGTTCAGCAGCGTCCGCGGCACGTCCCACTGCTCCGTGTCGCCGAACGACCAGGGCCGCGTGGCACCGGTCGCCTCGCCCGCCGCGCCGGAGCGCTGCGTCTCCCGCTCGCCACGTCGCGTCGACAGCGACCCGACGACGTCGCGCAGCGACGACTGCCCGAGCTGGCGCAGCGCCTTGGGCGAGAGCATCAGCGAGCCGTCCGCCGCACGCTGGAACACCCCCTGCCGCTCGAGCTCACGCTGGAGCTCCGCCAGGCGCTGCGCGTCGACGCGGGCCTGCTCGCCGAGCGTCGCCTCGAGCGCCTCGAGGTCGATGTCCTCCATGCGCGCGCCCGGGTAGGACTGCGAGAGCTGCTCGGCCAGGGCGTCCATCTGCCCGAGCTCCTCCATGGCCCGGGTCGCCTCGCCCATGCCGAGGGGGTCCTCGCCCCGGAAGCGGCCGCGCCCCTGCCAGTCCTCGCCCGGGCGCATGCCCTGCAGCTGCTGGTCGAGCCGCGAGAGCTGCTCGGCCAGCCGTGGGTCGCCGAAGGCCTGCTGCATGAGGCCCTCGAGCTCCGCGCGCTGCTCGGCCGACAGCGAGTTCATCATCCGCTGGGCCGCCGCCGACCGCTCCGCCAGCAGGTCGATCAGCTCGTCGGTGGTCCGCGGGTTCTCCGGGAAGAACTCGCCGTGCTTGCCCATGAACTCGCGGAACAGGTCGGTGGTGTCCTCACCCCGGCCGTGCGCCTCGAGCAGGTCGTTGAGATCCGAGATCATCTCGCGGACCCGCTCGACGTCCTCCGGGGTCGCGTTCTCCATCGCCTGCTTCATGCCCTGGAAGCGCTGGTCGAGCGCCTCCCGGCCGAGCAGGTCCTGGATCCGTTCGTAGGCGGCCCGCGCCTCGGCGTTGCGCCAGTCGTAGTCCTGCAGCTCGCGTACCGCGCCCGCCGGCGACGGGGGCAGCGCGTCGAGCTGCAGTTCGCGGAAGCGGGCATCGTCGGAGTCCTCGGCCTGCAGCGAGTTCCGTTCGGCCTCGAGCGCCTGCTCGAGCAGCTCGCGGATCTCCTGCAGCGTGCCGTCGAGGCGGTGGGTGCGCTGCAGCCGGCTGCGCCGCTCGTTGAGCCGGCGCATGAGGTCGTCGAGACCCTGCTGCTCCTCCCCATCCTGTTGACGCAGCCCGCGGCGCATCAGCTCCTGCATCGCCTGCCGCGGCGAGGTGCCCTCCATCACGTCGCGGCCGAGCTGGTCCATCGCCTCGCGCAGATCGAACGGCGGGGCGAGCGGGTCGGGGCCGTCGTCGTACCGCCCGTAGGAGTAGTGCCCGCTCGGGCCCTGCCCCTCCGGGCCGGTGGGCTCAGCCGCCATAGGCCACCGTTCCGTCCTCGGCGTCCCCGCCGTACAGGTTGTCCTTCGCGAGCTTGCGGGTGAGGTAGAGGTGCTCCAGGGCGAGCTCGACGGCGCTGGCCAGCGGGCCGGGCGCCTCGGTGCCCGCGGCGCCGAGACGCTCGGCGACGGTGTGGACCACCGAGATCGACGGCAGGGCGTCGACCACCTGGCGGGCCGCGACCCGGTCGCCGGTCACGACCCGGCGGTCGCCCTCCAGGGCCGACACGCCGTCGGCCAGCGGGGACAGGTCGACCCCGGCGAGCCGGGCGCGGGCGGTCTCGGTGATCGAGCGGCGCAGCAGGTGGGTCAGCAGCTCGGCCTCGCGGCCCTCCTCCCCCGACTCGAACTCGAGCTTGCCGCGCAGCACCGGCGGCACCGACTCGAGGTCGACGGGCCGGGCCACGGCGACCTCCTCGCCGGTGACCGCGGCGCGACGCAGCGCGGCGGCCGCGACGGTCTCGGCCGCGGCGATCGTGAAGCGGGCGGACACGCCGCTGCGCTGATCGACCGCGCCGGACTGGCGCAGGTGGCGGGTGAAGCGCGCGAGGACCTCGACGAGGTGGTCGGGCACCTCGGCGACGAGGTGGGCCTCCTGGCGCGTCAGGGCCACCTCGCCGGCGACCTCGAGCGGGTAGTGGGTGCGGACCTCGGCCCCGAAGCGGTCCTTGAGCGGGGTGATGATCCGCCCGCGGTTGGTGTAGTCCTCGGGGTTCGCGCTGGCCACGAGCATGATGTCCAGCGGCAGGCGCAGCGTGTAGCCGCGCACCTGGATGTCGCGCTCCTCCATGACGTTGAGCAGCGCGACCTGGATGCGCTCGGCGAGGTCGGGCAGCTCGTTGATCGTCACGATGCCGCGGTGCGCGCGCGGCACGAGGCCGTAGTGGATGGTCTCCGGGTCCCCGAGGCTGCGGCCCTCGGCGACCTTGACCGGGTCGACGTCGCCGATGAGGTCCGCGACGCTCGTGTCGGGCGTGGCGAGCTTCTCGGCGTAGCGCTCGTCGCGGTGCCGCCACGTGATCGGCAGGTCGTCGCCGAGCTCGGCGACACGGCGCCTGCTGGCCGGGATGATCGGCTCGGCGGGATGCTCGCCCAGCTCGGAACCCTCGATGACCGGGGTCCACTCGTCGAGCAGGTTCACGAGGCTGCGCAGCAGCCGCGTCTTGCCCTGGCCGCGCTCGCCGAGCAGCACCACGTCGTGCCCGGCGAGGATCGCGCGCTCGAACTGGGGCAGCACGGTGCGGTCGAACCCGACGATCCCCGGCCAGGGGTCGCTGCCGTCCTGGGAGCCGGCGCGCAGGCGAGCCAGCAGGTTCTCACGCAGCTCGGTCCGCACACCGCGGACCGTCGCCGCCGGGTGGCCGCTGCGGGCCAGCTCACCGGCGGTGGTGGGGAGACCTGCGGGAACAGGAGGAACGGAGGGAGCAGCAGAAGAGCTCACCTCTCCACGCTACGTCGCGGGACGTGATCCGGCCCCCCGCTCTGCGGTCCGAGAACATCTCCCGGGAGGCGACTCGGGCGGTACCCACGTCCGTTGCGCCCGATCCGTCGCGTCCGCCGGGATCCCCCGAAGGTGTCGGCCGACGCGCCGTCACGCTACGTGTGGTTTGAACACTCACTGGAGTTGACTGCGTCGGCTCCTCCCGCGCGGGGCGGGAGGGTCGTGAGTCGTCTGTGGAGTGATCATGCAGCGATCCAGGCACTGCGCGGTGGTGGCCGGGATGTCGGCCCTCCTGTTCCTCGGGACGGCCGGACCGGCGTCCGCCGCGCCGACGGTCTACGACGCGAACGGCACCGAGGCGTTCGACGTGATCCCCGTCGGCGCAGCGCCGACCGGTGACGGGTCGGCGGCCGATCTCGAGGAGGTGGTGGAGCAGGAGGTCCCGGCCCTGTCCGTCTCCTCGTCGGTGCTCTGGTGGTCCGGCGGCGGGATCGGCCTGCTGGTGGCGGGTGCCGTCGCGGCACGCCGGCCGTCGTCGCAGCGGTGAACCGGCACCGTCGCGCGGACCCCCCGGTCGACTCCTCGCTCGTCGTCCGGTTCCTGGCCGTGCTCGCGTTCGTCCTCAGCGCCGCGTGCGCGGCGATGGGCGTGGCGACCGCGACCATGACCTCGGCTGGGGCCGGGGCCGGGGCGAGCGCCGACCCGTGCCCGCCGGTCACGACGCCGTGGCGTGCCGACCCGGCACCGATGGCCGCGTCCGACCCCCTCGCCATCACCGTCGACCGCCTCGACGCCTGCTCCTCGCTCGTGCCGGTCGGCGTCGACGCCCGGCGGCGGATCGAGGTGCCGTCGGTGCACACCCCGGAGCAGGCCGGCTGGTACCGCCACGGGCCCACGCCCGGGGAGCGCGGTCCGGCCGTGGTCGTCGGGCACGTCGACGGCGACGGGAAGCGCGGCGTCTTCGCCGACCTCGCCGACGCCACCGCCGGCGACCGGATCACGATCACCCGGCGCGACGGGTCGCTCGCCGTCTTCACGGTGACCGGCACCGTGCAGGTCTCGAAGGACTGGTTCCCGACCCGCGACGTCTACGGCGACACCGCGGGCGCCGAGCTGCGGCTGATCACCTGCGGCGGCGCGCTCGACGCCACCGGTCGCTCCTACGAGGACAACGTGATCGTCTACGCCGCGCTCACCGGCCGGGGGTGACCAGCGTCATCAGGGTGTCCGCGAGCTCGTCCGCGGGCGTACCGGTTCGTCGACGGGCTGCCGCCCACCGCGACCGGGAAGAAGATTGACCAGCGGGCCGCGGCGCAGGCGATCCAGGACGACGCGCGGGCCTGTGCGAGACCGTCCGTACCCGCTGACCGAGGAGTGTCGACGTTGTCCTTCGAGGGCTACCAGCAGCTGATCTTCGAGCGCCGCGAGCACGGTGTCCTGCTGATCACGATCAACCGGCCGGACAAGTACAACGCCGCCGACGAGGGACTCCACGGCGAGCTCGCCCGGGTCTGGCGCGACGTGAACGACGACCCGCAGACACGCGTCGCGGTGATCACCGGCGCCGGCAAGGCGTTCTCCGCGGGCGGCGACCTCGCCATGGTCGAGCGGATGGCCGGCGACTACGACGGCGTGCAGCACATGCTGCGCGAGATGTCCGACCTGGTCTACAACATCATCGACTGCGACAAGCCGATCATCTCGGCGATCAACGGGGTCGCCGTCGGGGCGGGCGTCGTCGTGGCCCTGCTGGCCGACGTCGCGATCGCCGCCGAGGACGCCAGGCTCGGCGACGGCCACGTCAAGCTCGGCGTCGCCGCCGGCGACCACGCCGCGATCATCTGGCCGCTGCTCGCGGGCATGGCCAAGGCCCGCTACTACCTGCTGACCGGCGAGATGGTCACCGGTGCCGAGGCCGAGCGGTTCGGCATGGTCGCCAAGGCGCTGCCCCGCGACCAGGTGCTCGACGAGGCCCTGCGCGTCGCCGACACCCTGGGGACCGGCTCCCAGCAGGCCATCCGCCTGACCAAGCGCAGCCTCAACAACTGGCTGCGCAGCGCCGGCCCGACGTTCGACCAGTCGGCGGCCTACGAGATGCTGACCTTCCTGGGCCCCGACGTCGTCGAGGGCTACACCGCGCTGCGGGAGAAGCGGGCGCCGCGGTTCCCGTCGGCGGCGGACTGAGCGCGGACCCGCTGGTCCACACGGCGGGCCGCGCGCGCGATCCCCAGCAGCGCCGCCGCCCACACCGGCACCTGCACGAGCATGGCGACCCGGAACGCGTCGAGCGTGTAGGTGTCGGGCGTGCCGGCGCCCTGGAGGTCGAGGGCGACGCCGACGATCAGCACGACGGCGACGGTGGAGACGAAGCCACCGACGTTGACGATCCCCGAGGCGCGCCCGATGCGCTGCGGGGGCACCGCGGCGCGGGCGATGTCGAAGGCGACCAGGGACGCCGGCCCGCCGCCGCCGAGCACGACGACGTGCAGGGCGAGCAGCGCGAGCGGCGCCGGGCCGGGCCAGGCGAGGACGACGAGCCACGACGCGGCCTGGGTGAGCGTGGCGACCACGACCAGCCGCACCCGGTGCGCGGGGAAGCGCCCGGCGAGCGTGCCGAGCAGCGGCCCGACCACGATCCCCGCGACGACGTAGAGCACGAGCAGGCCGCGGGCGGTTCCGCTCGCGAGGCCCTCGCCGCCGGTGAGGAACGGGAAGCCCCAGAGCAGCCCGAACACGTTGCCGGGGAACGGGGCGGCGAGGTGGCACCAGAAGGCCAACGTCACCCCGGGCTCGCGCAGCGCCGCCCGCAGTCCCCCGGCGGTCCTCGGGCCGGCGGGGGCGCTGCTGCCGGCGGGGCCGTCGCGCACCACCGCGACCACGAGCACGGCGACGAGCACCGCGGTGCCGCCGGCGGCGAGGTAGGCGGGCGTCCAGCCCGTCCCGAGCACCAGGGCGGCGAGCGGGACCGCCGAGATCACCTGCCCGAGCTGGCCGAGGATCCCGGCGAGCTGGTTGAGCAGCGGCACGCGGCGCGCCGGGAACCACGAGGGGATCAGCCGCAGCACGCTGACGAAGGTCACCGCGTCGCCGGCACCGACGAGCATGCGCCCGGCGACGGCCAGCCAGAACGGCGCGGCCAGGGCCAGGACGACCTGCCCGACGCCGACGAGCACGGCCCCGCCCGCGATCACCCGGCGCGACCCGATCCGGTCGACGAGCACCCCGGCGGGGATCTGCAGCGCCGCGTACACCGCGAGCTGGACGACCGCGAGCAGCGACAGCACGCCTGACGGGACGTCGAAGCGCTCGGCGGCGGTGACGCCGGTGGCCGCGAGCGACGACCGGCCCAGCACGGCGGCGACGTAGGCGAGGACGGCGACGCCCCAGACCGCGAGGGCCTGCCCGGAGAGGCGTGGAGGGACCACGGTGGTCACAGGACGCGTGTCCCTCCGACCGGCAGGTCCCAGAGGTCGGCGCGATCGCGCCCGTCGCGCACCCACTCCTCGCGGACCCGCTCGAGCGGCTCGAGCACCGGCTCGCCGGAGAGCACGAACGCGCCCCAGTGAATGGGGACGAGGTGGCGCGCGCCGAGGTCGCCGGCCGCCCGGACCGCCTCGGCGGGGTCCATGTGCACGCCGCGCAGCAGCCGCCGCGGCGCGTACGCGCCGATCGGGAGGACGGCGACCGCGATGTCGCGGTGGCGTCTCCCGACGCGCGCCGGGAACGGGCCGTAGCCGGTGTCGCCGGAGTGGATCACGCTACGGCCGTCGGCACCGGTGACCACCCATCCGCCCCACAGCCGCCGGCAGGTGTCGCCGAGCGTGCGACGGGACCAGTGGTGGGCGGGGACGAACTCGATCCCGACGCCACGGATGCGGGTGCTCTCCCACCAGTCCAGCTCGGTGACGTCGGTGAAGCCGCGCCGGGCGAACCAGGGCCTGCTGCCGCCGCCGACGAGTACGGGCGTGGAGCGCGGCAGGCGCTTCAGGGTGGGCGCGTCGAGGTGGTCGTAGTGGTCGTGACTGATCAGCACGGCGTCGATCGGCGGCAGCTGCTCGGGGGTGAGAGCCGGCGCGGTCAGCCGCCGACGCGCACCGGGGATGCCGCCCACGAGCACGGGGTCGACCAGCAACGTCACGTCGTCGACGTGCAGCAGCACCGACGCGTGGCCCAGCCACGTGACCGCGATCCGCCCGGGCCCGGCCGCCGGCGGGCGCGGGTCGGCGGCGACCACCGGGATCCCGGAGCCGTCCCGCTCGGCCGGGAACGTCCGGAGGAGCTCGAAGGCCTGCAGCGGGTTGAGCAGCTCGGCGGTGCGCCGGTGGTGGAAGTCGCGCGGCCAGCGCGGATCGCGGCGTGCGAACAGCACGGCGGTGGCACCTCGGTTCACGGCGATGTGAGCACTTTCCGGGCCTATGGCCCCGGAAAGTGCTCACAGTGGGGCAGGACGGGCTAGAAGGCGGGCCACGGGATCGGGGGCCACCGACCGCCGGGCGCGGGCAGCTCGTTCGTGTCGAGGAGCGTCGATACCCGCGAGCGCAGCGCGGTCACCTCGGCGCGGGTGAGGTGGTCGTGCAGGGTGTCGTTCAGCCCGGCGGCGTTGCCGGGCGACAGCGCGGCGCGCAGCTTGCGCAGGCCGTCCTGGACGTCGTCGGTGAGCGGCTCGCCGACCCAGCCCCACAGCACGGTGCGCAGCTTCTCCTCGCGGTGCAGGCAGATGCCGTGGTCGACGCCGTAGACGCCGCCGTCCTGCCCGGCGAGGATGTGCCCGCCCTTGCGGTCGGCGTTGTTGACGACGACGTCGAGCGCGGCCATCCGCCGCAGCGCCGGGTCGTCGGCGTGCACCAGCAGCGCCGGGTCCCCGTCCATCCCGCGGGCGCGCAGCACGGTGCGCCAGCCCTGCCCGACGTCCTTCGGCGACAGGATGTCGACCAGCTCGCGCTCGTCGTCGGTCTCGATCCAGCGCTGCACCATCCCGGGCCCGAACGGGCCGTCGCGCAGGACGGTCGGCGGCACCACGCGGAACCCGGCGGCCTCGCTGACGAGGAAGGTCGCCACCTCGCGGCCGGCGAGCGTGCCGTCGGGGAAGTCCCAGAGCGGGCGCTCGCCGCGCACCGGCTTGTAGACGCAGTGCTCCTCGACGCCGTTGACGGCGATCGAGCAGAACAGGGTGGTGTTGGAGGCCTCGGTGAGGCGGCCCTCGACCTCCATACGGCCGTGGAGCAGCAGCTCCAGGGCATCGTGGGTGGTCTCGTCCGAGCTCGACGGTCCGGCTCCCCTGTCGGCGTGCTCCCTCGAACGCTCCCTGTCCCGCGGCCTGCTGCTGCCGTGCGTCTCCCGGTCCACGCGCCTACTCGGGGGTGGTGACGCGTCGGTAGCCGTTCTGCCGCGGGCACACGTGTCCGGCGGCGTCGAGCGGCTGGGTGCACAGCGGGCACAGGCGGCGGCCGGCACCCACGACCCGCTCGGCGCGGGTCGCGAACGCGCGGGCCCCGGCCGGCGAGAGGAACACGCGCAGGGCGTCGGGGCCCTCGTCGGTGTCGTCGAGGACGACCGACTCGTCGATCTCCTCCTCGGTGACCGCGAGCAGCTCGACGACGACGTTGCGCGACTCGGCGTCCCAGCCCAGGCCCATCGTGCCGACCCGGAACTCCTCCTCCACCGGGACCTCGAGCGGCGAGGTGTCCACCTCGTCCTCGGGCACGGTGACGGGGACGTCCGCACCGAAGCGGCGCGACACCTCCTCGAGCAGGGTGCCGATCCGCTCCGAGAGCACCGAGACCTGCTGCTTCTCGAGCAGCACGCTCACCTTCCGGGCCTGTTCGGTGGCCTGCAGGTAGAAGGAGCGCTCACCGGGCTGCCCGACGGTCCCGGCGACGAACCGGTCGGGCTGGCGGAAGACGTGGATCACCCTGGGCATGACATCTCGATCGTAGGACTCCGGGCAGGGCGCCGCTGGAGGACGGTGTCCTCTGGCGTCGGCGGAAGCTTCATGCTACTCCCGTCGACCCCCCGACGGTGGCCTCCGCGGGCACGGCGTCCTCGGTGGGCGGCGTCTCGTCCGCACCGTCCTTCGATTCCGACTCCGGCTTCGGGACCAGCGCGGACAGGTCGCCGCCGGTGTCGTTGACCCGGACGACGAAGGGCCGCGTCGGCGTGTAGCTGATCACGCTCACCGAGCACGGGTCGATGACGATCCGCTGGAACGAGTCGAGGTGCAGGCCCAGGGCGTCGGCGACCGCGGCCTTGATCACATCGCCGTGGCTGCAGGCCACCCACAGCGACCTCTCGCCGTGCTCGGCGCCGATGCGGGCGGCATGGCGGCGGATCGCGGCGACCGATCGCGCCTGCATCGCGGCCAGCCCCTCGCCCCCGGGGAACACGGCGGCGGAGGGGTGCGCCTGGACGACCTTCCAGAGGTCCTCCTTGCCCAGGTCGCCGAGCTTGCGGCCCGTCCAGTCGCCGTAGTCGACCTCGGCGAGGTCGGGCTCGACGGTCTCGGTGAGCCCGCGCGCGGAGAGCAACGGCGCCAGCGTCTCCTCGCAGCGCAGCAGCGGCGAGGTCACGACCGCCGCGAGCGGGAGCTCGGCGAGACGGTCGATGAGCTTCTCGGCCTGCGTGCGCCCGTGGTCGTCGAGGCTCACGCCGGGTGTGCGACCGGCGAGCACCCCGGAGGTGTTGGCCGTGGACCGGCCGTGCCGCAACAGGATCACCGTCGTCACGACACGACCCTACCTACGCGGATCGAGGTGCCCGCTCCCGCCGTGGCCACGCCCAGGTGGCCGCGGCGCCGCACGTCGGTAGGTCCCGCGACGGAGGAGCGGGAGGTACCGAACCGGCCTGCCGCGACTACACCGCAGGAACGACGCCGTTGCTGACGGCGAGCAGCACGATCAGGCCGAGCAGGACCCGGTACCAGACGAAGACGTAGATGGTGTGGTTCTCGACGAACCGCAGCAGCCAGGCGATCGAGGCGTAGCCGAGGACGAACGCGACGAGCGTCGCCACGATCATCTGCGCGACGCTCGGGAACACGACCACGGCGCCCTGCACGTCCGACGCGGTCGGGTCGAGGATGTCCGGGATCTGCGTCAGCCCGGACGCGAACACCGCGGGCAGGGCCAGCAGGAACGAGAACCGCACCGCCACGGCCCGTTCGAGACCGAGGAACAGACCCGCGGTGATCGTCCCGCCGGAACGCGAGACGCCCGGGATCAGCGCCATCGCCTGCGCACAGCCCATGACGAGACCGTCGCGCAGCGTGAGCTGGTCGGAGCCCCGGCGCTGCGTTCCGTAGCGCTCGGCGAGGGCCAGGACCAGGGCGAAGATCACCAGCACGGCGCCGTTGAGGTACAGGTTGCGGGCCGGCCCCTTGATGGCGTCCTCGAACAGCAGCCCGACGACACCGATGGGGATCGAGCCGAGGATCACGTACCAGGCGAGCTTGTAGTCGTACCCGCGCTCCTCGCGCTTCGCGAGGCCGACGAACCAGGCCTTGAGCAGGCGCCAGATGTCGGAGAAGAAGTAGATGAGCACGGCGGTCTCGGTGCCGAGCTGGGTGACCGCGGTGAACGCCGCGCCCGCGTCGTTGCCGAAGAAGAACGCCGAGGTGATCCGCAGGTGTGCCGAGGACGAGACGGGCAGGAACTCGGTCAGTCCCTGCACGATGCCGAGGACCACCGCCTCGAGCCATCCCATGGGTGCACCCGCTGTCACGGCGACGGACGGTAGTCCCCTCGGGTCTCTGCTCGGCGTGCCCCCCGGACCGCGACCGTGACCTGTTCGTAAGCTGCCTCCCCGTGGAACAGCGACGCCTGGGCACGAGCGGCCTGCGGGTCTCGCGGCTGGCCCTGGGCACGATGAGCTGGGGCCGTGACACCGACGCGGACGAGGCGGGCGCGTCGCTGCTGGCCTTCCTCGACGCCGGCGGCACGCTCGTCGACACCGCGGACGTGTACTCGGGCGGCGAGGCCGAGCGCATCCTCGGCGGTCTCTTCGAGGACGTGATCCCGCGGGGCGAGGTCGTGGTCGCCACCAAGGCGGGCGCGCGCCGCGAGGACGGCCCGTTCGGCGGGGGCGCCTCGCGCGCGGCGCTGCTCACGGCCCTCGACGACTCGCTGGACCGGCTGAACACCGACTACGTCGACCTGTGGCAGCTGCACGAGTGGGACGACGACGTGCCCCTCGAGGAGACGCTCGCGGCGGTCGACGTGGCGCTGACCACCGGGCGCGCGCGGTACGCGGGCATCGCGAACTACACGGGCTGGCAGGTCGCGTCGGCCGCGACCCGCCAGAGCCTGACCTCGCTGCCGCTGGTGTCGGTGCAGTCGGAGTACTCGCTGCTCGACCGGTCGGTCGAGACCGAGGTGCTGCCGGCCGCCGAGCACCACGGGCTCGGCCTCATGCCCTGGGGCCCGCTCGGGCGCGGCGTGCTCACCGGCAAGTACCGCGAGGGCGTGCCCGCCGACTCCCGCGGCGCCTCGGAGCACCTCGCGGGGTACGTGAACCGCCACCGCACCGAGCGCACCGCCCGGATCGTGCAGGCCGTGGTCACCGCCGCGCACGGGCTCGGCACGTCGCCGCTGGCCGTGGCGCTCGCCTGGGTCCGCGACCGGCCGGGTGTCGTCGCCCCGGTCGTCGGGGCGCGCGACGGCGCCCAGCTGCTCGGCTCGCTGGCCGCGGAGGAGCTCGTGCTGCCCTCGGCGATCCGAGGGGCGCTCGACGACGTCAGCTCCCCCTCGGGCCCGTCGGGCACGTCGGTGCTCGACGACGAGGCCGAGGAGCCGGACCTCCCGCCCTGGGAGTGATCGACTCGGGTGTCCACCGGGCGCTGTGATGGGTGCGCGGGGTGCGGAGCTGTGCGTACGGTGGTGCGGCTGGGTCAGGTGTCCCGGAGGTGGTCGGCTCGTGAACACTGGTGGCGCCCGCGGCTCTGCCGATGGTGGAGGGGGAGCCCTCGTCGGAGCGCCGGTGGTCGAAGGGGATTGGGAGTACCAGCCGGTGCGGCTGCCCCCGGACGTCACGCGGATCTCCGCGACGGTCCAGCTGGGCATCCGCGCCGAGTTCGGTGGCTGGGAACTCGCACGGACGCTGCTCTACGCCGACGGCACCCGGAAGGTCTGGCTGCGCCGCAAGCTCTCGCGCTCGCTGGTCGCCGGCCTCGCGACCTAGCGAGCGCGCCGGTCCCGGCCGATCCGAGAACCGGAGACCGAGCGGGCCACCGGGGAGAACGGTGGGCGCCGCGGCGGGCTCGCGGACCCCCGACATCGGGAACTCGTTCCCCTCGGCGGCGTTGCCCTCAGGGCGCCCGGAGCACCACGCGGCCCGTCGTCCGGCGCGCCGCCAGCTCCTCCAGCGCGGTCGGCAGGTCCTCGAACGCGTACTCGGCGCCGACGTGCGGGTCGATCGCCCGCCGCTCCCAGAGCGCCTCGATCTCGCGCTGCCACGCCGTGACGAGCTCCGACGACCGCTCCCGGTACGCCGACCAGTGCACGCCGACCACCGCGTAGTTCTTCACGAGTGCGTGGTTGGTCGGGGCGTCGGCGATCCTCCCGCCGGCGAAGCCGATGACGAGCAGCCGGCCCTCCCAGGCCACCACGCGGCGGGCGGCGTCGAAGGAGTCGCCGCCGACGGGGTCGTAGACGACGTCCGCGCCGCGACCGTCGGTCAGCTCGCGGACGGCGGCGACGAGGTCCGTCCCGTCGGGTCCAGCTCCCCCGTCGGCGTGTTCCCCCGATCGCTGCGGGTTCCCCGGGGCGACGAGCACCTCGGCCCCGGCTCGGCGGACCACCGGCGCCTTTCCCTCGTCACCGACCACGCCGATCACCCGCGCGCCCGCCGCCCGGCCGAGCTGCACCGCGGCGAGACCGACGCCGCCGGCGGCCGCGAGCACGAGCAGGGTCTCACCCGCGCGCAGCGACGTCCGGTGGTGCAGCGCGCACCACCCGGTCTGGTACGAGACGAAGAACCCGGCAGCCTGGGCGGCGCTCATCCCCTCGGGCCACGGCCAGGTCGTCCGCAGGACCGCCTCCTCGGCGAACCCGCCGTGCGGCAGCGCGACCGGCCCGAAGACACGCCGCCCGTCGTCGGTCGTCCCGGCCACCTCGAGGCCGGGCGTGAACGGCGGCGGGACGCGTTCCTGGTACTCGCCGGCGGTGTGGAGGATGTCGGCGAAGTTCAGCGCCGCGGCCGCCACCCGCACCCGGGTCTCCCCCGGACCGGGCTCCGGGCGCGGGACGTCGGCGAGCTCGAGGACCTCGCCGAACGGTCCGTAGCGCGGCACCCGCCAGGCGCGCACGGTCAGTGCCCGCTCACGCGCGCAGCAGGATGCGCTCGAGCACCCGGGTGCCGAACCGGAGGGCGTCGACCGGCACGCGCTCGTCGATGCCGTGGAAGAGCGCGGTGAAGTCGAGGTCCGGGGGCAGGCGCAACGGCGCGAACCCGAAGCAGCGCATCCCGAGCTTGACGAACGCCTTCGCGTCGGTGCCGCCGGACATCATGTAGGGCAGCGTGTGCGCCTGCGGGTCCTCCTCCCGCACCGCCCGCGTGATGACGTCGACCAGCTCGCCGTCGAAGGCGGTCTCGACGGCCTCGAGGTTGCGGATCCACTCCCGCTCGACGTCCGGGCCCAGCAGCTCGTCGAGCTCGCGCTCGAACGCCTCCTGACGCCCCGGCAGCACGCGGCAGTCGACGGTCGCCTCGGCCACCGACGGGATGACGTTGGCCTTGTAGCCCGCCTGCAGCATGGTCGGGTTCGCGGTGTCGCGGGTGGTGGCGCCCACGACGCGCGCCACCCCGCCGAGCTTGGCGACGGCGCCGTCGAGCGCGGCCGCGGACTCGGTCGGGAACTCGATCCCGGTCAGCTCGGTGATCTCGTCGAAGAAGCCCTGCACCGACTCGGTGAGCACCAGCGGGAAGCGGTGCCGCCCGAGGCGGGCGACGGCCTCGGCGAGGATCGTCACGGCGTTCTCGTCGTGGACCATCGAGCCGTGGCCGGGGCGCGACCGCACGCGCAGCTTCATCCACGCGATCGACTTCTCCGCGGTCATCACCGGGTAGACGCGGACGTCCTCGCCGAGCGTCAGCGAGAAGCCGCCGACCTCCCCGAGCGCCTCGGTGCAGCCCTCGAAGAGGTCGGGGCGGTGCTCGACGAGCCAGTGCGATCCGTAGGCGCCGCCCGCCTCCTCGTCGGCGAGGAACGCGAACACCAGGTCCCGCGGGGGCACCGTCCCCTCCGCCTTGAACTGGCGTGCCAGCGCCAGGATCATCGCGTCCATGTCCTTCATGTCCACCGCGCCCCGGCCCCAGACGTAGCCGTCCTGCACCGAGCCGGACAGCGGGTGGACCGACCACTCGCTCTCGTCGAACGGCACGACGTCGAGGTGTCCGTGCACCAGCAGCGCCGGCCGGTCCGGGTCCGCGCCCTCGAGGCGGGCGAACACGTTGTGGCGGCCGGGAGCGCCGGACTCGATCACCTCGGTCTCGTACCCGACCTCCCGCAGCTTCGCGTCCACGTAGGCGGCGGCCTCCGCCTCACCGGTCGTCGTCGCGAGCTCTCCGGTGTTCTGGCTGTCGATCTGGATGAGCTCGCTGGTCAGCATCACGACCTCGTCCTCGGCACGACCCATGCGCCGCATCCTGCCACCCACCGTGATCGCCCTGCGCGGCGTCGTCTACCCTGTGACCACGCAAGTCCGAGTGGCGGAATGGCAGACGCGCTAGCTTGAGGTGCTAGTGCCCTAGTAGGGCGTGGGGGTTCAAGTCCCCCCTCGGACACACTCACTCACACCACGTCCCGGGGCGAGGGTTACGTCGACCACGTCCTGGCGCGGGTCATCGATCATGTCGACGCCAGCAACCCGGTACAGCTTCTCCAGCCGCTCCGGCGTCGCGTCGTCCAGGCTGTGGCGCCAGGCAGCCTGGACCCCGGGAATCAGCGCCGACGACCTGTGTTGACCACGACTGGTGCCCCCGCGGCCGCGAACTCCTTCGCGATGCCCGCACCGAAGAGGAGGCGCCGGCGTCGAGACCCAGCGAGATCCGGTTGTGCATCGACGACGACGATGCCAGTAATCGACAACGATTGTTTCCGGCGATCTGACGAGCGACATAGCGTCCCCCGCACGGTCGGCGACCCGCCGAGCCCGCGTGCACGGGAGGAACGGCATGCCCAGGCTGCTCAGCCATCTAATCTCTCTGGAGATCACGAGCCCGGAGGTCGAGTCGTCGGTCGCGTTCTACGTGCAGCGCTTCGGCCTGCGGGTGGTCGACCGCGACGCCGGGAAGGTCTACCTGCGGTGCTGGGGGGACCACTACCGCCACAGCGTGGTGGTCGCCCCGGGCCCGGACGCCGGGCTGGCGGACACGACGTGGCGCGCGGACAGCGCGAGCGCTCTCGACGAGCTCGTCGCGCGGGTGGAGGCGACGGGCGTCCGGGGCGTGTGGCGCGACGACCTGCCCGCCCAGGGCCGCACCTTCACCTTCGTCGGCCCCTTCGGGCACCGGACGAGCCTGGTCTGGGACGTCCCGCCGTTCGTGGCCGAGGAGGGTTACGAGTCCACCTACCCGGACCGGCCCGAGCGGCGTAGCAGCCACGGCGCGGCGCCGCGCTTCCTCGACCACGTGACCATCGCGGCCTCGGACGTGCGCGGCTTCGCGCAGTGGTACTCCGACGTCCTCGGATTCCGCGTCATGGCCTTCACCGACCTCGAGGACGCGCCCGTCACCGTGTTCTCCGTGCTGACCACCAACGAGAAGTCGCACGACCTCGGAATCGTGATCGACACGTCCGCCACCGCCGGACGTGTCCACCACATCGCCTTCTGGGCGGACCATCCCGAGGACCTCCACAGGGCGGCCGACATCCTCATCGAGAACGGGACGCCCATCGAGTACGGGCCGTCGGTGCACGGGATCGGGGAACAGAACTTCCTCTACTTCCGGGAGCCGAGCAGCCTGCGGGTCGAACTCAACTCGGGCGGTTACCGCAACTACGTGCCGGACTGGCGCGCTCGGACGTGGCGGCCCTCGCAGGGGTCGAACGACTTCTTCCGGAACTGGCACATGCCCGACTCGATGATGGACGCCTTCCCGAAGGCGGCCGGGATGGCGGGCACCGAGGACGGGGTGTCACCACAGCTGCACGAGGACCTCACCAACCCGTGGGCCTCGTGGACGCCGGAGGTGAACGCCCGGTGACGACGATGTCCGGACCCGCGGCGGCGTCCGCGTTCGACCCGTTCGGCGCCGAGCCCCGCGACGACCCCTACCCGGCCTACGCCGCCCTCCGGGACGAGGCTCCCTGCGTCCACCTCGATCGCTACGGCGTCTGGTTGATCTCCCGCTACGACGACGTCGCGGCGGTCCTGCGCGACTGGGAGACGTTCTCGTCCGCGCAGGGGGCGGGCCTCGAGCCCGTCGGCACGCCGGAGGAGGGCGGCGTGATCCTCTCGACCGACCCCCCGGAGCACACCCGCGTCCGTCGCGCCGTCGCGCGGGACTTCACCCCGAAGGCCATCGGCCTGCTGGAACCGCGCGTGCGCGAGCTCGCGGGCCGGGCGCTCGACACGGCCCTGGCCGAGGGTGAGGTCGACTGGATCGCCCGGATCGCGCAACCGGTGCCGACGACGGTGATGGCCGAGCTGATGGGCTACCCCGACCGCCACCGCGAGGAGTACTGCCGGTGGGCGTCGACGATCTTCGATTCGATGGGCTGCCCGGCCGGCGGGGGGACACCCGCTCTCGCGGAGGCCACCGAGGGGCTGTTCGGCTTCGTGGCCCGGATCGCCGCGGACGGGGAGTACGTCGCCGACGGGTGGGCCGACCGGATCGTGCAGGCGGGCGGGCGCGGCGAGCTCGGTCAGGGCGAGGTCGTGTCCCTGCTCGGCGGGATCTTGGTCGCGGCGATGGACACCACGGTGAACATGCTGGGCAACCTCGCGCACACCCTCGCGACGCATCCGGACCAGTGGGCCCGGTTGGTGGAACGCCCCGAGCTGGTGCCGGCGGCGATCGAGGAGTCCCTCCGGTTCGAGTCACCGGTCCAGCCGGGGTTCTTCCGGGTCACCACGGCCGAGACGACCGTCGCCGGCGTCACCCTCCCGGCGGGGTCGCGCGTCATGGTGGCCTTCGGTAGCGCCAACCGGGACCCCCGGCAGTTCGCGGACCCGGACCGGTTCCTCGTCGACCGGAACCCCGACGACCACCTCGCCTTCGGGCGCGGCGTGCACTTCTGCCTGGGCGCGCCGGTGGCCCGGATGATCGGGAGGGTCGTGCTCTCCGAGCTCGTCGCGAACGCGGCCGAGATCCGCCTCGCGGGGCCGTCGGTCCGCAAGGACAACCGCATGCTCCGGGGGTTCGACAGCCTGCCCCTGGCCCTCCGGCCCCGGCACCCCGAAGATCGATGACATCGATGACATCGATGACCGGACCGCGATCGCGGTAGCGTGTGGCGCCCCTTGGAGGAGGTGGCGTCGACGATGGACCGCGACTCCCTGCTGCAGCAGCTGGACCTGAACCTGCTCGTCGCGTTCGACGTCCTGATCAGCGAGTGCAACGTGACGCGGGCGGCGGAGAGGTTGTCGGTGGGGCAGCCGGCGATGAGCGCGTCGCTGGCGCGGCTGCGGAAGTTCTTCGGCGACCCACTGCTGGTGCGCGAGGGACGGACGCTCACCCCGACCCCGACCGCATTCGAGCTGGTCGGGCCCATCCGCGACGCGCTGGACACCATCGAGTCGACGGTGCGTGCGACCCGCGAGTTCGACCCGCGCACCGACCAGCGGACCTTCGCGCTGATGGCCAGCGACTACGTGCTGCTGGTCCTGCTGCGCCCGCTCCTGGCTGCGCTCGAGGCGGAGGCACCGAAGCTGCACCTGAACGTCCGGCCGGCCACCTCCGACGCGGTCGAGCGTCTCGCCCGCTCCGAGCTGGACCTGCTCATCCTCCCCACCGAACTCGCGGCCCGGGGCTCCGAGGTGCGCTCCGCGTCGCTGTTCACCGAGCGGTTCGTGATCGCCGTCGACCGGGACCACCCCGACGTTGGGGAGCACATCACCGCCGACCAGTTCCGCACGCTCCCCTACCTCGCCTACGACGGGGCCCCCGGGATGACGATCAGCGAGCTGCGGCTCCGTCGCCTCGGGATCGACCGCCACGTCGACGTGCACACCCAGAGCTTCGTCATCCAGCCGCTGATGCTGCCGGGCACGCGCCTGATGGCGTTGCTGCACGAGCGTCTCGCCACCGCCTTCGCGTCCCACCTGCCGATCCGGCTGCTCGAGCCGCCGTTCGAGGTGCCGCCGATGATCGAGGCGATGTTCTGGTCGCCCCGCACGGACGCGGACCCCGCGCACCGCTGGCTGCGCGACCGCGTCCGACGCGCCGCGGCGGCCATGGCCGGCTGAGGTCCGGTCATCGATGCGACCGATGGCTCGCATCGACACGCGTCACTAACTCCCGCCGTCCGGACGCCCCTAGCGTCGTCGGCACATCCCGAGGGAGGAGCGCCATGACACGGGCACTGGTCGTCGGGGGCGGGATCGGTGGGCTCGCCACCGCCACCGCCCTGGCCTCCCGGGACATCGACGTCGAGCTCGTCGAGCGCGAGTCGGAGATCCACGCGCTCGGCAGCGGCATCACGCTGCTCGGCGCCGCCCTCCGGGCGGTGGACCGGCTCGGGGTCTACGAGGAGTGCCTCGCCCACGGCTACGCCATGGACGACTTCGAGCTGTTCGACCCGGCGGGCCGTCCGCTCACGAGCTTCCCGCTCCCGAAGTCGGTCGGGACCGACCACCCCGGCATGGTCGGGATGATGCGCCCCGAGCTCCACCGCATCCTGCTCGCCCGCGCGCGGCGGGCCGGGGTCACGGTGCGCACCGGCGCCGAGGTCACCGGCGTCGAGCACCACGGCGGCTCGTCGACGGTCACGCTCGGAAACGGTGAGCGCGCGCGCTACGACCTCGTGGTCGGCGCGGACGGCCTGCGCTCGACCGTGCGCCGGCTCGTCCACGGGGACGTCGAGATCCGCTTCCTGGGGCAGGGCATCTACCGGGTCGTGCTGCCGCGGCCGGCCGAGCTGACCACGGAGTGCCAGATCGTCGGCGACGAGGAGACCACGATCGGCTTCACGCCCACCGGGCCGGACTGCATGTACATGTACGTCCTCTTCCCGATCGACGCGACCTTCCGGCCCGACCCGGAGGACCTCCCAGAGGCGGTGCGCGAGCGTCTCCAGCCGTTCGGCGGGTTCGCCGCGACGGCCCGCGCGGAGCTCGGCGACGCGACGCCGATCAACTACACGCGCTTCGAGAACCTCCTCGTCCCGGAACCGTGGCACCGCGACCGCGTTCTCGTGTTGGGCGACGCCGCGCACGCGACGACCCCGCACCTCGCCGCCGGCGCGGCGATGTGCCTGGAGGACGCGGTCGCCCTCGGCGAGGAGCTCGGGGCCGGCGCGGGCGTCGACGACGGCCTGCGCACCTTCGGCAAGCGCCGGTTCGACCGATGCCGGTACGTCGTGGAGACCTCCGCGCAGATCAGCTACTGGGAGACGCACCCGGGCACGCCCGGCGCGGACCACGCCGGGCTGATGGGCCAGGCCTTCGCGCAGCTCGCCCAGCCGTTCTGATGTCGACGTCCGTGAACCCCCTCCTGACCTGGGAGTTCGATCGCGCCGCCGTCCGCACCGTCGGGTGGGCTCTCCAGCGGCCCGAGTGCATCCTCGCCGAGCGCGACGGGACGCTCTGGACCGCGGACGCGCGGGGCGGCGTCGTCCGGATCGGGCCGGACGGCACCCAGGATCTGGTCGCGGCGCGCCCGTCGGGGCGCTTCGACACCGACCGCGACATGGCGGGGAGCCTGCTCTCGGGCACGCTGCCCAACGGTCTCGCCTTCACCGACGGCGGCGACATCCTGATCGCCAACTTCGGGACCGACGCCCTCGAGGTCATGGACCGGGGCGGCACGGTCCACACCCTGCACGACTCGATCGACGGCGAGCCCCTAGGCAAGGTCAACTTCGTCGTGCGGGACCGGCGTGGCCGCATCTGGATCACGGTGTCGACGATGGTCAACCCGTGGAGCGAGGCGATCGGTCGGCACGTGGCCGACGGGTACGTCGCCGTCCTGGACGAGCGCGGCCTGCGCGTCGTCGCCGACGGCTTCGCCTTCACCAACGAGATCCGCTTCGACGCCGAAGAGCAGTGGCTCTACGTCGCCGAGACGACCGGCAAGCGTGTGACGCGCCTGCGGATCGCCGACGACGCCTCGGTCGCCGAGCGCGAGGTCTTCGGGCCGAGCTCTCTCGGCGACGGCCTCGTCGACGGCATCACCTTCGACAGCTACGGCAACCTCTGGGCGACGATGATCTTCGCCGACCGCCTGGTCGCCCTGACGCCCGAGGGCCGTCTGCTCGAGCTGTTCTCCGACGGCGACCCCGAGGCCACCGCGCGCTTCGAGGCGGAGTTCGCCACCGGGGAAGCGGTGAGCTTCGAGACCCTGTCGCGTACCGGCGGCACCCTCGCGCCCTGGCTCGCCAGCGTCACCTTCGGCGGCCCGGCCCTCGACCAGGTCTACCTGGGCAGCCTGCGCGGGACGACCCTGCCGTGCTTCCCCTCCCCCGTCCCGGGGCTGCCCCCGATCCACTGGTGAGAGGAGACGCAGCAGTGTTCGAGATGTTCCCCGGCAACTACGTGTGGAACCTGTCGGTCAGCATCGCGCTGAACACCGGCGCCCACATCAGCGAGGTGGCCGAGGCCTGCGCGCCCGTCCTCGACGCCGCCCGCGACGGCGAGGACGCGGGCACCGAGCTGTTCTTCCGCTCCTGGACGGCGGTGGCCGACCGCCTCGCCGAGCTCGCGCGGGAGGACGAGGCCGCAGGTCACTCCCTCTCGGCCGGCGCCCGGTACTACCGCGCCGCGGTGCACTACCTCACGGCAGAACGCCTGCAGAGCAGGCACTACACCCCGCGCCGTACCGCCTACCGCGCGATGCTCGACGCCTTCGAGAAGGCCATCACGCTCGACCGGCACGACACCACCCGAGTCGAGATCCCCTACGGGTACACGAGCATGCCCGCGCTCTTCGTCGCCGCGCAGGGCGTCGACGGGCCGGCGCCCTGCATGGTCTTCACCAACGGGCTGGACAGCATGAAGGAGATGGTCCACGGCTCCGGGATGCCCCGGGAGCTGGCGCGGCGGGGCGTCGCCTCCCTCGTCGTGGACCACCCCGGCAGCGGCGAGGCGCTCCGGCTGCAGGGGCTGACCGGACGACACGACAGCGAGCACTGGGCCGCGCCGTGCCTCGACTGGCTCCAGACCCGCGACGACGTCGACCGCGACCGCGTCGGCGTCATCGGCTGGTCACTCGGGGGCTACTACGCGCCCCGTGCCGCCGCGTTCGAGCAGCGCTTCCGTCTCTGCGTCGCCTGGGGCGCCAACTACAACTGGGGCGAGCTGCAGAAGCGTCGCCTGGCCCGCGAGGGCGACCGCCCGGTCCCCCACTACTGGGACCACGTCCAGTGGGTCTTCGGTCAGGACACCCTCGACGAGTTCATGGCGTTCGCCCCGGCCATGAGCCTGGTCGGGGTCACCGAGAAGATCACCGTGCCGTTCCTGGTCACCCACGGCGCGAACGATCGGCAGATCCCTCGCGAGTACGCGATCGCCCAGTACGAGACCGCGGTCAATAGCCCGAAGCGCGAGCTCAAGTGGTTCACCCCGAGGGAGGGCGGGGTCGAGCACGTCAGCGCCGACAACATGCCCGCCGCCACCGGCTACATCGCCGACTGGATCCACGCCACCCTCTGACCGTGCTTCAGCGGCTGATCCCGAAGGAGACGGCCCTGTCGGTCGGGTCGTCGGATTCGGCCAGCACCTCGGTGACCCGGGCGAACAGGGGCCGAGAGCGGTGTCGCCCCAGAGCCACTGGTGGACGGCGTCGCCGGAGTCGTCGGGGCGCATGACGAAGCGGGCCTCGACGCAGAGTCGGGGTGAGGATGACGGCGTCCACCCCGTCGGCGAGCAGGAGATCGGCGGCCTCCTCGGCGGTGTCGACCACGACGGCCGCCGGGTCGGGCTGCGCGCCCATGAGCGACGTCCCCGCTGCTCAGCGGCCGTCCCCGAGGTGGGACGCCTCAGCCGTCCCACCTCGGGGACGGCCTGCTCAACCGCGGCGCGGGCACTCCCCTGCCCCGCCGAAGCGTCGTGTTAGTGCGTAGCCCCCTCGGACACACGTACTAACCCCCCGGGCCCGGCGCCACGGTGACATCCACCGCGTCGATGCGCTGGGACTCGTCGCCGACCGATCGGTTCGCTCGACCTCGTCGTCCTGCTCGTCATCGGGGCGATCGGCTTCGGGATGCGCCGCTTCGGGCTCCCGGTGCTGCCCGCGATCATCGGCGTGAACCTCGGGCCCGACGCCGAGCTGCAGCTGCGGCGTGCGCTGCAGATCAGCGACGGCGACGTCACGACCCTGGTGTCGACGCCGTTGTCGATCACCGTGTACGTGATCATCGTGCTGCTGCTCGTGGTGCCGGTGGTGCTGCGGGGACGGCGACGCCGCCCGACGACCGACGACCGCGAGACCGAGTCGGTCTGATCAGCCCTTCTCGACCAGCGGCGCGACCTCGGTGCCGAGCAGCTCGATGGAGTGCAGCAGGTCGTCGTGGGCGAGGCGTGGGTTGGTCATCTGCAGGTTGATCCGCTCGACGCCGCCGAGCTGCTCGGAGACCCGCAGGACCTTCTCGGCGACGGTGCGCGGATCGCCGACGAAGAACGCGCCCTCGGGGCCCCGCATGGCGTCGAACGCGCGCCGGGTCGGCGGCATCCCGCCCCGCTCGGCGGCGACCTGCGTGAACATCTCCTGCCAGCCCGGGTAGAAGGCGTTGGTGGCCTCGGCGACGTCGTCGCCGACGAACCCGAAGCAGTGCAGGCCCACCCGCAGCGCCTCCGGCGGGTGGCCGGCGTGCTCGCCCGCCCGTCGGTAGAGGTCGATGAGCGAGGCGAACTGCCTCGGCTCGCCGCCGATGATCGCCACCATGAGCGGGAGCCCGAGCAGCCCGGCCCGCGCGAACGACTCGGGCGTGCCACCCACCCCGACCCAGATCGGCAGCCGCTCCTGGCTGGGCCGCGGGTAGACCGGCTGATCGTTCAGGGCAGGGCGATGCTTCCCCGACCAGGTCACCGTCGGCGACTCGTTGATCTTGAGCAGGAGGTCGAGCTTCTCGGTGAAGAGGTCGTCGTAGTCCTCGAACCGCAGTCCGAAGAGCGGGAACGCCTCGGTGAACGAACCGCGCCCGACGACCAGGTCGACCCGGCCGCGCGAGATCAGGTCGATCGTCGCGAACTCCTGGAACACCCGCACCGGGTCGGCGGCGGACAGCACCGTGACGGCGCTGCGCAGCCGGATGTTCTCGGTGCGCGCGGCGGCGGCCGCGAGGATCACCGGCGGCGCGGCGTCGAAGTACTCGCTGCGGTGGTGCTCGCCGATGCCGTAGGAGTGCAGGCCGACGCGGTCGGCGAGCGCGATCTCGGAGAGCAGGTGCTCGAAGCGCTCCTCCGGGCCGATCACCCGCTCGGTGGCGGGGTCGGTGACCCGGGCGACGAAGCTGTCGACGCCCAGGAGGACGTTGTCCGCCATCAGAGTGTCTTCTGGAGACGCTCGGCGAGGGTGTTGACGAACGCCGTCGGCTCCTTGAGCTCGCCGCCCTCGGCCAGCAGCGCCATCCCGTAGAGCAGCCGCGCGACGTCGGGGTCGGCCTCGCCGGCGCCCTGCTTGTCGCGCAGCCCGCTGACCAGCGCGTGCTGCGGGTTGAGCTCGAGGATCCGCTTGGTG
Organism: Actinomycetospora sp. 2LY8.5; assembly: GCF_057180585.1. Lineage (NCBI taxonomy): Bacteria > Bacillati > Actinomycetota > Actinomycetes > Pseudonocardiales > Pseudonocardiaceae > Actinomycetospora > Actinomycetospora sp. 2LY8.5. Next base: position 77,462 of record NZ_JBXUHE010000004.1, read on the forward strand.
ACCGGCGGCTCCTGGCCCATCGCGCGGTACATCTTCTCCAGGGTCGGCGAGAGGTCCCCGGGATCGCCGACGAGGCAGGCCGGCGAGCTCGTCAGCCGCGTCGAGAGCCGCACCTCCTTGACGTCGTCGGCGAGCTCGGTGCCCATCCAGGTCAGGAGGTCGTCGAAGCCCTCGGGCTTGTCCTCGTCGCCGCCGAGGTCGACGTCGCCCTTGGCGATCGAGGCCATCGGGGTGCCGTCGAACTCGGTGACGGCGTCGGTCCAGACCTCGTCGACCTGGTCGGTGAGGAGCAGGACCTCGTAGCCCTTGGCGCGGAACGCCTCGATGTGCGGGGAGTTCTCGATGCTCCCGCGCGTCGTCCCGGTGAGGTAGTAGATCGACTCCTGGCCCTCGGGCATCCGCTCCTTGTAGGCCTTGAGCGTGGTGTTCTCGTCGGGCGAGTGGGTGGACGGGAACGCGCTGGCGCCGAGGATCGCCTGCTGGTTGTCCGGGTCGGTGAGCAGGCCCTCCTTGAAGGCCCGGCCGAGCTCGGCCCAGAACGTCGCGTACTTCTCCGGCTCGTTCTCCTGCAGGGCGGCGACCGTCTGCAGCACCTTGCGGACCAGCCGCTTGCGGATCGCCTGGATCTGGCGGTCCTGCTGGAGGATCTCGCGCGAGACGTTGAGCGAGAGGTCGGCGGCGTCGACGACACCCTTGACGAAGCGCAGGTACTCGGGAACGAGCGCCTCGCAGTCGTCCATGACGAAGACGCGCTTGACGTAGAGCTGCACGCCCCGGCGGGCCTCGCGCATGAACAGGTCCATCGGCGCGTGCGCGGGGAGGAACAGCAGGCCCTGGTACTCGAAGGTGCCCTCGCCCGAGAGCCGCATGGTCTCCAGCGGCTCCTGCCAGTCGTGGCTGACGTGGCGGTAGAACTCGGTGAGCTCCTCGTCGGTGACCTCGGAGCTGGGCCGCGCCCACAGCGCCTTGCGGGAGTTGATCGTCTCCGGCTCGGGCTCCGGAGTCTCGTCCGTGGCGGGCGGGGTCATCCGGATCGGCCAGGTGATGAAGTCCGAGTAGCGCTTCACGATGCGGCGCACCGTCTCGGGCTTCGCGTAGTCGTGGAGGCTGTCCTCCGCGTCCTCGGGCTTGAGGTGCAGCGTGATCGACGTGCCCTGCGGGGCGTCCGCGACCGGCTCGAGGGTGTAGGTGCCCTCGCCGGTGGACTCCCAGTGCACGCCCTCGTCGCTGCCGGCCTTGCGGGTCACCATCTCGACCTTGTCGGCGACCATGAAGCTCGAGTAGAAGCCGATGCCGAACTGGCCGATGAGGTCCTCGGCCCGCCCGTCGTCTTGCGCGGAGTCCTTGGCTTCGCGGAGCTGCTGGAGCATCTCGGCGGTGCCCGACTTCGCGATCGTGCCGATCAGCTCGACGACCTCGTCGCGCGTCATGCCGATGCCGTTGTCGCGGACGACGAGCGTGCGGTGCTCGGTGTCGGGCGCGCTCGGGGCGAGCTCGATCCGCAGGTCCGAGGTGTCGACCTCGAGATCCTTGTCCTGGTAGGACGCCAGGCGCAGCTTGTCCAGCGCGTCGGACGCGTTGGAGATCAGCTCGCGGAGGAAGACGTCCTTGTCGGAGTAGATCGAGTGGATCATCAGCTGGAGCAGCTGACGGGCTTCGGCCTGGAACTCGATCGTCTCGCTCATGCGTCCTCTCCCGCGGTGGGTCGTCCGTGCACCGTCGAGGATATCGACCCGTCGGCGCGGGGTCCGGCGGCCCGGCCGTCCGTGGGTCACACCGGGAGCTCGCTCGGCAGGGCGCGGACGTGCAGGAGGTCGAGGCGTCGCTCGACGATCGAGCCCACAGGCCAGCCGGCCACGTACTCGGCGAGGTCGTCGGCCTCGTCGGTCGAGCAGCAGGCGCAGGGATCCCACCCCTGGGCCTGCAGGGAGGACCGGATCGCCTCGACGTACTCCGCACGGGTCAGGGGCACCTCGGCGACCCGTGCCGTCGTCGTCGCCCGGTGCGAGTTCAGCCCGGCGAACCCGCGCCCGCAGCCGCAGCCCCCGTCCGGATCGTCCCGGTCCTTCCGGCAGACCTCGCCGACGCGGACGAGCTCGCCGTCCGTCGCCCAGTGGTAGTCGTGCGCGCGTGCGCCCTGCGTCTCGGCCGTCGCCACCAGCACCTTCATCGCGGCCTCCCTCGTCCGTGCCGTGCCACGAGGGATAGCACCGACCACCGACAGCGCCGCTCGGCGTCAGGTCGCCCCGCCGCCGGAGACCGACACGACCTGCCCGGCGTCGTCCGCGAGCATCGCGTCGGTGTCGTACATGTTGTTCCGCACGTGGGCGGATCCCAGGGCGTTGACCTGCACGTTGTGCGGCGCGACCTCGGCCCCGACGGCCTGGGGGAACGCGTTCTGCGCCCCGCGGGCCGCCACGACGGGCGGTCCCACGTAGCGATCGGCGTGCGTCACGAGCACGCGGCGTCCCTCGAGCCGTCCCGGCATCGCGCGCTGTCCTTCCCTGGGGATCCGTCAGGGGTGATCGTTCCCGGGAGACGGCGGTTCACGCCGGTTGCGCGCGACCGATCGACGTGATCGCTCCGGGTGCTCCGTCGACCCGATGTCACGGGGTGCCCGGAGCACCTGGGCGGATCATGGCCCCGATCAGAGGTCGAGCGCGGCCCGGAGCGCGCCGTCGATCCGGGTCAGCGTCGTCGTGTCGAGCACACCGAGGCGTTCGCCCACCCACGCGCGGTAGAGCCGGGTCAGGTCGCCGGCGTAGGCGACGCGCCCGTCACCGACCGGGATCGCCAGCATGTCGCCCGGGTCCTGCGCCCGCAGCTCGATCCCGAGCAGCCACGGGCGGGGCGAGTCGTTGATGCCGTCGCTGGAGCAGCACGACGGCGCGGCGCACATCGGGTGACGACGGACGGGTGTAGGCGCGGAGCTCACCCCGTCGCACGGACCTCGTCCTCCGCCGCGGCGAGGTCGGCGTCGTCGGCGGCGGCCTCGCCTGCCGGGTCGCCCCACGCGGTGCCCGCGCCCTGGCGCACGGCCTCGCGCCGGGCTGCGCGGGACAGCCACGCCGACGTCGACAGGCCCGCCCGCCGCGCCGACGCCTCGGCGAGCTCCACGGCGGTCTCGTCGAGCGAGTACGTGACCTTCCGGGTCGCCATACCTTTCACCGTAACCTCTCACCGTACCGCGGGCCGGGGTGTTCTCGGCGAGATCGCTCCCGGTGCTCCTCCGGGGCGAGGTCATCGACCCGCCGGAGCACCGGTGGCGATCACGCGCCGCGTCCGCACCGCCCACCACGCGAGCGCCACCGCCGTCCCGACGATCGCCATCCCCAGCGGGACGTGCACCGAGAGCATGCCCGTGTAACCGATCGCGACCTGGGCCGTCTCGGCGACCACGAGCACCACCGACACCGCGATCGGCCAGGGCGAGAGGCGGCCCGGGCGCCAGGCGAGGACCGCGAGCGGGACCTGCAGCATCGCGACGAGAAGCAGGGTCCCGCCGACGGCCTGGTGGACGACCAACCCGGCCGCGGACGCCTGGAGCAGGGCGCCGGCGGCGAACGCCTGCACGACGGTCATGGCCGCGTGGAGCACCGCGACGACCCGGAGGGCGCCGGCCGCCAGCCCGCTAACCATGCGCGTGTCCGACGATCTCCGAGGGTCGCTGACCAGGGTCGACGACGAGGAACTGGAGCATCATCCCGTCGTCCTCGTGGCGGAGCAGGTGGCAGTGGATCATGTAGGGCACCTCCGGGTCGGCGTACGGACCGACGCGCACCAGTAGCCGCACGGTGCGTCCCGGCGGGACGGCGACCGTGTCCTTCCACGCCCGCTGCCCCGGCTCGATCACCTGGAGACGGGCGTCGTGCACGTGGATGTTGTGCGGCAGCGTGTGCCGGTTGGTGAGCTCCCAGACCTCGGTCGCGCCGGCGTCGAGCACCTCGTCGACGCGGCGCATGTCCATCGCCAGCCCGTTGATCCGGTTGCTGGACAGGACGAAGCGGCGGGTGTGCCCGGCGGCGGCCTCCGCGAGCGGAGCCTCGCGGCTCAGCGTCGCCGGCACCGGGAGCGAGGACTCGAGCCGGTCGGCGGGGCGCAGTTCGAGCAGGTCGAGGGTGTCGTGCCCGCCCGCGGCGTTCGCGATCCCGTTGACCGCGCCGAGCCCGTCGGGCAGCGAGCGCAGCATGGCGCGGCGCCCGGGGGCGAGCTCCACCACGACCTCCGCACGCTCGCCGGGGGTCAGCAGGACGTCGGGCACCACCCGCGGCGACGGGAGCAGCCCGCCGTCGGTGCCGACGAGGGTCAGCGGGGCGTCCAGGGCGAGGCGGTAGCTGCGCGCCGGGGAGGCGTTGAGGACACGCAGGCGCACGCGGGTGGTGCGCAGGTCCAGGTACGGCGCGACCGTGCCGTTGACGAGCACGGTGTCGCCGAGCAGCCCGACGGCGTTGCGGTGCGCGGTGTCGAAGCTGCCGTCCGGGGCGAAGGAGCGGTCGGTGAGCACGACCGGGACGTCGTCGACGCCGTAGCGGTCGGGCAGGTCGACTCGGACGTCGTCGTCGACGAGGAAGAGCCCGGCGAGCCCGCGGTGCACGTGGCGTTCGGTCCGGCCGTGGGGGTGCGGGTGGTACCAGAGCGTCGCCGCGGGCTGGTCGATGCGCCAGGACGCCTCCCAGGTCTCGCCCGGCGCGATCGGCTGGTGGGGGCCGCCGTCCATGCGCGCCGGCAGGGTCATGCCGTGCCAGTGGGTCGTCGTGGTCTCGGGCAGGCGGTTGGTGACGCGCACGACGACCTCCTCGCCGCGCCGGGCCCGGATCGTCGGCCCGCCGAACGGCATCCCGCCGTAGCCCCAGGTCGGGGTGGTCGGGCCGTCGAGGAACACGCTCTCGCCGGGGGCGGCGGTGAGCTCGACGACGCGGCGGCCGGCCTCGCGCCGTGTCGGTGCGAGGGGCGGGATCGCGAGGGGATGCTGGGCGGGGCGTTGCCGGACCGGTGGCGGGCCGGTCGAGCACCCGGCCGCGGCGAGACCGGCGAACGCGCCCGCGGCGAGCGTGGCGCCGAGGAAGCGGCGTCGGGAGAGGGGGCGGGACACGGCGACGAGACTCGCCGCGGGACGGGCCGGCCACGTCGGCGTGACGACGTGTTCCGGGCGTACGCGCGGGGGCGTAGGAACCCCGGGATCCCCGGGGCCCGCGATCGAGCGCGTGGCGTTACGGACGTTGAGTGTCAGCGACGCCACGTCGCTGACATCTCGGGGGTGGGCGTCGAGTGCGTGGCGTGACGGACAAGTAGAGGTCTGCGGAGCCGCTGCGCGGACAACTCACCGGCGCGGGACGACCGCCCCGGACTCGTAGGCGATGACCACGAGGGCCGCGCGGTCGCGGGCGTCGAGCTTGGTCAGCAGGCGACCGACGTGCGTGCGGGCCGTGGCGGTGCTGATCACGAGGCGCGCGGCGATCTCGTCGTTCGTCAGCCCGCCGCCGACCAGGGCGAGGACCTCGCGCTCGCGGGGCGTGAGGACGTCGAGGCGGGCCGCGGGCACCAGGGGCTGCGGGCGGGCGGCGAACTCCGCGATGAGCCGGCGCGTCACGGCCGGGGCGAGCAGCGCGTCGCCGCGGGCCACGAGCGTGATCGCACGCACGAGATCGGAGGGCTCGGCGTCCTTGAGCAGGAAGCCCGCCGCGCCCGCGCGCAGCGCGCGGTAGACGTACTCGTCGAGGTCGAAGGTCGTGAGCACGAGCACCGCGGTGCCGGCCAGGGAGGGGTCGGCGACGATCGTCTCCAGCGCGCTCAGGCCGTCGACGCCGGGCATGCGGACGTCCATCACCGCCACGTCGGGGCGGGTCGCGCGGACGAGCGCGACGGCCTCGCCGCCGTCGGCGGCCTCGCCGACCACCGCGAAGCCGTCCTCGGTCTCGAGCAGCACGCGCAGGCCGGCGCGGACGAGCTGCTGGTCGTCGGCCAGCGCGACGGTGATCACCGCGGCACCGGCAGGGACGCCTCGACGACCACACCGTCCGTGTCCGACGACACCGACGAGCGCCCGCCCACCGCGGCGGCGTGCTCGGCGAGGCCCCGCAGCCCGTGGCCCGGGACCAGTTCCCCCGCCGCCCCGCCGTCGTCGGCCACCCGTATCCGCAGCTCGTCGGCGTCGCGCACCAGGTCGACGACGACCCGGCGCGCCCGCCGGGAGTGGCGCACGGCGTTGGTGACCGCCTCGCGCACGATCCGGAACGCCGCCCCGTCGACGGCCGCGTCAGGGCGTCCCGCGCTCCCCCGCACCTCGACCTCGACCCCCGCCAGGCCCGCGACGCGCACGACCTCGTCCAGGCGGTGCACCCCCGGCGCGTCGACCGGCCCGGCGTCGCGCAGGACGCCGAGGACGTTGCGCAGCTCGGTGAGCGCGGCGCTGCTGGCCTGCTTGATCTCGAGCAGCGCGGCCACGGCCTGCTCGGGGCGGCGGTCGGCGACGTGGGCACCGACGCCCGCCTGCACCGCGATCATCGCGAGGCTGTGCGAGACGACGTCGTGCACCTCGCGGGCCACGCGCAGCCGCTCCTGCTCGACGCGCCGGCGCGCCTGCTCGTGCGCCCGCTCGACGGCCGCGGTCTGGGCCCGCCGCAGCCCGCCGACGGCGACCCCGATCGCGACGGTCACCACGATCCACATGACGTGCTCCGGCGCGCTCGCCACGGGCCGCCCGTCGATGAGGCGCTCCAGCCCGACCCAGGCCACGAAGAGCAGGACGCCGACACCGACCGAGCGGGTCCAGCTCGACCGCGTCGCGACCGTGTACATCGCGACGGCGACCATCAGCGAGGCCGGGCCGTCCGGGTAGGCGAGCCAGTAGTACGGCGCGACCGCGGCCAGGGTCAGGACGAGCACCACCAGCGGGGCGCGCCGCCGCCACGCCAGCACGAGGGCCGCGGCGGCGATCAGCAGTGCGCCGCCGGGCCACCACGGGCGGTCCGGCGAGGTGGCGGCCATCGCCGTGCCCGCGAGGCACAGCGCCCCGAGCGCCGCGGCCAGCGCCGCGTCGGCCGGCGGCGGGCACCACCGGGACCGGGCGAGACGGACGATCGGGGTCACCCCGACGACGCTAGGGGGCGCTCGGGGCCCTGTCGTCAGCGTCCGGGCGTACGCGACCCGGGGATCCATCGGGGTCAGCCCGGACGTCGGCGCCGGGGGCACCTACCATCGATGGATCAACTCCCCCATCACCGGATGACAGCAGCGAGGAGCGGGACACCCATGGCGCGCGACGGCGGTACGACCTTCGAGAAGCAGGTGCTCGAGGCGTCGGAGCGTCTGGGCGGCATTGCCGAGCGCACCCCGCTGCAGCGCAACCCCCGCCTGTCCGGCGCCACCGGCACCGAGGTCTGGTTCAAGCGCGAGGACCTCCAGGTCGGGCGCTCCTACAAGCTGCGCGGCGCCTACAACCTCATCAGCCAGCTCGACGACGAGTCCCGCGCCGCCGGCGTGGTGTGCGCGAGCGCCGGCAACCACGCCCAGGGTTTCGCGTTCGCCTGCGCGGCGCACCGCGTGCGCGGGCGGATCGTCATCCCGTCGACCACCCCGCGCCAGAAGCGCGAGCGGATCGTCGCCCTCGGCGGCGACATGATCGACCTGGTGGTCGACGGCGACACCTACGACGAGTCGTCGGCGGCCGCGACGCGGTGGTCCGACGAGACCGGCGCGACGCTCGTCCCGGCCTTCGACGACACCCGCACCGTGGCCGGCCAGGCGACGGTCGTCGCCGAGATCGTCGAGCAGCTCGGCCAGGCGCCCGACACGATCGTCGTGCCCGTCGGCGGCGGCGGCCTGCTCGCCGGCACGGCCACCTGGCTGCAGGCGACCCACCCGCGCACCCGCGTGATCGGCGTCGAACCCGCCGGCGCGCGCAACGTCGCCGCCGCCCTGCACGCCGGCAGCCCCGTGATGCTCGACGAGCACGGCTTCGACCGCTTCGTGGACGGCGCCGCGGTGCGCAAGGCGGGTGCGGTGACCTACCCGCTGATCCGCCGCTCCGGCGCCGAGCTCGTCGCCGTCGACGAGGGCCTGGTCTGCACCGAGATGCTCGCGCTGTACCAGACCGACGGCATCATCGCCGAGCCCGCGGGCGCGCTGGCCGGCGCCGCGATCCGCCCCGACGGGCCGGGCCTGGACCTCGTGTCGGGCGAGACCGTCGTCGTCGTCCTCTCCGGGGGCAACAACGACGTCTCCCGCTACGCCGAGGTCATCGAGCGCTCGCTGCGCTTCCAGGGCCTCAAGCACTACTTCCTCGTCGAGTTCCCCCAGGAGCCCGGCGCCCTGCGCCGCTTCCTCGACGAGGTGCTCGGCCCGGACGACGACGTCACGCGCTTCGAGTACGTCAAGAAGGACAACCGGGAGTCCGGCCCGGCGCTCGTCGGCGTCGAGATCGGGTCCCGCGACGACCTCGAGCCGCTGCTGGAGCGCATGGCCCGCTCGCCGCTGCAGATCGAGGCGCTCGAGCCGGGGTCGCCGGCGTTCCGCTTCCTCGTCTAGAGCCTCGAGAGGTCCAGCGCCCACCGCGTGGCGGGCGCCGACCACCCCGGTCCCTGGTAGGGCTCACCGTCGACGCGCCACCCGCGGTGGGCGTAAAACGCCTGCGCGCCCGTGTTCGCGGTGTAGACCCACAGCGTGGCCCGGGCGAACCCCGCCGCCGCGAGGTGCGCGACGCCCGCGTCGTGCAGCGCGCCGCCCGCGCCGGTCCCGATGACCGCAGGGTCCAGGTAGAGGGTGTAGAGCACCGCCGTGCCCTCGTCGGAGGGTTCCGGTTCGCGCGGCGGGCCGACGATGCAGTAGCCCCGGACGCGGTCCTGCTCGTCGTCGGCGACGAACACCGCCGTCGGCGCGGGCGCGGCGATCGACGCCCGGCGGACCTCGGCGATCTCGCCCGCGTCGAGGGCGTCGAGGCGCTCGTCGGCGACGATCCCGCGGTAGGTGTGTCGCCAGCCGGCGACGGTGATCTCGCCGATCCGGTCGGCGTCGGCCTCGACCGCGCGGCGAATGGTCCAGCGCACCCGGTCAGTCTCCGGCAACGGTGGCCCGGGCTGCCGTGACCCGCTCCGGCTCGGGCTCCGACCGGACGGGCGTGACGGCGATCGCCGCGAGCGGCGCGACGGCGGCCACGGCGAAGCCGACCGCATAGCTCGAGGCACCGATCAGCGCGCCCAGGGCCGGCGGTGCCACCGTGGCGACGATGTTCTGGGTGGTGTTCTGCACCCCGAGCGCCCGCCCGGACCAGCCGGGGCCTGCGATCTCGGCGGTGGCCGTGAACGCGAGGCCGTTGTCGGCAACGGTGATCACCGACCCGGCGGCGATCCCGGCGACGGCGATCAGCCCGAGCGTGAGGTCGCCGACCGCGAACACGAGCAGCACCGCGGCGCTCGCCACCGCGAGCCGGCGCATCGGGCGCAGCCGCGAGCCCACGCGGTCGGACCACCAGCCGCTCGCGATGCGCCCGCCCGCGCCGGCGATCTGCGCGCCGGCGACGAAGACGCCCGCCGCGCCCGGGGACCAGCCCTGCTCGCGCACCAGGTACTCCAGCGAGAACGCCGACACCGCGAACTGCGGGAGCACCAGCAGCGCGCTCGCCGCGTGCACGCGGGGCAGGAGGGGGGTGCGGTACGGCGACGCCGGCCGCGCCTCGCCCGGCGCCCGCGGGACGCGTGGCGGGTCGGCGGCGACGAGCACCACGATCACCGCGCACGCGAGGCAGGCGAGCGCGGGCCAGCCGAGGGCGGGCAGCGGGCCCTCGCGCGCCGCGAGCGTCGGCAGCACGAGCCCGGCCGCGGCCACGCCGAGCGGCTGGGCGGTCTGCCGGATGCCCATCGCGAGGCCGCGCTCGTCGACGTCGAACCAGCCCATGATCAGGCGCCCGCTCGCGGCGTTGACCGAGGCCGCGCCGAGGCCCGCGAGCACGAGCAGCGCGACGGTGGTGGTCAGCGACGGCGGGGCGAGCAGCGCGAGCGCGCCGGTGATCAGGCCGCAGGCGCCGAGCCCGACGGCCATCGGGAGGCGTTCGCCGACCCGGTCGACGACCGCGCCCCAGGCGATCAGCGCCATCAGCAGCCCGAGCGTGGGGGCGGCGACGACGATCCCGACCGCGGCGAGCGACAGGCCGCGCTCGTCGCGCAGGCTCGGCACGAGGAACGGCACGCCGTACACCACGGCCGACGCGGCCGTCTGCGCCGCGACGCCCGCGGCGAGGACGGCCCAGCGTCGACGGGATCGCACGGCTCCCTGTTCTACGCCTCCAGCGCCCACGTCGCAGGACGCTTGTCCCAGATGTTGGGAAGGATCAGCGTGACGTCAGTCCTACGAGCAGGTCGCCCCGGCGGTCGGCGTCCTCGGCCCGGGCGTGGTGCGACCACGCGACGAGTACCGCGACCACCGCGGCGAGCAGCGGCAGGTCGCCCAGCAGCCAGGCCAGGACGCCGGCGAGGTGCTGGTCGGCCAGCAGATCCGGGGCCCACGGCAGGCGCAGGCGCACGAAGAAGTCGTCGACGACGATCTGGCCGCTCCCCCCGTCGGCCGGGAGCACCGGGGTGCGCGACACCGGGTGGTCGGACGCGAGCAGCGCGAGCCCGACCAGCGCGTGCACCGGCATCGACGCCATGAGGAAGGTCAGGCGCGCGATCGGCGGCAGACCCGGACCGTCCGGCGGCCCGGCGACCAGCGGGCCGAGGAACAGCACCCCGACCAGCAGGAACCAGAGCGTCATCAGCGGCTGCAGCCAGCCCAGCGGCTGGGTCAGCGAGAACACCGGCGTCAGGTACAGCAGCGCGGGCGAGCCCACGACGAGCACGAGCGCCACCGCGGGATGGCTCGCGAACCGCAGCGTCGACGCGGCGAGCAGGTGCTCCAGCCACTGCTCCGGACCCTCCGGTGCCGGCCCCTCCGGCCCTCCGGGCGGCGCCTCGGGCAGCGTGCGCCGGGCCAGCACGATCGGCGCGCCGAGGCCCCAGAGCAGCGGGACGGCGGTGGCGACGAGCATGTGTCCCGCGATGTGGACGCTGAGCACCGCCGGGCCGTAGCGCCCCAGCCCCGACGAGGTCGCGACGACGAGCAGTGCGCACCCCGCGAACCACGCGACCGACCGTCCCCGCGGCCAGCGCGCTCCCTCTCTCGCGAGTCGCCGCAGCCCGGCGGCGTAGAGCCCGGCGAGGACGACGGCCAGGATCGATGTGGTGAGCTCGGGGCGCCACGACGTCGCGAGCACCGCGGGCGAGGGCGCCGCGGCGAGCCCGTAGCCGAGGAGCGCGGTCGGAGTGCTCGCTGCGCCGGGCGCCTGCACCGGCGGCACCGCGCGGGTCGCGACGGCGGACAGGCCCACCACGACGACGAGCACGGCGAGCTCGACGGCCCCGGTGGTGCGACCGCTGCGCCGTCGCCACAGCGCCCCGCCGGCGACGACCGTCAGGGCGGCGCCGAGCAGGACGAGGACCGTCCAGTCGACGCCCGCAGCCGGTCCGCCCGGCCCGCTCAGGGCCACGGTCGCGGCGACGGCGCCCGAAGCGACCGTGACGAGGCCCGCGGCGGTGCCGATCCGTCCGGCCCGCCACCACGCTCGCCGGTCGCCCCGGACCACCGTCAGCACCCCGAGCGTGCCCAGCCAGACCGCGGCGGCGACGACGTGGAACGCCGTGCTCGACAGGGCGAGGTCGCGACCGACGCCGTCGGCGGCGTGGCCGGTGGCCACCGGCACCAGCAGCGTCGCCACGGCCAGCACGAGCACCCCCGCGCCGCCGCTCCAGCGGCGCACCTCGCCGGCCGCCACGGCCGTCGCCCCGCCCAGCACGGCCGCGACCAGCCAGCCGACGGGCTCCCCGCGCGCGAGCATCGTCGTCACGAGATCGGGACCGAGCGGGACCCGCCCGCCCGTCGAGTCGGCCAGGGTCGCGGGCACCGAGAGCGCCGCACCGGCCGCGCCGACCCACGCCGCCCACCGCGCGATGCCCAGCGCGCGCCGCCCGGTCGGGCTGAAGGCGCTCGTGCCCGCAGGCGGCGTGGCGACCAGCAGGGCGACGAGCAGCCCGCCGAGCGTGGCCGCGCCGGCGAGGTCGACGACCGTGCGCAGCACCGGCACGAGGACGCGGACCTGCACGCCCGGGTCGGTCAGGCCCAGCTCCGGGTAGCCGACCGGTCCCCGGACCAGCACGGCCATGGCCGCGACGAGCAGGCCCCCGACCGCGGCGGCGCCGGCGAGCGCCGCGCCCCGTCTCACGGGTCGATCTCGCTCGGGTAGCGGGCCCGGTACTCGTCGAGGTGCTGGGACTTGCAGACGTGCTGTTCCTTCTCGTTCTGCGCCTGCCGCATGCACTCGTCGAGCGTGCGCACCCCACCGGTCTCCAGGTAGGTGACCGCGCCGGCCAGGGTGCTCCACTCCACGACGACCGCGATCGCGACGGCGACGACGCCCAGTGCGAGCCCGGCGAGCGGGCCGCGACGGGAGCCGTCCCGACCCCGCAGGCGCGCGAACGCGACCAGCGCGACGGCCACGGCGACCAGCCCCAGCGCGAGCCCGCCCCAACCCGTCCACGCGCTGACCAGCGCCATCACGCCCACGACGGGCGCCGTGGCGGCGATCCCGGGCCGGCGGCGCGGCGCGTCCTCCCTCGCCGCGGCGTCGGCGACCCGCGGCGCGTCCGGGGTCGCTGCGGGGTCCGGGGACACGGTCCGATCGTGGCAAGCCGCGGTCGCGGGCCTCGCCCCGGGGGTCGGCGGGGAGGCGGGTGCTCCGAGGAGAACGCTTCGGGAACCGAAGCGTCCTGCGGGCGGGTTCGGTGACGCGACCGGCCCTCTGGGCATGATCGACAGGCGTCGGCGCCTGTGGAAGGTGCCGGTCGCGGCGGTCAGCCGGGTGGTGCGAAGCCGCCGGCGGACGCGGCGGGGTCCGGGTCGTCACGACGCGCCGGGTCCGGTGTCGGGCCGGGCGCGGACGGCGCGAACGGCGCGAACGGCGCGAACGGCGACGTGGTGACCGGTGCGGGCGGGGCACCCGCCGGACCGGTCCACGGCGAGAACGGTGGGGCCGGTGCGCCTACCGGTGGCGAGGAATGTCCCCACGACGACCCGCCGAGCCGCTCGGTCTCACGACGCCGGCGCTCGCCCAGCACGGCGAGCAGGTAGGCCTCGGGCGGCGTGCCGGGGGGTGGGGGCGGGGCGACGCGGGCGGCGACGTCGGCGGCGAGCCGCGTCGCGAGCTGCGCGCGCATCGGGGCGGCGAGCTGCCCGGCGCGCACGAGGAACTGGCGGGCGGCGAGGGCGAGGTCGTCGGGGAGGTTCGCGAGCTCGCAGCGCTGCGCCCAGGCGGCGAGCGCGGGGTCGGCAGGCGGCAGGCCCGGCAGCCCGGTGCGCGGGAGCCGCTCGCGGACGACGATCGTGCCGGCGAGCAGGTCGCCGATGCGCTGACCGCGGGCCGTGCTCGCCGACACGACGATGCCGATCACGCCGGTGAAGAACGAGAGCAGCCCGAAGTCGACGATCAACCCGGCCAGCGCCCGGGCCAGGGCGTGGCGGAAGACGATCGGCCCGCCGTCGGTGCGGACCACCCGCAGGCCCATCGCGTACTTCCCCGGCGACCGCCCGCGGGTCAGCGTCTCCCAGAGCAGCGGGTAGCCGACGAACACCCCGACGGTGATCGCAAGGCCCACCGCGGCGGCCAGGGCGGTGTCGACGTCGGACCCGATCAGCTCGATCACGAGCAGGACCAGGAACAGCAGCGCCACCATGATCAGCGCGTCGAGGGCGAACGAGAGCGCCCGGCTGGGCAGGCGGGCGGTGCGTACGTCGAGCTCGACGGCCTCGCCGATCACGACCCGGTCCACGGGTGCCATCGTGCCAGCGCCTGTCGGGGGCCGGTGGGAGGATCGCGATCGTGGACGTCGACGCGTACGTGGCCGCGCACCGGCCCGAGTGGGACCGCCTGGCGGCCCTGCTCGACCGTCACCGGTGGACCGGTGCGGAGGTCGACGAGGCCGTGTCGCTCTACGAGCGCACGGCCACCCACCTGTCGGTGGTGCGCTCCACCTCGCCGGACCCGGCGCTGGTGGCACGGCTCTCGACGCTGGTCGCGCGCGCCCGCACCGCGATCACGGGGTCGACCACCGCGTCGTGGCGCGACCTCACCCGGTTCGCGACGGTCGGCTTCGCGGTGGCGCTCGCCGCGTCGTGGCGGTGGTGGTTCACCACGCTCACGGTGTGCTCGGTCGTCATGGTCGCCGTGGGCGTCTGGGTCGCCCGCTCCCCCGACGTCCAGGCCGCGCTGCTGCCCCCGGAGGAGACGCGGCGGCTGGTGGAGGAGGACTTCGCGTCGTACTACAGCTCGGACCCGGCGTCGTCGTTCGCGGCGCGGGTGTGGACCAACAACGCCTGGATCGCGGCGATCTGCCTCGTCACCGGCGTGCTGATCCTCCCGGTGCTCTGGGTGATGCTCCAGAACGTGGTCAACATCGGGGTCTCCGGCGGAATCCTCGCCGCCCACGGGCGCGCGGACCTCTTCTTCGGGCTCATCACGCCGCACGGGCTCCTCGAGCTCACCGCCCTGTTCGTCGCGGCCGGGGCGGGCCTACGGCTGGGGTGGTCGTGGATCGATCCGGGGCCGCTGTCGCGCACGGAGTCGCTCGCCCGCCAGGGCCGCACGACGGTCGGGATGGCGCTCGGCGTCGCCGTCCTGCTCGCGATCTCGGGGGTGATCGAGGCGTTCGTGACGCCGTCGAGCCTACCGACCGCTGCCCGGGTCGGCATCGGGGTGCTCGCCGAGGCCGCGTTCGTCACCTACGTGCTGTGGGGTGCGGTGCTGGTCCGGCGTCACGGCGCGACGGCGCCGGCACTCGCCGACCTCGCCGCCGACCGGCGGGGTGCCGTGCTCCCGGCGGCGGGCTAGCCATGACGACGGTCCCCGACGACCTGCTCGTCGGCCTGCGCCGGGCCCGCGACCGGATCGACCGCCACTACCCCGAGCCGCTCGACCTCGACGCCCTCGCCGCGACGGCGGGTCTGTCGAAGTACCACTTCCTGCGCTGCTTCGCCCGCACCTACGCCCGCACCCCGCACGCGTACCTCACCGAGCGCCGGATCGAGCGTGCCCAGGACCTGCTGCGCGCCACCAACCTCACCGTCACCGAGGTGTGCTGGCTCGTCGGCTACTCGGGGCTCGGGTCGTTCTCGACGCTGTTCCGGCGGCTCGTCGGCTGCAGCCCGTCGGAGTACCAGGCGCGCTGGGCGCACTCCGGCCCGCCGCCCATCCCGGGGTGCTTTGTGATGATGCACGGGTTGTCCGACCGTGCAGCGCAGCGGAGCCGGTCCACCGATGCCGACCGAGCAATTCCGGAGAAGGCCCGGGCCGAGCCCGCTCGAGGAGAATCCCCCGCATGATCACCAACATCTCGCTGGTCACGATCTACGTCACCGACCAGGACGAGGCCAAGAGGTTCTACTGCGACGTCCTGGGGTTCGTGGAGGGCACCGACGTCAGCATGGGTGAGGGCTTCCGCTGGGTGACCGTGAAGCTCCCCGACCACCCGGAGCTCGAGGTGACGCTGATGCTGCCCGGGCCGCCGCTCAACGAGGAGATGGCCGGCGCCGTCCGTCGCGCGCTCGCGAGCGGGACGATGGGCGGGTTCGGGCTCACCACCGACGACTGCCGCGCCGAGTACGAGCGCCTCGCGAAGCTCGGCGTCGAGTTCACCCAGGAGCCCTCGGAGCGCCCCTACGGCGTCGAGGCCGTCATGCGCGACAACTCCGGCAACTGGCTCGTGCTCGTCGAGCCCCGCCCGTTCAGCCCGGACGACTTCAGCTGAGTGGACGCCGCCTGACACGCTGTGGCCCGTGGACGCACAGGCGGAGCAGACCGCGGCCTGGAACGGCGCCGGCGGCGACGCGTGGGTACGCCTGCAGCCCGTCCTCGACGCGATGTACTCCCCGATCGAGGAGCTCCTCGTCGACCGGGTGGCGGCGGCCGTGGGAAGCTCCTCGCCGACCGTGATCGACGTGGGCTGCGGGACCGGCGCGACCACCCTGGCGCTCGCGCGCCGCCTCGGCCCGGAGGCGCAGTGCCTGGGCGTCGACCTGTCCGAGCCCATGGTCGCGGTCGCCCGGACGCGCGACGCCGGCACGGCCGAGTTCGTCGTCGCCGACGCCGCCCGCCACCGGTTCGCCCCGGGGGCCGCGGACGTGATCGCCTCCCGGTTCGGGGTGATGTTCTTCGACGACCCGGTGGCGGCGTTCGCGAACCTGCGGGCCGCCGCCCGCCCCGGCGGGGCGCTGCGTGCCGTCGTCTGGCGCGGCGCCGAGGAGAACCCCTTCATGACGCGCGCCGGCGAGGCCGCCGCTCCCCTGCTCGACGTGCCGCCCTTCGTCCCCGACGCGCCCGGCCCGTTCGCCCTCGCCGACCCCGACCGGACCCTCGGTCTGCTCCGCGACGCGGGCTGGTCGACCGCGACGGCCGACCCGGTCGACCTCGTGTGCGCGCTCCCGGCGCACGCGCTGGACGCCTACCTCGGCGCGCTCGGACCGGTCGGTCGCCTGCTCGCCGGCGAGGACGACGCCACCCGGGCCCGCGTCGTCGATCACATCACGCCCGCGTTCGACGAGTTCCGCGCGGGCGGGGAGATCCGGTTCACCGCCGCGTGCTGGTTGCTGTGGGCCGAAGCGTGAGGCCTCAGAGCCGGCCGGCGGCCTTGAGCGCGAGGTACCGGTCGGCGACGGCCGGGGGCAGGTCGTCCGGGGCCGCGTCGACGATCTCGACCCCGCGGCGGGCCAGGCGCTCGGCGGTGCGGCGGCGGGCGTCGCGGGCGGCGCCGGCGGCGGCCGCGGTGTAGACGGCCTCGGCGTTCCCGCGACCGGCCGCCAGGGTCGCGAGCTCCGGGTCGGCGACGGCGGCGAGCAGCAGCGTGTGCCGGCGCAGCAGCGCGCCCAGCACCGGGTCGAGCCCCTCGGTCACCGCGGCCTCCTCGAGCCCGGTGATCAGCACGACGAGGCTGCGCCGCCCGGCCCGCGCCAGCGCCGCGGCGGCGAGCAGGCGCATGTCGGTCTCGACCAGTCGGGGCTCCAACGGAGCCATCGCGGTGACGAGCGCTGGCAGCAGGTCGCGCTCGGTCGCCCCGAGCACCGACGCCCGCACCTCGCGGTCGAGCGCGAGGAGGTCGACGCGGTCGCCGCCTCTGGAGGCGAGGGCGGCCAGGAGCAGCGCGGTGTCGAGGGCCGCGTCGAGCCGGGGCCCGTCCGAGCTCGTTCCAGCGCCGACGCGACCGGCGGCGCTGCGGCCGGTGTCGATGACGACGAGCACGTGCCGGTCGCGTTCCGGCCGCCAGGTGCGTACGACCAGGTCGTGCGAGCGCGCCGAAGCCCGCCAGTCGATCGAGCGCACGTCGTCGCCGGCGACGTACTCGCGCAGCGAGTCGAACTCGGTGCCCTGCCCCCGCACCTGGATGGCGCGCCGGCCGTCGAGCTCGCGCAGCCGGGCGAGCCGGGAGGGCAGGTGGCGGCGCGACCCGAACGCCGGCAGCACGCGCACGCGTGCCGGGACGTCCCGCCGGCCCTGCCGGGCGCCCAGCCCGAGCGGCCCGAGCGAGCGGACCGTCACCCGCACGGCGTCGCGATCGCCGCGGCGCGTCGGGGTCAGGGTGGAGACGACCCGGCGCCGCTCCCCCGCCGGCACGACGAGCCGGTGCCGCGACGGCACCGCGCCCGCAGAGGGCTCCCAGGCGTCCCGCAGCAGCAGCACCGCGCGGCGGCGGCCCGGGTTGGCGACCCGCAGCGCGACCTCGATCGACGTGCCGAGGCGCAGCGTGGTCACCGCGTCGGGGTCCTGCTCGCGGTCGAGGCGCAGGGAGCCGACCGGCACCGCGGCCAGCGCGTCGGCGCCCGCGGCGAGCGCCAGCACCCCGGACACCACGAGCACCCCGGTGCCCGACGGCCACGCCAGCCCGACGACCAGCGCGCCCAGGGCGACGAGGAGCGCGAAGCGCCCGGTGACGGCCATCGCCTACCGCGTCCTCACCGCGGGACCGGCACCGCGGCGAGCATCCCGGAGACGACGCCGTCGGCGGTCACGCCCTCGAGCTCGGCCTCCGCGCGCACCGCGACCCGATGGCGCAGGACCGGCAGCGCGAGGGCCTGCACGTCGTCCGGGGTCACGTATTCGCGGCCCGAGAGCCACGCCCAGCACCGGGCGGCGAGCAGCAGCGCGGTGGCCCCCCGCGGGGAGACGCCGAGGCGCAGCGACGGCGACGAGCGCGTGGCGCGGCAGAGATCCACGACGTAGGCGAGGAGCTCGGGCCGGGCGGTCACCCTGCTCACCGCGGCGCGCCCGGCCCGCAGGTGTTCCGGCCCGGCGACGGCGCGCACGCCCGCGGCGGCGAGGTCGCGGGGGTCGAAGCCCTCGGCGTGCCGGCCGAGCATGCGGATCTCGTCGTCGCGGGGTGGCAGGGGCAGGACCAGCTTGAGCAGGAACCGGTCGAGCTGGGCCTCGGGCAACGGGTAGGTGCCCTCGTACTCCACGGGGTTCTGGGTCGCGGCCACGACGAACGGGTCCGGCAACGGGCGCGGCGTCCCGTCCACCGAGACCTGGAACTCCTCCATCGCCTCCAGCAGCGACGCCTGGGTCTTCGGCGGGGTGCGGTTGATCTCGTCGGCGAGCAGCAGGTTGGTGAACACCGGGCCCGGGCGGAACGAGAACTCCGCGGTGCGGGAGTCGTAGACGAGCGAGCCGGTGACGTCGCCGGGCATGAGGTCGGGGGTGAACTGCACCCGGCGGTCCTCCAGCGACAGGGCCGCGGCGACCGCCCGGACCAGCAGCGTCTTCGCGACGCCGGGAACACCCTCGAGCAGCACGTGGCGGCGGCTGAGCAGCGCGATGACCAGGCCCGTCACGGCGGCGTCGTGGCCGACGACGGCCTTGGCGACCTCGCGGCGCAGGGCGAGCAGGGCCTCGCGGGCCTCGTCGCCGCTGACGCCGGCGTCGGTCGTCACCACCGTGGTGTCGGTGCCCTCGCTGCTGGTCACGTGGGCCATCCGATCATGCGTACCCCGTGGGCCCGTCGGCGGCCGTGTCACGGACGGCGCGGCGCAGCCCGTCGAGGTCGCCGGCCAGCGCGACCAGCGCGGGATCGTCCGGTGGTGCGGGGCCGTCGAGCAGGGCGCCGACCTCGTGGGCGGGACGCCCGGTGCGCGCGGCGACGGCGTCCACGACGGCCCCGGTGCCTTCGCGGCGCGGCACGCCGAGGCGGGCGGCGAGCTCCCGGTTCGCGTCGGCCCGCAACGCCGCGGCCGCCCGGTCGCGGGCCCCGGCGCGCCGGTAGAGCCGGGCCCGCCCCCGCACGGTCTCGCCGGCGGGGACGACGACGGGGAGGTCCTCGGTCACCACCGGCCCGAGCCGCCGGCCCCGCCACAGCGCGACGGCCAGCCCGGCGACCAGCAGCTGCAGCGGGCCCCAGATCCAGCCCTCGGGCAGCAGCTCGGAGGTGCTGCGCTCCTGGCCGGGCTCCGCCGGCGGCGGGACCGGCAGGTACCAGAGCACCTCGGGATGGGCGCCGAGCAGGTTGAGCCCGAGCGCGGCGTTGCCCCGCTCGTCGAGCGCGTCGTTGGTGAACGGGGTGGCGTCGCCGACGACGGTCACCGTCCGTCCTCGCTCGCGCACGCTCACGAGCGAGGCCGCACCGGCCGGCCCGTCGGTCGGGTAGCAGCGCTCCGCCGCGAGCCCGGGACCGATCCCGTAGGCGGCGCCGGCGAGGTCGACGGGCCCGGCCCGCACCGCGGCGGGCAGGGCGCACGCCGGCTCGGTGGGCTCGGGCAGCTCGATCAGCTCCGTGCGCACGCCCGGCGCGAGGGCGGTGAGCGAGCGCTCGTCGGGACGCACGAGCACGACGTCGGCGCCCGACGCGGCGAGGGCGTCGCGCTGTCGGGTGCTCATCCGCTCCGGGAAGGCCACCAACACCGTGCGCCCGGGCGCGGCGGTCGCGGGATCGAGGTCGTCGACCGCCCGGATCCGCACGCCCTGGTCCTCGAGCAGGTGGGCGAGGGCCATCGCGCCCTCGGGCGACGCACCCTCGGGACTCAGGTCGCCGATTCGCGGCGCGGCCGTGAGCAACGCCATCACGAGCGCGGCGCCGAGCACGAGCGCGCCGATCAGCACCGGCCCGCGCCAGCGCCTCCCCCTCGCAGCGAACGTGGCGTTCGCTGCTTCTACGCGCCGGAAGTCCCCGTTGATCACGTGGCGCTCACGGCCCGCGTCGCCGAGACGGCGGTGTCGATCTCGCGCAGGCGGACGTCGGTGCCGGCGTCGGCCGTGCGCCCGCCGTAGACCGTCTCGTCGAACCGGCGAGCGGCCTCGAGCAGGTCGTCCGCGACGGCGGGCAGCGCGCGCCCGCCCTCGCGTGCGGCGTCGCCGGCGGTGCGGCCCTGGCGGGGTTCCAGGATCGTGCGCTCCTCGAGCGACCGGACGATCGCACGCATCCGCTCGCGGACCGCGTCGTCGAACTCGCCCGCCCGGGCGTGCCCGTCGGCGAGGCGGCGGTGCTCGGCGGCGGTGCGCCCGGTCCCGCCCAGCACCGCGCCGGGAAGCGCCGCGGTGCGCGCGATCGGACCGAACCGGCGGCGCACCACGACGATCACGATGACGAGGAGCACCAGGAGCACGAGCAGTCCCCACCCGCCGCCGGGCGCGATGCCCGACGCGGCGCGCAGCACGTCCTCGAGCCGCTGGGCGATCCACCGAAGGATCACCTGCGCCGGATCGGGCGCCGCCTCCTGGTAGACCCGCCCGGAGAGCTCCTCGCGGGCCAGCTCGCGGGCGGGGTCCGCGCCGATGTCGATCGGCACGGCGCCGGGTGCGGGTGCCGGGTCGGCGGGCCACACCGGGATCATCGGCGGCCCGTCAGCGCGGCCCGACGGCGGCGCGCTGCAGCTCGATGTCGAAACCCTCGCGGCGCATGCGCTGGTCGACGTACAGCAGGCCGGTGACCCCGGACTGGAAGGGCGTCGTGACCGTGCTCGCGATGATCGATCCCAGCGACGTCAGGACCAGCACCGAGACCGGCATGGTCCCCGCGCCCGCCAAGCCGCCGGCGCCACCGCCGAACGCGGCCAGGCCGCCCGCGACGGAGAACGGCACGGCGATGACCGCGGCCACGACGAGGGCGATGATTGCGCCGAGCAGCTGGATGCCCAGCACCGGCCACCAGCGTCCCTTGACGAGGAACCACGACCGACGCAGCGCCTCGGTGACGCCGACGCCCTCGAGGACGTAGGCGGGCGCGGCCAGGGAGAGCGAGACCCCGACCCAGATCATGACGACGACCGCCGCGAGCACCCCGAGGCCGATGATCGCGCCGCCGAGCGTGCCGTCCACCAGCAGGAGCAGGAGACCGGGAATCGCGCCCACGAGCAGGATGCCGATCGCGATCAGCGCGATGAGCAGCGACAGCCCGATGATGCCGAGGATCCGTGGCTGCGCAGCGCGCCAGGTCTCGTTGGCGTCGACCGGGGCGCCGAGCACCGAGCGGCTGATGACCACCATGAGGATGCCGGTGAGCACCGACGTCGCGACGAGGGTGATCACCCCGGAGACGAAGGACGACGCCCCCGTGCCGGCGACCTGACCGGTGAGCCGGGAGAGATCCGGTGTGGCGCCGAGCGATGTCGGCGACGCGGTCGGGATGAGCAGCGTCATCACGAGCTGGGCCAGCACACTGATCACCGAGACGACCGCGGACCAGCCGAGCACGATCTTCGGGTGCGCGCGGATGTAGCCGAGCGCGCCGTCGAGGCTCTCGCCGAGCCCCAGCGGGCGCAGCGGCACGATGCCGGGCTTCGGCGCGCGCGGCGGCATCCCGCCGACTCCGGGCTGGCCGACTCCGGGCTGGCCGACTCCGGGCTGGCCGAATCCGGGCTGGCCCGGGCCGGGCTGGCCGTACCCCGGTTGCCCGTACCCGGGTTGCTGGCCGTACCCCGGTTGCCCGTACCCGGGTTGCTGGCCGTACCCCGGTTGCCCGTACCCGGGTTGCTGCCCGTACCCCGGTTGCCCGTACCCGGGTGGCTGCCCGTACCCCGGTTGCCCGTACCCGGGTGGCTGGCCGTACCCGGGTTGCTGGCCGTACCCCGGAGCCTGCCCGTAGGCCGGCTGCTGACCGGGTGTGGTGCCAGGCTGAGCGAACCCCGACGGGCCGCCGGCGGTGGGCTGGTCACCGCCGCCGCCACCACCGCCACCGCCCGGATCCCAGGCCGGGACCGAGGACCCGCCGGGCGTGCCGCGCGGCGGGGTGGACTCGGCCGTCCCGCCGTTCTCGCCGCCCGAGGCATCGGACGATCCGGAGGACCCGGACGTGCCGGACGTCTCGTCGGACGGCTGGTCGGACGGCTGGTCGGACGACGGCGGACCACTCACCTGGGCACGCTCCCCTCTCCGCGCCGGTGACTCCCCCGCGCCGGAGGAGATGACGCCGAGATCGTGCCACGCGTACGTGCACGGCACGCGTGAATGTGCGTCACCGTGTGTCTGCCACCATCCCCGGGTGGCCCTGCACTCCGCGATGTGGCGACGGCTCGACATCTCCGACGGTCTGGCCCACGGCGCCCTCTCCGACTACACCCCGGACGCGACGCACCCGGACGGTGCGCACCTGCTCGACGGCTCGGGGGTCGTGCGTGACGATGCCGGCGTGTGGTCGCTGCGGTATTCCGTGATCGCCGACAGGGCGTGGCTCACCCGGACCGTGTTCGTCGAGGTCCTCTCCGACGACGGGCTCGAGCGGGTGACACTGGAGGTCGACCACCTCGGTGAGTGGTCCCTCGACGGGCGGCCCTGGCCGGACCTGCGCGGGTGCACCGACGTCGACGTCTCGGCCTCGCCGCTGACGAACACGCTGCCCGTGCGCCGGCTGGACCTGCCGGTGGGCGGTGAGGCGGCGATCGACGTGGCCTGGCTCGACGTGCCCTCGCTCGCGCTGCACCGCGTGCGCCAGATCTATCGCCGGGGCCACGACGACGCCCGCGGCCTCGCGACCTACACCTACGCCGACCCGACCTACGGCGAGTTCGGCGTCACCGTCGACCCGGTGGGCATGGTCGTCGCGTATCAGGGCCTGTTCGCGCGGGTCGCCTGAGTACGCTCGCCGGAACACGCCGAGCAAGGACGACAGGAGCACACGACCGTGGCAGCGCTGCGCCTGACGTCCGGCCGCGGGCGCTGGTACCTGCTGGCCGCGGTGCTGCTCGCGCTGGCCGTCGTCGCCCTCACCGTCCCGCTGCCCACACCGCTCGAGCTGCGCGACCGCGTCGCGGCGCTCGGGGCGTGGGCTCCGCTGGCGTTCCTCGGGGTGCACGTCGTCGTGACGACGGCGCCGGTGCCCCGAACGGCGTTCTCTGTCTGCGCGGGCCTGCTCTTCGGTCCCTGGCCGGGTCTGGTGCTGTGCCTGACCGCGAGCGTCGTGTCGGCCGCCACGGGGTTCGCGATCTCGCGGCGTCTCGGGGGTCGCGCGGTGCGGCGCCTCGGGCCGGGGCGGGTGCGCGTGCTCGAGGAGCGGCTGAGCTCGCGCGGTCTGCTCGCGGTGATCTCGGTGCGCTTCGTGCCGTTCATCCCGTTCGCCCCGCTGAACTACACGTTCGGGGTGACGAGCGTGCGGTGGCGGCACTACCTCGCCGGCACGGCGATCGGGCTGGTGCCCGGGACCGCGGCGGTGGTGCTGTTCGGCGACGCGGTCACCGGTTCGCTCTCGCCGGGGATGCTCGCGATCTTCCTGGTCAGCGGCGCGCTCGGGCTGATCGGCGTCGCGTTCTGCGCGCGCACCCCGGCGCCGGGGAGCTGACTACTCGCCCGGGGCGGGCGCGGGCTCGGGCTCGGCCGGGTCCACGCTGGTCCGCGGGCCCGGCGTCGGCTCGACCGGCTCGGCGGGCGGGGCGGGAGCGGGCGTGATCACGCCGGGCTGCGGCGCGGGACCGGGCGGCGGGAACCCCTCGGTGGAGTAGTCGTCCGGGCTCGACGGCGACCCCGGGGCCGGCTCGGCGGGGAACACGCACGCGCTCAGGGCCACGCCTGCGGCGAGCAGCACGCCCACCAGCGCCGCCGTGCGCCCGGCCGTCCGTCGGTTCGCCACTGCAGGTCCTCCCCGGTCTCCCACCGGTCCTCCGCCGGCGGCGCGCAGACGGTATCGCGTCGCCGTCCCCCTCGCCGTCCCCCTCACCGTCCTCGGCCCGTGTGAGCGATCACTGGTGCTTGTCGGCCCGGAGCTCGCTCACGGAGAACGGCGCGCCAGCACCCCGCGGGGGCGGATCGAGCGCATCGGTTCGGGGGCGGCGCCCTCCTCGCGCAGGACGTCGTTGGCGGCGGTGACCGCGGTGACCGCCGCGCGCTCCATGAGCGCCGAGGGCACGTCGCTCGCGACCCAGTCACCGGCCAGGCGCAGCCCGCGCGCGTCGGTGAGCACGCCGGGGCGGACCAGGTGGTAGCCGGGGTCGAAGCCGGGGGCGTTGGTGTACCGGTGCGCGTCGACGTCGATCACCCGCAGGTCCGCGGCCTCGGGCCACAGCGCCGCGAGCTCCTCGCGCATCGTCGCCACCAGGTCGTCGACCGACTCCCCGGGCGGGCAGGCGTACGAGTGCAGCTCCACCACCGAGCGCCCGGCGCCCGCCCAGCGCGCCGATCCGCCCTCGAGCCGGTGGAACAACGTCACCGAATCGAGGATGCGCTCGCGGGTGACGCCGGTGAACACCGCCCGCCCGGGGTCGACGTCGCCCTCGCAGAACAGGCGCGCGACGACGTAGGGCTCTCCGCCGGGCAGCGCCGCGATCCGCCGCGCGAGCCCGGGTGCCGAGGCGATCAGCTCCGGCGAGGCGGCGACGAGCTCCCGGCTGGCGGGGACGTCGGTGGCCACCACCAGGTGGCGGGCGTGGCGGGCGGGCTCGCGCTCGACGTCGACCACCCAGCCCCGCGCCCCGTCCGGGCGCAGCGAGACCGCCCGCGCGCCGGTCGTCACCGTCGCGCCGTGCTTCTCGAGCAGCCGGGTGAACGGCTCCCACAGCGAGGTCCGGTAGTCCTCGGTCGGGGCGTCCATCCCCAGGCCCTCGGGGTTGGCGGTGAAGTAGAAGTGGCACATGGCCAGGAACTCCGCCGCCGAGTACCGCTGCTCGAGGTTGAAGAACGAGTGCGCGAAGACCTCGAAGAACATCGCGCGGCCGCGGTCGGAGAAGCCCAGACCGTCGAGCAGCTCGGCGGCGCTGCGGTGGTCGTGCTCGGCGAACGTGCGTACCGGGTCGTAGCGCAGCATCGCCAGCGCCTCGTCGGCGTCGACGTGGCGCAGCTCGCGCAGCCGGAAGCTGGGGCTGCGCAGCACCAGCGCGACGAGGTTGAGCAGCGGCGTGCGGGGCAGCGCCGTGAAGTCCTCGGACTCCCAGCCCACCGACGGCCGGCTCGCGATCGGGTAGCCGCCGACGTCGCGCAGGAAGGCGAGCTCGGGGTCGAGGCGACGCAGGACGTCGCGCAGGGTGTAGTACTGCCGGAAGAAACCGTGGTAGCCGTGCTCGACGACCACCTCGGAGCCGTCGGCGAGCCGCTTGTCCCGGGTGCCGAGGCGCCCTCCCAGGTGCGGCGCGGCCTCGAGCAGCTCGACCCGGACGCCGCGCTCGGCGAGGACCAGGGCGGCGCTGACCCCCGCGATCCCGCCGCCGACGACCACGGCCGTGGCGTCCGGCCCGACACGGTGCGGGAGGTCGGGGCGGGCGGGGACGTGCTGATGCAGGGTGCGGGGGCCGGGCACGGACGCCGACCCTAGCCGCGCGACGCGGTCCGGTCCGTACGAGCGGATCGCGTCCGGGAGCGTCGCTGCTCCCGGCACGGCACGGCACGCCGTGCACGCGTAGCGACACCGGTACCAGGGCACTCCGCCGTCCGACCGGCCCCGCGCGACGGGGCCGCCGACGGGAGGGGACCCATGGCCGAGACCGACCGCGAACGCCGAGTGATCGACGAGGTCACCAAGGGCCTGATCATCGGCGGGTCGGTGCGCGACGCGACCGACGGGAGGACGTTCGGCGTGGAGGACCCGGCGACCGGCGAGCTCCTCTGCGAGGTCGCCGATGCCTCCCCGGCCGACGGAATGCTCGCCCTCGACGCCGCGGCCGCCGCGCAGGCCTCCTGGGCGGCGACCGCCCCGCGGGAGCGCGGCGAGATCCTGCGGCGCGCCTTCGAGCTGGTCACCGCGCGCGCCGAGGACATCGCCCTGCTCATGACCCTCGAGATGGGCAAGCCGCTCGCCGAGTCGAAGGCCGAGATCACCTACGCCGCCGAGTTCTTCCGCTGGTTCTCCGAGGAGGCCGTGCGGATCTCCGGCGAGTGGAAGGTCGACGCGAACGGTGCCGGCCGCGTGCTGGTGACCCGCCAGCCGATCGGGCCGTGCCTGCTGATCACGCCGTGGAACTTCCCGCTGGCGATGGGCACCCGCAAGATCGGGCCGGCGATCGCGGCGGGCTGCACGATGGTGATCAAGCCGGCCGGGCTCACGCCGCTGACGATCCTCGAGCTCGCCGACATCCTCGCCGAGGCCGGGCTGCCCGACGGCGTGCTCAACGTCGTCACGACCTCCTCGACCGGCCGGGTCATGGAGCCGCTGATCCGTGACGGGCGCATCCGCAAGCTCTCGTTCACCGGCTCCACCGAGGTCGGCCGCAAGCTGATCGAGCAGTCCGCGGAGCAGGTGCTGAAGACCTCGATGGAGCTCGGCGGCAACGCACCGTTCGTCGTGTGCGCCGACGCCGACGTCGACGAGGCCGTCCAGGGCGCGATGCTCGCCAAGATGCGCAACATCGGCGAGGCCTGCACGGCCGCCAACCGCTTCTACGTGCACGCCGACGTGGCCGAGGAGTTCACCACGAAGCTCACCGAGCGGATGGGCGACATGACGATCGGCCGCGGCACCGAAGAGGGCGTGGAGGTCGGCCCGCTGGTGGAGGCCGACCAGCGCGACAAGGTCGCCGAGCTCGTCGACGACGCCGTGCAGAAGGGCGCCGTCGTGCGCACCGGCGGCGAGATCCCTTCGGGAGCGGGCTACTTCTACCCGCCGACGGTGCTCGCCGACGTCCCCACCTCGGCCCGCCTGGCCAAGGAGGAGATCTTCGGCCCGGTCGCGCCGATCTTCACGTTCACCGAGGACGACGACGCGATCCGCGCCGCCAACGACACCGAGTTCGGCCTGGTCAGCTACCTCTACACCAACGACCTGACGCGGGCGATCCGCCTCTCCGAGCGTCTCGAGGCCGGCATGGTCGGCCTCAACCAGGGCATGGTGTCCAACGCCGGCGCCCCGTTCGGCGGCATCAAGCAGTCGGGCCTGGGCCGCGAGGGCGGCAGCGTCGGCATCGACGAGTACCTGGAGATCAAGTACATCGCGATGAACGTCTGATGTGGGCGTCGCTCACATGCCCGGAGGGCACATCAGGTCGCCGACGAGGTGCTCGCCCTCGAGGCGGTGGGGCGCCGGGGTGTCGTGGAGGACGAGCAGGCCCTCGGACAGGACCGCGAGCCCCTCGGGGCGGTCGCAGCCCCGCCCCACCGCCACCTCGGTGACCGTCTCGACCTCGCCGGCCGTGATCGCCGGCGGCAGCGGGTTCGCCGCCCCGCCGCGGAGGCGCACGACGCGGGCCGGGCCGTCGAGCACCATCGTCGGCCCGACCAGCACGAGCAGGTCGTCGCCGTCGCGGGCCAGGTCCCGCGCGCCGAGGCCCTCGAGGTCCACGAAGTGTTTCGTCAGCCCGTCGAGCACGAGCTTCGGGCCGTCGGCGTGCACCGCGACCTCGAGCAGCACCGCCCACCCGCGCAGCACCGGGCCGCGCAGACCGAGGATCACGCCCCCGCCCGCGTGCGCCTCGCGGACCGCGACGCCCTCGATGTCGAACCCGTTGTCCTTGCCCGGGATGCCGAGGAACGGGCCGAGGTGCTCGTCCTCGGCCAGCGCCCCCATCAGGCCCTTCTTGCCCGACGGCAGCCGCGCCGCCTCGCCGAGCCCCGGGACCTCCTCCCCCGCCGGTATCGTCCGCGGCCCGTCGGAACCGTCGCGCAGCGGCAGGCGGGCGAGCACCCGGCGCGACCGCTGCGGGTCGACCTCCGCGAGCCGGGGCCCGATCTCCTCGTGCTCGGTGCCCGGCTTGACCCGCTTGCGCTTGGCGCTGTGCGAGCCGGCCACCCAGAGGCACCCGTCGACGAGGTCGAGGCCCTCCGCGTCCACCTCGTCCTCGGCGTCGCCCTTCAGATGCACGGCCTCGGTGAGCGGGACCTCCTCGGGCGCCGCCCAGCCCAGTGACCCGCCGCCGGGCTCGCGGCGCAGCCGCAGCAGCGAGGAGCCCTCGTCGGGGGCGAGGAACATCGTGTCACCGGTGACCGCCACCCCGGACAGGTCGACGCCGGCGGTCGGGGCGTGCGCGCCGAGCTCCAGGCGCACGGGGAGCGGGCTCATCGCTTCGTTCCGAAGTCCACCCCGCCATTGTTCCGCGGCGGACGCCGTTCCGTCGTGCCGCGTGTGCGTGTGGACCGGTTCGCGGCCGGCGGCGAGAGCTCGACCGTCGCCCGGCCGTGTCAGGTCTGACGGGTACCGGCACCCGGAATCATCGCGTGAGGGCCCGGAGCCGGCGCACGACCTCGTCGGCACCGAGCGCGCGGGTGACCTCGTAGAGGTCCGGGCTGCGCTGCGCCCCGGTGATCGCCACCCGGGCCACGTTGGCGGCGTCGCGCAGCATGCCGGGGTAGGCGTCCGGGTCCTTCTTGTACGTCTTCGGGTTGGGCGCGAAGCCGTGCCGGGTCGCGAGGTCGCGGATCTGCTGGAACCACGTCGGCTGGTCGCCCTCGTGGGTGTACGTCTCCGCCAGGTCCGCGGCGACGGTGCGCACCAGCTCCGCGTCGAGCCCGCCGAAGCGCTCGTCGGCGGGGTCGGTGACGTCGGTGAAGAGCTCCGGGAAGAAGAAGCCGTAGGCCTCCCGGAAGTCCGACCACTTCGCGAGGTCCTTGCGCGGGTTCTCGACGCCGACCCGCTCGACGTCGATCGCCGCGAGCGCGAGCTCGGGGTTCGCGTCGAGCACCTTGACGATCTCGGGGTCGTACTCCGACGCCCACGCCCGGACGCCGGCGACCACGTCGGGCGCGGACAGCGTGGCGATGTGGTCGGCGGAGATGTCGCTGAGCTTGACCGTGTCGACCAGCGGGCCGGCGAGCCCGAACTCGTCGAGGCGCAGCGGGGTGACCAGGGCCTCGTCCAGCGGCATCTCGGCGAGCCGAGGATTGGCGAGCCCGCGCAGGTAGTACTGCACGGCGGGCACCGGGAAGCCGGCCTCGAGGTAGAAGTCGACCGACGCCTCGGGGTCCTTGCGCTTGGAGAGCTTGCGTTTCGAGCCGCCCTCCTGCTTCATCAGCGGCGCGAGGTGCGCGTAGTCGACGGGCTCGAAGCCGAGCGCGGCGAACAGCTGGCGGTGTGTCGGCACCGACGACAGCCACTCCTCGGTGCGCACGACGAGGGTGGTGCGCATGAGGTGGTCGTCGACGGCGTGCGCGAAGTGGTACGTCGGCAGCCGCACCGGGTTCTCCGACGTCTTGAGGATGACGACGTCGTTGTGGTTGTCCTCGGACTCGACGCGGCCGCGCAGGCGGTCGGTGAACGCGAACCGCTCCCCCACCGAGCCCAGTGACCGGAAGCGCGCGACCCACGGCTTGCCGGCGTCGAGTGCTGCCCGCACGTCCTCGGCCGACGCGTCCCGCCACGGCGCCCAGCGTCCGTAGTAGCCGGTGGGCAGCTTGAGTGTGCGCTGTGCGTCGGAGATCTCCGCGAGCTCCGCCTTGGTGGCGAAGCAGGGGTACGCCCTGCCCTCGCGCATCAGCTCGCGCACGTAGCTCTGGTAGATCGCCGCGCGCGCCGACTGGTGGTACGGCCCGTAGTCGCCCCGCGGCGCCGGCCGGGCTGGAAAATCAAGATCACCCTCGTCCGGCACGAGGTCGAACGCCTCGAACGCGCGGCGGAACTGCGCGTCGGCGCCCTCGACCTCGCGGCTCTGGTCGGTGTCCTCGATCCGCAGCACGTAGACGCCGTCGGTGGAGTGCGCGAGGTCGCGGGACACCATCGCCGTGTACAGGCCGCCGACGTGCACGAACCCGGTCGGGCTCGGGCCGAAGCGCGTCACGAGTGCCCCGTCGGGCAGCTCACGTGGCGGGTAGCGCTCCTCGAGCTCGGCGGGCTCGGGCAGGTCGGCCGGGAACAGGCCGTCGACGAGGGCGCGATCGAGCATGTGCCCAATCTACGAGGTGGCCCTCGGGTCAGACCGTGTCGGGCGCCGCGCCCTCCCCGCTCGCGTGGCGGCCGGCGCCGTTCGACTCGGGCTCCGCGGAGGTCGCGGCCTCGGCGCGCTGCTCGGCGGCGGCCACGACCTTGGCGATCTCCGGGTCGGTGCTCGTGTCGAACCAGTCGGCGACGTCGGCGTCGGTCTCGCCGGGCCGCGTCGTCGGCGCGCCGTCGTCCGGGGAGGGCGTGTAGCGGAAGACGCCGTCCTCGCCGGGCGCGCCGAGCATCTTCGTGAAGCCCTCGAGCGCCTTGCCGAAGTCGCTGGGCACCATCCAGACCTTGTTCGCCTCGCCCTGCGCCATCTGCGGCAGCGTCTGGAGGTACTGGTAGGCCAGCATCTCCGGGGTCGGTCGACCCGCCTTGATGGCGGCGAAGGTCTTCTCGATGGCCTTGGCCTCGCCCTGCGCCTGGTAGTACTGCGCCGCCCGCTCGCCCTGGGCACGCAGCATCGTGGACTGCCGGTCGGCCTCGGCCTCGAGGATGGCGGCCTGCTTGGCGCCCTCCGCGGAGAGGATCGCGGCCTGCTTGTTGCCCTGCGCCTGGGCGATGGCGGCCTCGCGGTGGCCCTCGGCGGTGAGGATCATCGCCCGCTTCTCGCGGTCGGCCTTCATCTGCCGCTCCATCGAGTCCTGGATCGAGGGCGGCGGGTCGATCGCCTTGAGCTCGACACGGACCACCCGCAGGCCCCACGGACCGGTGGCGTCGTCGAGGGCGCGGCGCAGGCGCGAGTTGATGGTCTCGCGGGACGTCAGCGCCTCCTCGAGGCTCATCCCGCCGACGACGTCGCGCAGCGTGGTGGTGGTGAGCTGCTGGACGCCGTTGATGTAGTCGGAGATCTCGTAGACCGCGTTGCTCGGCTCGGTGACCTGGTAGTAGACGACGGTGTCGATCGAGACCGTCAGGTTGTCCTGGGTGATCACCGGTTGGGGCGGGAACGAGACGACCTGCTCCCAGAGCGCGACCCGCTCGCGGATGCGGTCGATGAACGGCACGAGGAAGGTCAGCCCCGGGGCCGCCGTGCGCTGGTAGCGCCCGAGCCGCTCGATGACCGCGGCCTCGGCCTGGCGGACCACGGTGATGCTCTTGACCACCGCCGTGATGATGAGGATCAGCGCAGCGGCGATGACCACGTAGAGCACGAGCGTCGCGGGCTCCATCAGCTCTCTCCCTGGAGGGGCGGGTGGAACGGGTGGGGCGAGCCCGGCGAAGGGCCCGTGACCACCGCGGTCGCCCCGCGGATGTCGACGACGACCACGGGGTCGCCGGTGGCGAGCGTGTCGCTCTCGTGCAGAGCGCGCGCGGTCCACAACGCGCCGCCGATTCGCACGGTGCCGGCGTCACCCGTGGCGATCGGCTCGACGACCTCGGCGTCGGCGCCGAGCAGCGCCTGCGTCCCGGCGTTGACCGGGGCGTCGGTGCGGTCGGTGCGTATCCGGCGTTGTAGCGCGGGGCGGGCGACCAGGATCAGCGCCAGCGCGCTGAGCCCGAAGACGGCGACGTCGGGACCCAGCGGCACACCGAGCGCGGAGGCCCCGGCCGTGACGAGCGCGGCGAGCCCGAGCATGAGCAGCACGAAGGTGCCGGTCACGAGTTCGACCGCGACGAGCACCACTCCCGCGATCGCCCACAGCAGCGGGATCACGGGCCCGAGTGTGCCAGACGCCACTTGCCGTGAGCGTGAGTTCAGGGATCGACGGTGACGAAATCGATCAACTGCTCCATCGCCGTGATCAGGGGCGTCTCGAGATCCGCCCAGGTCGACACGGACGAGAGCACGCGGCGTGCGCCGGCGCGGTCGTCGCCCCAGCCCAGCGCCTCGCAGACACCGCTCTTCCAGTCGATCCCGCGGGGCACGGTCGGCCAGGCGTCGATACCCACCGCGCGGGGCTTCACGGCCTCCCAGATGTCGACGTAGGGGTGACCGAGCACGAGCACGTGGGCCGCCGCGGGCCCCAGCTCGCGGCGCAGCCCCTCGGCGATCCGGGACTCCTTGGAGCCGGTGACGAGGTGGTCGACGAGCACCCCGAGGCGCCGGTCCGGGCCGGGCCCGAACTCCCGCGCGGCCTCGACGAGCACGTCCGCCCCGTGCAGGGGTTCGACGACGACGCCCTCGACCCGCAGGTCGTGCCCCCACACCCGCTCGACGATCTCCGCGTCGTGCAGGCCCTCGACCCAGATCCGGTGCGGGAGGGCAATGCGCGCCGTGACGTTCTCGACGCGGCGCGACCCGGAGGCGGAGCGCTGCGGCGTCTTCTCCGCCGTCGCCGCGCGCTGGGGCGGCACGAGCGTCGCCGGCCGGCCCTCGTGGAGGAACGCGGCGGGCTTGTTCGGGAACAGGCGCCGGCGCCCCGCGGCGTCCTCGAGCACGACCTCGCGCACGTCGGCACGGATCACCGCGCCGCAGAAGGTCTCGGCGGCGTCCTCGACGACCAGCCCCGGCTCGGCGACGACCGACACGACCTCGCGGGTCGGCCTGTGCGGCGCGAGGCCCGGCAGCCCGCCGGTGCGCCCGGCGCCCGACGACGGCCCGCCGCCACTCCGGGCGGGCGCGTGCACCGCCCCGCCGGTCGATCGGAACCCGGGGTCGCCGGTGGAGCCGTGCATCCCCCGGCCCTGTGTCCTCGCCACGATCGGCGACGCTAACGGCGCAGCGTGGTCGTCCGGGGCCGACACGCCCGTGGGCCCTCTGAGCGGTCGACCCGCGCGGGTGCCGACCCGAGGGGTGCGCTGCGCACGGTCACCAGGGATCGCGGCCTGCCGAACGTGCCCCGTCGCCGCCGGCGGCGCGCCCCGGTGGGGGACGCCGGTAGCGTTGATCGGGTGCCCTGTGCGAGTGCCTCCCTCGCGGTCTGGAGCGCGGCGTGGCTCGCCGGCTCCGCGGCGGCCGACGACGTCCTCGACGCGCTGGCCCCGTGGTCCGAGGCCCACGACGTCGTCGCCGCCGACACCGCGACCGCCGCGGTGACCGACCTGCCCACCCCGGACCACGCCGGTGCGGGGCTCGTGGCACTGCTCGTGCTCGCCCGGCAGCGGGTGTCGCCGACCGGGTCCGACGCGCGGCTCGTCATGCCGGCGCCCGGGGACGTCCGCGGGCTGCCGGGGCCCGAGGCGCTGCGGGTCGCGGCGATGGACGCCGGCGAGTGCGCGGTGCTCGCGGGGGCGGGGCTCGCCGCCGTGCCGTCCCCCGTCGCCGACGGCGTCCTGCGCTGGACCGTGCACGTCGTCGACGACGTCCCGCCCGCCGCGCACCCGAGCCTCCCGGACGCCGAGCACGACCTGCGCGGCTCCGTGCGCGACGCCGCCGACACCCTCGCGGCGATGGACGTCGCCAAGCCCCGCGCGGGCGTGCGGGAGGAGATCGCCGACCGCCTGCGCCGCCGTCCCCACCCCGGCTGGCCCACCGGCACACCGGGCCGGCCGCTGCGCGTGCTCCAGCACGCCGACGAGGTGGAGGCGATCCTCGTGGCCGCGTCCGGCGACGACCCCGGCGGCGCGGTGTCGGCGACCGCGGCGCTCGCCCGGACCGACGCCCTGCGACCCCTCGCCACCGCCGTGCGCGCGGCGCGCGTGGCCGCCGTCGCCGAGACCGTCCGGGTGCTGACCGCCGCCTAGGAGCCCGCTGAACAAGGTGGGTGTCGGAGCGGGCGGCCGAGCCCGGGGCTGGGATCCTTGTGGGGTGCAGGGACGCTAGTGTGCCGCCGGAGGTGGTGGCTACCGGCAAACCCGAGATCGCCTGGGACGACCCACAGGCTCGCGACGAGCTGGTCTCGGCGCTGGTCAACGACGCGCTGGCGGTCCTGGCCGGCATCGAGGAGCGCTATCCCGGCGGCGACGGCCTCGAAGCGAAGCAGGCCGAGGCGGTGGCGTTGTTGGCGCTGGTCGCCGGGCAGGACCTCGCCCGCGGAGGGCTCGGATGGCACCGACGGTCGGTGGCGCATCGCCCACCGAACCGCCCCGGACCGGGTGATCTCCACCGTCGACCCCGACACCCGCCATGCCCACAAGTCCCGTGAGCGCCGCCAGGACGGCTTCCGCGCCCACCTCGTGGTCGAGCCCGACACCGGGCTGATCACCAACACCGCCCTGACCAAGGCCACCGGCCCGGACAACAGCGACGCCACGGTCGGGATCGCCCTGCTCGCCGACGAGCCGAGCGTGGACCCCGAGCGTGGACCCCGAGCCCGGCGACGCGGTCGAGGTGCTGGCCGACTCGGCCTACCGCAGCAGCGAGGCGCTCGCCGCGCTCGAGGCCGCCGGGCACCGCGCGGTGATCAAGCCCTGGCCGCTGCGGCCGACCGTTGCTGGCGGGTTCACCCTCGACGACTTCACCATCAACGACACCAGCGACGCCGTGACCTGCCCGAACGGGATCACCCGGCCCATCACCGCAGCCGGGTCGGTGATCTTCGGTGCGCATTGCCGGGGCTGCCCACTGCGCGAACGCTGCACCACCGCCACCGCCGGGCGCACTCTCAGGCTGGGACCCCACCACGCTCTGCAGCGCGCCCACCGCGAGCGCGCCGGACTCCCCGAACACATCGAGAGCTACCGGCGTCACCGCCCCATGGTCGAACGCTCCATCGCCTGGCTAACCCGCGGCAACCGCCGCGTCCCCCACCGCGGCGAGGAGTCGGCCCGGCGACGGCCGGCGCCCGTCAGGGCCCTAGTGACCGTGACCGTGGCCCGAGTCCTTCGTCGGAACGGGATCCGACGATCGCGCGTGGCCCAGGTACGGCTCCCCCGCCCGCAGGGGCGCCTGCTCGTAGCGCCCCTCGTGGGCCGCGACCGGGCGGGTGTCCCCGCGGAGCTCGGGGTGCTTGGCCTCGAGCTTCTGCCGCTGGTCCCACTGCTTCTGCAGACCGGTGACGTACTCCCGGTTCCCGCGGTAGGTGCCCTTCCAGGTCTGGGGCATGTACTCCTGGGACGGCCCGGGGTCGGCGGTCCCGTGGAGTGCGGGGCGCGACGGCACCTTGCGCGTCTCGCCACCGCACTCCGGGCACGCCGGCGCCGGGGCGTCCCGGCCGATCAGCCGCTCGAACCGCAGGCCGCAGTCGCAGCGGTAGTCGTAGATCGGCACAGCGTCACCCCCCTTGGGCTACCAGTTCTCGATCGACTTGCGGAAGATGTCCGCGATGTCGTCCTCGGTGGGCATCCGGGGACACGTCGCGAGCAGCCGTTGCTGCTTCATCGCCCCGTCGACGAGGTCCGGGATGTCGCCCTCGCCGAAGCCGACCGCCCCGATCCCGTTGGGGATGTCGATGTCGCGCATCAGCTCGGTGACCACGTGCGGGAGCTGTTCCGACGCCTTGTTCTGCGTCTCGGCGTTCGGCCCCAGCATCCGCGCGGCCGCCAGGTGGCGGTCGGGGGCGGAGTCGAAGCTGAAGCGGAAGGCCTCCGGCGCCGTCAGCGACACGGACATGCCGTGGGGCACCATCGCCTCGTCCGACGGGTAGCCCGCCGGGTGGAAGTCCCGGACCTGGCCGGCGATCGGGTAGGCGTTGGCGTGGGGGATGTGCACGCCGGAGTTGCCGAAGCCCATGCCGGCGAACGTCGCCGCCATCATCATGTCCATCCGGGCGTCGACGTCCTCGCCGCCGCGCTCGACCGCGGTGCGGAACGAGCGGGCGAGCAGCGACATCGACTTCTCGCACCAGAGGTCCGAGACCGGGTTGGACCCGCAGTAGGTCACCCGCTCCTCGGGCTTCTTGCGGTCGAAGCTCGTGTACCAGCGCGCGGTGTACGACTCGAGCGCGTGGCAGACGATGTCCATGCCCGACGCCGCGGTGACCTCCGGGGGGAGCGTCATCGTCAGCAGCGGGTCGACCACGGCGAGGGTCGGGCGCAGCCGCCAGTGGCTGATGCCCGTCTTCACCCGCAGCGACAGGATGTCCAGCACGCACATGGCGGTGGACTCCGAGCCCGTGCCCGCCGTGGTGGGCACCGCGATCAGCGGCTTGAGCTGGCCGGGCGGCACCGCGGCGTTGCCGACCGGCTTGTTGACGTAGTCCATCAGGTCGCCGGGGAAGGTCGTCAGGAGGTTGACGGCCTTGGCGGTGTCGATCGCCGACCCGCCGCCGACGGCGACGAACCCGTCCCACGGACCCTGCTCGCCGGCGTAGCCCACGGCCTTGTTCATCGAGTCGTCGGTCGGC
Source organism: Actinomycetospora sp. 2LY8.5 (assembly GCF_057180585.1). Taxonomy (NCBI): domain Bacteria; kingdom Bacillati; phylum Actinomycetota; class Actinomycetes; order Pseudonocardiales; family Pseudonocardiaceae; genus Actinomycetospora; species Actinomycetospora sp. 2LY8.5. The sequence goes on from NZ_JBXUHE010000004.1 coordinate 113,952, forward strand.
TCGACGTGGACGCCGTCGAAGATCTCCACGGTCATGCCGTACCGGCGGATCCGATCGGCGATCCGGTCGGGCAGGCCGGTCTGCTGCATGCCCGGGTCGGTGATCAGCAGGATGCGCTGCGCGCCGTACTGGGCGAGGTCGAAGCCGATCTCGTCGCAGGCGCCCGCGCCGAACTTCAACGGCGGGGCACCCCACGTGAACACCGACTCTTCGGTGGGAACCGGGGGGACGGTCATACCGGTGCGCTCTCCGATCAGGTTGCCAGGGATCAGGTGTACGCGCCGCCGCCGTTGCCCACGGTCTTGAGCTGACGGATCTGCTCGGCGTCGTGGCCGAAGACGACCGTCGCGTCGGTCTTCTCGGCGACGCCACGGATCTTCTCGACCGACGAGTAGAACTGCCCCATGTCGTTGACGATGGCGGCGGGCGTGGTGGGCGGGCCGTAGCTCTCGCCCATGTAGACGGCGTCCGAGGTGAAGATCATGGTGCCGGTGTCGGGCAGGTCGACCTGCATCGACATGGTGCCGGGCGTGTGCCCCGGGGTCTGGAGCAGCGTGACGCCGGGCAGGAACTCGGTGTCACCCGAGACCGTCTCCCAGTTCAGCGCCTCGTAGTCGGTCTTGAGGTGGGCGCCGTTGAACAGGCCGTCGAACCCGAAGGCCCAGTCCTTCTCCTTGTCACTGCAGATGAGCTTGGCCGACGAGTCCTGGAACATGTCGGCGTTGCCGCAGTGGTCGAAGTGCAGGTGCGAGAGCACGACGTAGTCGATCTGGTCGACGCCGACGCCGAGCTGGCGCAGGCGCGAGTCGAGGTACTCCTCCTCGTCGACCTTGTCGTAGGGGAAGAAGTCCTGCAGGCCCGTCGGGCCCCAGCGCTCCTCCCAGTCACGAGGGCAGCTGGTGTCCCACAGGAGCGTGCCGTCGGGGGTCTCGACGAGCACCGTGTGCGTGGGGACGTCCGCCCACTCGGTGGGCTGGTCCCGCATCTGACGGGGGCGGATCGAGCGCCCGGGCTTGAGGAGCAACCACGTCAGGTCCGCGGTCATCATGCCGCAGTCCAGGATGCTCACCTTGATCTCGCCACTCGCAGCCATCAGCGCTCCTCCGCGTGCCGCGTGCCGGTCGGGAACGCGGCCGGGAACCGCTGCACCGATGATGCATGCATCACCGACCACGTGATGCGGGACACTAGCCATGCTCACCATCGACAGCAAATGATCAAGCCTGTACTGAGGGTGACGTTCGGGGCCGGGTGACGCCGTGTCCACCCCCGAGCCCGACACCTGGTATGTCGACGCACCGTCGCGCTGTGTGAGCGCGACGAGAGGGGCTAGCGGGAGGGCCGCTTCGCGGGTTCGCAGCACGCCGGGTGGCAGGGCACGCCGTTGCAGCCCACCCCGGCCCGCGGCGACGACCCGAGCGCCCGGGGCGGCACGCCGTCGACCTGCTCGGCGATCAGTTCCACGATCATCTCGATGAAGCGCGGGTCGGATCCCGCGGTCGCGGCGCGCGCGAACCCGAGCCCGAGCTTCCCGGCCCGCTCGGCGAGCTCGTCGTCGAGATCGAAGACGACCTCGACGTGGGCCGACACGAACCCGATCGGGCTGACGACGACGTCGGTCACCCCCCGGTCGGCGAGGGTGTCGAGGTGATCCTCGACCTGCGGGTCCAGCCAGGGGATCTGCGGGGGGCCGGAGCGGGACTGCCACACCTGGTCGTAGTCCTCCACGCCGACCTCCGCGGCGACGAGACGGGACGCCTCGCCGACCTGCCGGGAGTAGCGGTGCCCGCCCTCGTCCGCGGGGCCGGCGGTGGCGTCGGCCGACGTCGGGATCGAGTGCGCGGTGAACACCAGCCGCGCGCCCGGCCCGACGCGCTCCTGCGCCTCCCTCACCCCGTCCGCGACGGCGGCCACGAACAGCGGGTGGTCGTAGAAGTGGCGCAGCTTGACGAGGTCGGGTGCCGAGCCCGTGCGGGCGATCGCCGCCTCCCGGGCCCGGCCGATGTCCTCGTGGTACTGCCGGCATGCCGAGTACCCGCCGTAGGCGCTGGTGGCGAACACCAGCGCGCGGCGGACACCGTCGCGGGCCATCGTCTCCACGGTGTCCTCGACGTAGGGGTGCCAGTTGCGGTTGCCGAAGTAGACCGGCAGCGACCGCCCGCCGCCGACGGGATGCGCCGCGAGCTCGCGCTCCAAGGCGGCGATCATCGCGCGGTTGAGGTCGTTGAGCGGCGAGCGCCCGCCGAGGTGGTGGTAGTGCTCGGCGACCTCGTCGAGCCGCTCGGGCGGCACGTTGCGCCCCCGGGTCACGTTCTCCAGGAACGGACGGACCTCGTCGGGGGCCTCGGGCCCCCCGAAGGACAGCAGCAGGACGGCATCGAACGACTCGGGCACGTCCCCAGGATGCCCCGCTCAGGCGCCCATCGCGTGATAGCCCCCGTCGGCGTGCACGACCTCACCCGTCGTGGCCGGCATCCAGTCCGAGAGCAGCGCGCAGATCGTCTTCGCGACGGGCGTGGGGTCGGCGAGGTCCCAGCCCAGCGGCGAGCGCTGCACCCAGGCCTCCTCGAAGGTGTCGAAGCCGGGGATCGACTTCGCGGCCATCGTGCGCACCGGCCCGGCGGCGACGAGGTTGGCGCGGATGCCGTCGGGCCCCAGGTCGCGGGCCAGGTAGCGCGTGGTGGCCTCGAGGGCGGCCTTGGCGACGCCCATCCAGTCGTAGCCGGGCCAGGCGACGGTGTTGTCGAAGTCCATGCCGACCAGCGACGAGCCGGGCCCGAGCAGCGGCTTGCACGCCATCGCCAGCGCCTTGAAGGAGTACGCCGAGACCTCGACCGCGGTCGCGACGTCCTTCCACTCGGTGTGGAGGAAGTTGCCGCCCAGGGCGTCCATCGGCGCGAAGCCGATCGAGTGCAGGACACCGTCGAGGCCGTCGACGTGCTCGCGGACCTGGTCGGCCAGGCCGTCGAGGTGCTCCTGGTTCTGCACGTCGAGCTCGATCACCGGCGCCTCGGTGGGCAGCCGCTTCGCGACGCGCTTCACCAGCGACAGGCGTCCGAAGCCGGTCAGCACGACGGTGGCGCCGGTCTCCTGGGCCGCCTTGGCCGCGTGGAAGGCGATCGAGGCGTCGGTGATGATCCCGGTGACCAGGATCCGCTTGCCCTCGAGCAGGCTCACTGTGGCTCCGTCCGTGTCGGTGTTCTAGTGGCCCATGCCGATGCCGCCGTCGACCGGCAGCACCGCGCCGGTGACGTACCCGGCGTCGTCGGAGGCCAGGAAGGCGACGGCCTTGGCGATGTCCTCGGGCGCGGCGGTGCGGCCCAGCGGGATCGAGGCGAGGAGCTCCTCGCGGCGCTTGTCGGTCAGCTCGGCGGTCATGTCGGTGTCGACGTACCCGGGCGCCACGACGTTGGCGGTGATCCCGCGCCCGCCGAGCTCGCGGGCCGTCGAGCGCGCCAGGCCCACGAGCCCCGCCTTCGAGGCCGCGTAGTTCACCTGGCCGGGGGCGCCGGCGAGGCCGACGACGCTCGAGATGTAGATCAACCGACCGAAGCGCGCCTTGACCATGCCTCGGATGGCGCGCTGGGTGACCCGCCAGGCGCCGGTGAGGTTGGCGTCGAGGACATCGGTGAACGCGTCCTCGGGCATGCGCATGAGCAGGCCGTCGCGGGTGATGCCGGCGTTGGCGACGACCACCTCGATCGGCCCGTGCTCGGACTCCACCCGCGAGAACGCGGCGTCCACCGAGGCGGAGTCGGTGACGTCGGCCTGCACCCCGTGCAGGCCCTCGGGCGGCTCGCCCGAGCGGTGGGTGACCACCACCGTGTGTCCGCGCTCGGCGAGCTCCCGCGCGGTGGCGAGCCCGATCCCTCGGTTGCCTCCGGTGACCAGCACGACGCGGCTCACGCGGCTCCTCTCGGTCGGTGGAGACGAAGGTTTCAGCACCGCACGTCGATGGGGGAGCTCGACCATCCGCTCCGTGCGGCGGCGGAAGGCTACCGACTCGCACCGGTACGCGCTGGTGGTGACGGCCGAACGGCGTCTTGCGGGGTGTGTCCCACGCCATAGGGTCGATCGCGGAGTCGATCAACCCTGCCGCTTCGTCCCGGAGGCCCGATGACCGCGACCGACACATCCCCGACCCTCCCGGGCCGGCTCGGTGACCCCTCCCTCGACCTGCGCACCGACCCGCGCGCGAAGCCCGACCTCGTCGCCGCGCTCGCCGCGGTCGGTCTGGACGGCCCCGCCGCCGCGCCCCCGCTGACCCGGGAGGCCGGCCGGGAGGCGGTGGCCGAGGCCGTCGGCGGGCTGCACGAGGCGTTCAGCGGCCTCTACGCCACCATCCCGCTCGACCTGCCCGGCGACGCCCCCGACGACGCCGTCACGACCACCGACACGTCGGTGGCCTGCCCCGACGGGCATCTCGTCCCCCTGCGTCTCTACCGCCCGGCGGGAGTCGAGGGCCCGCTGCCGTGCGTCGTCTACGTCCACGGCGGCGGGATGACGATCCTCGACGCCGAGACCCGCGTACACGACCGCTGGTGCCGCGAGCTGGCCCTGTCCGGGGTCGTCGCCGTGCGGGTCGGGTTCCGCAACGCGTGGACCGAGCTCGGCCCGCACCCCTTCCCTGCCGGCCTCGACGACTGCGCCGCCACTGTGCGCTGGCTCGACGACCAGCGCGGCGAGCTGGGCCTGACGCGCCTCGTGCTCCAGGGCGAGTCGGGTGGTGCGAACCTCGTGCTCGCCACGACGCTGCGGGCCAAGCGCTCCGGCGACCTCGACGCCGTCGACGGCGTCTACGCCTCGGTGCCCTACGTCAGCGGCGGCTACGCGTGGGACCGCACGCGCAAGCTCCGCGAGCTCCCGTCGATGATCGAGAACGACGGCTACTTCATCAACTGCGCCCTCATGGACCTGCTGGTCGCCCAGTACGATCCCGCGGGCCGGCACACCGAGGACCCGCTGGCCTGGCCGTACTTCGCGACCGCCGACGACCTCGCCGGCCTGCCGCCGCACGTCATCACCGTCAACGAGCTCGACCCGCTGCGCGACGAGGGACTCGCCTACTACCGCAAGCTCCTCGCCGCCGGGGTCCCGGTCGAGGGTCGGGTGAACCTCGGGATCACCCACGGCGCGGAGATGATCTTCCGGCAGGCACTGCCCGCCGAGCACCGGGCGGCGATCGCCGACATCCGGGCCTTCGTCGACCGGCTGACGGTCGATCACATCTAGGGCAGCCGCTGCCCCGTCGCGATCGCCGTGGCGGCGCCCAGGACGACGAGGACGGTGGCCGCGAGGAACCAGCGCCCGGACAGGTCGACCGTGCGCTCCTCGTAGCCCACCTGCTCGGCGAGGTTGGCGTAGGTCTCGCGCAGGTCGAGCTCGGTGGACGCGCGGCGGAAGTCGCCGCCGGAGAGCTGGGCGATCTCGCGCATCTGGTCGTCGGCCACGGCCACCGAGACCGGCCGCCCGTCGATCTCGATCTCGCCGTACTCGGTGCCGAACGAGATCGCCGAGATCGGCACGCCGGCGGCCCGGGCCTCGGCGGCGGCCGGGAAGGCGCCCCGGTCGTCGGCGGGGTCGGTGGTCGGCGTCGTCTGCTTGCCGTCCGAGAGCAGGATGATCCGCGCCGGCGGCGGGCCCTCGGGGCCCCGGATCTGGCTGCCGAACGCCCGGATCGCGGCAAGGCTCGCGCGGATCGCGTCGCCGGTGCCCGTCGACTCGGCGAGCTGAAGGCTGCCGATCGCGTTCTTCACCGCCTGGCGGTCGGTGGTGGGCGTGACCAGCGTGCTCGGGGTGGCCGCGAACGAGGAGAGGCCCAGGTTGATGCCGGCGGGGAGCTGGTCGGCGAACGCGGACGCCGCGGTCTCGGCGACCTGCAGCCGCGAGGGCTCGACGTCGGTGGCGCGCATGGACAGCGACACGTCGATCGTCAGCATCACCGTCGCACGGTTGCGCGGCACCTGCGCGGTGCCCTGCGGGCCGGCCAGCGCGATCGTCATGAGGACCAGCGCGACCAGCACGAGCGCCATCGGGACGTGCCGCCAGCGCCCCGGGCCCTTCGGGGCCACGCGCTCGAGCAGCGCGAGGTTGGTGAAGCGCATCGTGTAGCGCTGCCGGCGCCGGTTGATCCACCAGTAGCCGACCGCCAGGGCGGCCACGACCAGCAGGAACAGGAACCACCAGGGGTGCGCGAACATCAGCGGCCCCCGGCGGGGGACGGAGCGTCGAGTCCAGCAGGCCGAGGGGGGAGCTCGACCTGCGCGGCGCTCGAGGGCACACGGCCCGTCGTCGACCCGCCCGACCAGCCGCGCTTGCGGGCGACGGCGAAGCGCACGACGTCGGCGATCCAGTCGCGGTCGGTGCGCAGCACGAGGTGGCCCGCCCCGCAGGTGCGCAGGGCGGCGGCGACGCGCCCGCGGTGGGCGGCGGCCTCGGCGGCGAAGCGCCGCCGCAGCGTCGGGGTGGTGGTGACCTCGCGGTGGCGCCCGGTCTCGGGGTCGGCGAGCACGACGGTGCCGACGTCGGGGAGCTCTTCGTCGCGGGGGTCGACGACCTCGACGGCGAGGAGGTCGTGGCGCGCGCGCAGGGCCCGCATCGCGCGCTCCCAGTCGACGTCGCCGAGGAAGTCCGAGACCACGACGACCAGGCCGCGGCGCCGCGGCGGGCGGCGCAGGGCCTCGAGCGCGCCGGGCAGGTCGCCGCGGGTGCCCTCGGGCGCGAGGGGGGTGGAGGCGATCCGGCGCAGCAGGTCACGGGCGGCCGCCTCGCCGCCGCGGGCGGGCAGGCGCACCGTGTCGGCGCCGGTGGCGACGACCGCGCCGATCCGGTTGCCGCCGCCGCGGGTCAGGTGCGCGACCGCGGCGCACGCGGCGACGGCGAGGTCGCGCTTCTCGCAGGCCGCGGTGCCGAAGTCGAGGCTCGGCGAGAGGTCCACGACGAGCTGGGTCTCCAGCTCGCGGTCGGCGATCGTCTCGCGGATGTGGGGCTCGGTGGTGCGGGCGGTGACCGACCAGTCCATGCGCCGCACGTCGTCACCGGGCTGGTAGGGCCGCGGCTCCCCCGCCTCGGTGCCCGGCCCGGGGACGAGGCCCAGGTGGTTGCCCTGCAGCAGCCCGTCGAGGCGTCGCCGGACCGTGAGCTCGAGGGTGCGCAGCGATGCCGACAGCCGGGCCTGCGTGCGCTCGCCGGCGACCTCGTCGGGCGACATCGATGGTCCGGCTCCCCTCTCGGCGTGCACCCTCGGATGCTGCGCGTCCGAGGGCCCCGGGGACGTCGGGGGCGGCGCCCAGGCCGGGCGGGGGTCGCCGGTGGGCGTCGTCGCCGGCGGGGCGCCCGGCGGCCGCGGGCCGGGCTCGGGGACCTGTGCGGCCGGGGTGCCGTCCGGCGGGTCCCCCGGTGAGGTCACCGACCCGCCGCCGGCACGGGCGCCGGGCCCATCCCGACCGGGCGGGCCGACACCTGCGGCAGCGGGACGGTCTGCAGGACGCGGGTGACGACGTGGTCGACCGGCACCCCGTCGGCCAGCGCGTCGTAGGACAGGACCAGGCGGTGGCGCAGCACGTCGGGGGCGATGTCCACGACGTCCTGGGGTAGCACGTAGTCGCGGCCGCGGACGAGCGCGAGCGCCCGCGCGCCGGCGATGATCCCCAGCGAGGCGCGCGGGGAGGCCCCGTAGGCCACCCAGCCGCCGACGTCGGCCATCCCGTGCTCGGCGGGCGAGCGCGTCGCGACGACGAGCCGCACGACGTAGTCGACGAGGGCGTGGTGGACGAACACCTGGGCGGCGACGTCCTGCAGGCGGCGCAGCTCGGCGGGATCGAGCACCCGGTGCGGGGACGGCGGGTTCACGCCCATCCGGTAGACGATCTCGCGCTCCTCGTCGGCCGTCGGGTACTCGACGAGGATCTTGAACAGGAAGCGGTCACGCTGCGCCTCGGGCAGCGGATAGACGCCCTCGTTCTCGATGGGGTTCTGCGTGGCGAGGACGAGGAACGGGTCGGGCATCGCGTGGGTCTCGCCGCCGATGGAGACGTGGCGCTCGGCCATCACCTCGAGCATCGCCGACTGCACCTTCGCGGGCGCGCGGTTGATCTCGTCGGCGAGCACGAAGTTCGAGACGACCGGGCCCAGCTCGACGTCGAACTCCTCGCGGCCCTGGCGGTAGATGCGCGTGCCGAGGATGTCGGCGGGCACGAGGTCGGGCGTGAACTGGATGCGGGCGAACGACCCGCCGACCACGCGCGCGAACGTCTCCACCGCGAGGGTCTTGGCCACGCCGGGCACGCCCTCGAGCAGCAGGTGGCCCTTGGCGAGCAGGCCGACGAGCATGCGCTCGACCAGGCGGTCCTGGCCGACGATGACGCGCTTGACCTCGAGGACGGTGCGCTCGAGCTGCTCGGCGTCGTGGGCCGGCGTCGAGGGCTGTCCCTGTCCGGCACCGGATCCCGTCTGCGCCGGAGGAGCCGGGGATCCCGACGGGCCCTGCCGTCCCGTCTGGCCCGTCTGGCCGGCGTCCGTGGGCTCGGTCACCGCTGTCCCTCTCTGCTCGGCGCTCGCTTCGCCCCCGTCCGCGCCGGACGGGTGCGTCCGGGGCGGCACGCTACCCGCCGGTCCACCAGGCAACCCGGTGGCCGGTGTGGGGGCCGTGAATGCTGGTCACACCAGTCGGGTGACCGTCGGGACGATCTCGTCGTCGAACCGCACGGACGCGATCCGCACGGTCTTGCCCGACTCCGGCGCCTCGACCATCTGGTCGCCCCCCAGATAGAGCGCGACGTGGTGCACGGCGCCTTGCCCGTCGTCGTCGGCCCAGAAGAGCAGATCCCCCGGCCTGCGGTCCTCGAGCGCCACCCGCTGCCCCGCCTCGGCCTGGTAGCCGCTGTAGTGCGGGAGGTCCTCCCCGAGCGCGGCGAACGCGTAGATCATCAGGCCTGAGCAGTCGAAGCCGGTCTTGTCGTAGTCGCCGTGCTGGTCGGCCACCCCGCCGTCGCGGATGCCCTGGGTCGGGCCCTGCTCGTCGCCGCCGCCCCAGGCGTAGACGACGCCGAGCTGCGAGAGCGCACGCTCGAGCACCGTGCGCACCTCGTCGGTCATCCCGTCGGTGCTGATGCCGGCGTCGGCGAGGGGGTCGTCGTCGGTGGCCGCCCGCGGGTCGGTCGCTCGCGCCGACCGTGCCTCCAGTCCCGCGCTCGCGGCCCGGCGGACCCGCGCGTCGCGAGCGGTGTCGCGGGCCGTGGCGGCGGCGTCGAACGCCTCGGCGCGGTCGAGCCGGGCGGCGAGGGCGGGATCGGCGTCCTCCAGGTCGCGCAGGCGGGCCTGCGCCGCGTCGCGCTGGGCCGTGAGGTCGCGCAGCTGCCTCTGCTGGGCGTCGGTGTCGGTGCGGACGCGGGCGAGCTCGGCGTCGGCGGCGACGCGGGCCGCGGCCGCCCGGGCGGCCGCGTCGTCGGCGGCGATGCGGGCGGCCCGGGCCCGCGAGTCGGCGTTGGCGGCCTCGATGCGGGCGCGCTCGGCGCCGTCGAGGGCGGCGCGCTGGTCGGAGGTGACGACGTCGCGCAGGTGCGCCCGGGCGGCGACGTCGTCGGGACCCGAGGAGCCCGACAGCACCGAGAGCGGCCCGAGGACGTCCGCCTGCTGGAACCACGCGGTGACCCAGGCGTCGACGTCGGCGCGGGCCCGCTCGGCGGTGGCCGCCGCGGCATCCGCCCCGCGCCGGCTGTCCTCGGCGGCCCGGCGGGCGTCGTCGGCCCGGCGGCGGGCGTCGGCGTCGTCGGCGAGGGCGCGGTTGGCGAGCTCCTGGCGCTTCCCGAGGTCCGCGGTGAGGCGGTCGAGCGCCGCGCGGGCGGTGGCGATGCGGGCGGCGAGGGAGCCGGCCTCGTCAGCGGGATCGGCGGCGGGATCGGCGGCGGGATCGGCGGCGGGATCGGCGGCGGGATCGGCGGCGGGATCGGCGGCGGGATCGGCGGCGGGATCGGCGGCGGGATCGTCCGGTGCCCGGCTCGTCGGAGGCGGCGTCGGGGTCGGGGTCGGGGTCGGCGGCGCGGCGTGGGCCGTCGGCACGAGCGTCAGCGCCGTCGCGAGCACGGTCGCGAGCACCGTCGCGAGCACGGTCGCGAGCACGGCCGGGACCGCGATCGCACCACGCACGCGTCCTCCACTCCCCCGGTCCCGGGTCTCGGGCGGGAGGAGGATCGCGGCCGACGGAGCCGCGCGCAGGCTCCGACACGCGGTGATGTGGCGTGAATCGCCCGCTCGTGGGGTCATCGGAGCCCCGACGGACCGCGGCGGAGCCAACACGGCGGGGTACCCGGTCGTAAGCTGGTGAGGGTGGGAGTGCGGCATCCGTGAGGGTGCGCGAGACTCCCGCCCGACCCCGGGGTCGGGCGTCGCCACTGCATCATTCGCACTGGGCCAGACCGGACCACCACCCGGACCGGCCCGGCCTGCACCGGGCGGACGCCGCCGGGACCGCAGCGACCCCGGGTCGCGGCCGACCACCACTCGCCGCACCCGCGAGGAACGAGGAGGAACGTGTCCGTGAGCTCGTCAGACCAATCCGCCGACTCCTTCGGTGCGAAAGGCACCCTCGAGGTCGGCGGGCAGTCGTATGAGATCTTCCGCCTGTCCGCGGTCGAGGGCTCGCAACGCCTGCCGTTCAGCCTCAAGGTGCTGCTGGAGAACCTCCTGCGGACCGAGGACGGCCTCGTCACCACGGAGGCGTCGATCCGGGCGCTCGCCGAGTGGGACCCGACCGCCGAGCCGGACACCGAGATCCAGTACGTCCCGGGCCGCGTGGTGATGCAGGACTTCACCGGCGTCCCCTGCATCGTCGACCTCGCGACGATGCGCGAGGCGGTCACCGAGCTGGGGGGCGACGCGCAGAACGTCAACCCGCTGGCCCCGGCCGAGCTCGTCATCGACCACTCGGTCGTCGCCGACCTCTTCGGCACCCCGGACGCCTTCGAGCGCAACGTCGAGCTGGAGTACCAGCGCAACGAGGAGCGCTACAAGTTCCTGCGCTGGGGTCAGACGGCGTTCGACGAGTTCAAGGTCGTCCCGCCGGGCACCGGCATCGTCCACCAGGTCAACATCGAACACCTGGCGCGCGTCGTCATGACCCGGAACGGCCAGGCCTACCCCGACACGCTGGTCGGCACCGACTCACACACGACGATGGTCAACGGCCTGGGCGTGCTCGGCTGGGGCGTCGGCGGCATCGAGGCCGAGGCGGCCATGCTCGGCCAGCCGGTGTCGATGCTCATCCCCAAGGTCGTCGGCTTCCAGCTCTCCGGCGAGCTGCCCCCGGGCGCCACGGCCACCGACCTCGTGCTGACGATCACCGAGATGCTGCGCGAGCACGGCGTCGTCGGGAAGTTCGTGGAGTTCTACGGCGAGGGTGTCGGCGCGGTGCCGTTGGCCAACCGCGCGACGATCGGCAACATGAGCCCGGAGTTCGGCTCCACGGCGGCGATGTTCCCGATCGACGACGAGACGTTGACCTACCTGCGCTTCACCGGGCGCGACGACGAGCAGGTCGCGCTCGTCGAGGCGTACGCCAAGGAGCAGGGCCTCTGGCACGACCCGACGGCCGAGCCGGACTACTCCGAGACGCTGTCGCTGGACCTCTCGACGGTCGTCCCCTCGATCGCCGGCCCGAAGCGCCCGCAGGACCGCATCCGGCTCGACGCGGCCAAGGAGTCGTTCCGCCAGTCGCTGCCCGAGTACGTGAGCAACGGCGCGGAGCCGAAGGCCGGGTCCGAGGAGTGGTACTCCGAGTCGTTCCCGGCGTCCGATCCCCCCGCCGAGAGCCGCGACGAGGAGGCCGACAAGCCGGCGGTGCACAAGCAGCCGGTCGACCCGTCGGGCCGCCCGTCCCACCCGACGCCCGTGACGACCGCCGACGGCGTGGAGCTCGAGCTCGACCACGGCGCGGTGACGATCGCGGCGATCACGTCGTGCACCAACACCTCGAACCCGTCGGTGATGATCGGCGCGGCCCTGCTGGCCCGCAACGCCGTCGACAAGGGCCTCGAGCGCCGGCCGTGGGTGAAGACCTCGCTGGCGCCGGGCTCCAAGGTCGTCATGGACTACTACGAGCGCTCGGGCCTGCTCCCCTACCTGGAGAAGCTGGGCTTCAACCTCGTCGGGTACGGGTGCACCACGTGCATCGGCAACTCGGGTCCGCTGCCCGAGGAGATCTCGAAGGCGATCAACGACGAGGACCTCGCGGTCACGGCGGTGCTCTCGGGCAACCGCAACTTCGAGGGCCGCATCAACCCCGACGTCAAGATGAACTACCTGGCCAGCCCGCCGCTGGTCGTGGCGTACGCGCTCGCCGGGACGATGGACCTCGACCTCGCCACCGAGCCGCTCGGGTACGACACCGACGGCAAGCCGGTCACCCTGGCCGACATCTGGCCGTCGCCGCAGGAGATCCAGGAGACGATCTCCTCGGCGCTCTCGCCGGAGCAGTTCACCCAGGGCTACTCCGACGTGTTCGCCGGTGACGAGCGGTGGACCTCGCTGCCGACCCCCGAGGGCGAGACGTTCACGTGGGACGAGGGCTCCACCTACGTCCGCAAGCCCCCGTACTTCGAGGGCATGTCGCGCGAGCCCTCCGCGGTCTCGGACATCGAGGGCGCCCGGGTGCTGCTCAAGCTCGGCGACTCGGTGACCACCGACCACATCTCCCCCGCCGGGTCCATCAAGGAGGACTCGCCGGCCGGTCGGTATCTCAAGGAGCACGGCGTCGAGCGCAAGGACTTCAACTCCTACGGCTCGCGGCGCGGCAACCACGAGGTGATGATCCGCGGCACGTTCGCCAACATCCGGCTGCGCAACCTGCTGCCCACCGGTGACCCCTCGAACCCCACCGGCGCGCTCGACCAGGGCGGCAACACCGCCGACTACACCCAGGGCGGGAAGCAGGCCGCCGTGTACGACGCGGCGCAGAACTACGCCGCCGAGGGCACACCGCTCGTGGTGCTCGCGGGCAAGGAGTACGGCTCGGGCTCGTCGCGCGACTGGGCGGCCAAGGGCACGACGCTGCTGGGCGTGCGCGCGGTGATCGCCGAGTCCTACGAGCGCATCCACCGCTCCAACCTGGTCGGCATGGGCGTGCTGCCCCTGCAGTTCCCGGACGGACAGAACGCCGACTCGCTGGGCCTGACGGGCACCGAGACGTTCTCGATCAGCGGGGTCACGGCGCTCAACGACGGCGGCGTGCCCGACACGGTGCACGTGACGGCGACGCCGGAGTCCGGCGACGCGATCGAGTTCGACGCGCGCCTGCGCATCGACACCCCGGGCGAGGCGCAGTACTACCTCAACGGCGGCATCCTGCCCTACGTCCTGCGCAAGATGCTGGGCTGAGCCGGCCCTCCGTCTTTCGAACGAACGCGCCGTTCGCTGCTTCTATCGCAGCGAACGGCGCGTTCGCTTCTTCCGGGGTCAGTCCTCGGCCGGTTCGGCGGTGCCGTCCATCGCGGCGCGCACCTCCTGCTCCTCGGTGCGCCCGCGGCGCCAGTAGCCGGTGAAGCACACGTCACCCTTGGGCACGCCGCGCTCGCGCACGACGTGCCGTCGCATCGCCTTGACCTCGGAGGCCTCGCCCGCGAGCCACACGTAGGGCCGCTCGCCGGGGAGGTCGAGGTCGCGGAGTCGCTCCGTGAGCCGGTCGGGCGAGGTCCAGTGCGTGGTGACGTCCCCGTCGGTCGCCCAGACCTGCTGCTCGGTGACGTCCCGGACGCTCGCCAGCACCGTGACCCGCCGGCCGGGCGGCAGGCCCTCGACGATCGCGCCGATCGCCGGCACCGCGGTCTCGTCGCCCGCGAGCAGCACGCCGTCGTGCTCGTCGCGCGGGGCGTAGAGGCCGTAGGGGCCGGTGAACGCGATGTGCTCGCCCGGCGTGACGCGGACCGCCCAGTCGCGCGCAGGACCCTCGTCGTGGAGGACGAAGTCGACGTCGATCTCGACCGGGTCCTCGCGCCGTCGCCGCAGGGTGAACGTGCGCATGGGCGGGCGCACGTCGTCGGGCATCGCCAGGTAGCGGGCGAACCAGCCGGCGATGTCGGGGCCGTCGCCGGTGTCCTCGACGAGCGGCGGCAGCTGGGGCTCGACCTCGTCGGGGCGTGGGAAGAACAGCTTCATGTACCCGTCGGGGGCGACCACGGGGAGGTCCGCGAGGTCGGGCCCCGCGAACGTCACCCGCACCACCCACGGTGTCGGACGGGCCACCGCGCGCACCACCACGCGCCGCAGCCGGACCGCCGGACGTGTCGACGCCGCCGTCACGCACTCCCCTTCCGTCGCCGCCAGGTGAGGCAACCCTAACTCGGGCATGCCGAGCGCCGCACCGGTCAACCCCGGCCGGAGACGGAAGGAGTAGCGATGATGCTGCCGGACACCGCAGGCTCCGGGGGTGCCGCGCCGGGCCCGGCCCGTACGCCGAGCGCGCGGGAGGCCGACGGCGTACTGCACCGACCGGATGAGCGTCCGTCACGCGAACGTCGGTGTGACATGACCCGCACGGCACCTCACACGGACGTCACTCAGCTGCTTGAAGCTCGTTTGGCCGAGCATGATCTTCTCCCCCCGGAGGGTGGTCGGGGCCGCCGCGCTGATCACGGCGGTGCTGGTGGTCAGCGGATGCGGCGGGGGGTCGGCGCCGCCACCCCGGACGGTGCCGGTGGCCCGGGCGGCGGTGGAGACGGGCGTGTCGGCGCAGGGGTCGGTGTCGGCGACCGCCAACAACAACATCGGCTTCCCCCAGGGCGGGCAGCTCACCGAGGTGAACGTCGACGTCGGTGACCAGGTCCGCGCCGGCCAGGTGCTCGCGAAGATCGACGACTTCGCCGCCCGCCAGGCCCTCGAGCAGGCCCAGGCCGGGCTCGACGGGCAGGAGGCCGCCTACCAGCAGGCGCTCGACAACACCGCGGTCGACGGCGCCGGCAACTCGGTCGCCCAGGCCCGGCGGATCGTGCGAGCGACGGAACGCCAGGTCGACGCGACGCTCGACGCGGACAACGAGGCGATCCACCAGGCCGAGCGGTCGCTCCGCGACGCCAGGACCGGTCGAGACCGGGCGAATGCGCAGTTGGCCCGCGACCAGCAGACGTGTGCAGCCGGGGGCGGCGCGGCCGCTTACGGCAACCCGACGCTCATCCCGCCCTTCGTGCCGCCCCCGGGAACGCAGGCGCAGCAAGGCAACACCTCCTGCATCCTTCTTCCCGGCTCCCAGAGTCAGGCGGCCACGGCCGCGCAGGGCGTGGCCCAGGCCGAGGCCCAGCTCTCGCAGGCGCGGTCGAAGAAGCAGATCGACGAGGCCTCCGGGCGCGTCCAGGTCGAGCAGGCCCGCAACGGTCTGGTCCAGACCCAGAACCAGCTCGACGCCTCCCGCTCCGACCGGCCCCACCAGCTCGACGGGGCCCGGGCGCAGGTGGACAACGCGCGGGCCGGGGTGCAGAACGCGCAGCGCGACCTCGCCAACACCACCCTGCGGGCCCCCGTCGACGGCGTCGTCACGGCGATCAACGGGGCGGTCGGCGAGTTCCTGCAGCCCAGCTCGGGCACGACGCCCCTCGCCCCGGGCGGCGAGGCCGCCATCCCGGGTGCGGCGTCCGCCGACGCGGGTGCCGCGGCCGCGTCCATGGGTGGCGGCGGCGCCTCCCCCGGCCGCCCGGGCGGCTCGCAGTTCCTGGTCATGCAGAACACGTCCGGGTTCTCGGTGGTCGCCCCGTTCCAGGAGATCGACGCCGCCACCCTGGTCCCGGGCCAGGCCGCGCACGTCACCCTCGACGCCCTGCCCGACGTGACGCTCGACGGTACGGTGCTGGCGGTGTCGCCCGCCTCGACCGACATCGCGAACGTGATCAACTACTACGTCACCGTCGCGGTCGCCCAGCCCGACAGCAGGCTCAAGGACGGGCAGACGGCCCGGACCTCGGTGATCACCGGCGAGGGCCCGGACGCGATCAGCGTCCCGAACTCCGCGGTGATCCGGCAGGGCGACCGGACCTCGGTGATCGTGGTGGAACCCGGCGGGCGCCAGGTGCCGACGCCGTTCACCCCCGGGCTCGTGGGCGCCGACCGCACCGAGGTCCGCAGCGGCCTCACCGAGGGCCAGCAGGTGCTCGTGGCGGCCCGCCGATGACGGCCGGCGAGCACGACACCACGGGCCCCGTGGCCACCGACGCACCGGAAACGAGCGAGGACGGCGAGGAACGCCGCCCCATGCGCCGCGGGACCCGCATCGCGCTCATCGTCATCGTGGTGATCGCGGTGCTGGCGGCGATCGGCTTCACGCTGAGCTACCTCCTCGACGCCCGCCAGTACGTCTCCACCGACAACGCCCAGGTCGACGGCACCCAGATCCCGATCGTCGCCCCGACCAGCGGCACCCTCGTCGGCTGGACGGGGACCCAGGGCTCGGTCCTGCGCGCCGACCAGGTCGTCGGGCGCATCGAGATCGACGGCGGCTACGTCCGCCCCCAACGCAGCATCCGCGCCCCCGCGGCGGGCACGGTGGCGATGGAGGACACCACCGACGGCGCCTACGTCACGGCCGGGCAGCAGCTGGCGATCGCCTACGACCCGGCGGGCGTCTACGTCACCGCCCGGGTCGACGAGACCGACATCGACGCCGTCCGGGTGGGCCAGGAGGTCGACTTCACCGTCGACGCGTACCCCGACCGCACGTTCACCGGCTCCGTGCGTGAGATCCAGGGCGGCGCGGCCGGCGTCTTCTCGCCGCTGCCGCAGTCGAACAGCCAGGGCAACTTCCAGAAGGTCACCCAGGTGATCCCGGTCAAGATCGGGATCGACGACCGGCAGGGCCTCGAGCTGATCCCCGGCATGAACGTCGAGGTGAACATCCACCGGACCGGCTGAGCACGCACGGGGGAGGTCAGCCCTCCATCACCCGGGGGCCCTCGCTCGGCGCCGGCCTCCCGCTGGGCAGCATGAGCGCCAGCAGCACCGCCCCCGCGGTGAGCACCGTGGTGACGACCATGAGATCGCCGAGCGCGGTGTCGAACACGCGGGTCTGCAGCTGCTGGTACATCGAGTACTCGCCGAGCACCGAGCCGAACGTCTCCGGGTCCGCGGGCACCAGGCTCGCCCGGTCCGCGTAGCCCTGGGACTGCTGCGCGGTCATCAGCGCGGTCATGGCGGCCAGCCCGATCG
The DNA here is from genome assembly GCF_057180585.1 of Actinomycetospora sp. 2LY8.5. NCBI lineage: Bacteria > Bacillati > Actinomycetota > Actinomycetes > Pseudonocardiales > Pseudonocardiaceae > Actinomycetospora > Actinomycetospora sp. 2LY8.5. The sequence continues at coordinate 131,133 of NZ_JBXUHE010000004.1, forward strand.
CCGACGACGAGCGCTGGACGACGGTGTTGAACGCGCTCGCCCCGTCGACCCGGTGCGGCGGCAGCGCCGAGAGCCCCCCGGTCATGATCGGCATCATCGCGAGCCCGATGCCGGCCGCGCGGAACCCGAGGATCCACGCCAGCTCGCCGTGCGAGGTGTCGATCGTGAGGTCGCGCAGCATCCACGTGCCCCAGGCCGTGATGATCAGCCCGGCGACGGCGGGCCAACGGGCGCCGATCCGGTCGTAGATCTGCCCCGCCAGCGGCATGATCACCGCCATCACGAGCGCCTGCGGGAGCAGCAACAGGCCGGTCTCGAACGCCCCGAGCCCCTGATTGAGCTGCAGCGACTGCGGGATGTAGAAGAGCACGCCGAACAGCCCGGCCGAGATGACCGCGATGAGGATCAGGGAGTTCGTGAACGGCCAGGACAGGAACACCCGCACGTTGAGCAGCGGGTGGTCGACCTCGAGCTCGATCACCACGAACAGCGCCAGTGCAAGGACACCGTAGGTGATGAGGATGAGCACCGGGTAGGACGTCCAGCCCCAGTCCTCGGCCTCGTGGAGCCCCAGCAGCAGCGCGAACAGCCCCGTGGCGATGGCCAGGAACCCCGGGAGGTCGAACGTCCGTGCCCGGCCGCCCCCGAAGTTCGGCAGCCAGATCATCGCGGCGATCGTCCCGACCACGCCGATCGGGACGTTGATGAAGAAGATCAGCCGCCAGTCGACGTACTCGACGAGGTAGCCGCCCAGCGTGGGGCCGATCGCCGGCGCGAAGACGATCCCGAGGCCGTACATGCCCATCGCGGCGCCGAGCCGGTCCTTGGGCACGATCTTGTAGAGCATCGTCAGCGCCACGACGGGGATCACGCCGCCCGGGATCGCCTGCAGGATGCGGAAGGCGATCATGGAGTTCAGGTCCCAGGCGAGGCCGCACAGCACCGACCCGATCGCGAACCCGATCATCGCGACGACGTACGCGCGGCCCAGCCCGAGCCGCAGGCCCAGCCAGGCGCTTGCCGGGACGATCACGCCCTCGGCGAGCGAGTACGACGTCGACACCCACGAGATGTCCTCGGTGGTGACCCCGAAGTCGTTCTGCATCACCGGGATCGCGACGTTGACGATGCTGATGTCCAGCACCGACATGAACATCCCGGCGACGAGCACGAGCAGCGCGACGACCCAGCTGGTCTCACGGGACGGTGCGGGTGCCGCCGCGGTGGGCTCGGCGTCCTCCGGCACGGGGTGGTGACCGTTCGCCTCCACCGGCTCCGGGAACGGGGTCGGCGCCGCCTCCGTCTCCCGCGACTCGGGCCTGGCCGTCACCGCACGAGGCTACGTCGACCGGCGCAGCGCTTCACACCGAACGCACAGTGACGGTGATCGCCTCACGGCGCGTCACGAGGCTCGGGGACCGCCGGACCACCCGGCGCGCGCGTCGGATCCCACGGTCGGCAACCTCGCGACGGTCACCCGCCGGTGGCCCGCCCGGCCCGCCCCGTCCCGAGCGCCGGGCCGGGGGCGGGCCCGGACCACCTCTATCGCGGGTTCCTGATGAAGTCGGCGCAGCGCTCGCCGATCATCATCGTGGTGATGCACGGGTTGACCGTGATCAGGTCCGGCATGACCGACCCGTCGGCGACGCGCAGGCCGTCGACGCCGCGGACGCGCAGCTGCGGGTCCACCGGGGCCAGGGGGTCGTCCTCGGCGCCCATCTTCACCGTGCACGACGGGTGGTAGACGGTGTTGTGGGTGTGCTTGATGTAGTCGAAGAGCTCCTCGTCGGTCTGCGCGCCGTCGCCCGGCGCGAGTTCCTGGCCCACCCACTCCTTGAGGGCCGGGGCCGCCGCGATCTCCCGGGCCACCCGGATCCCCCGGATCATCACCTCGCGGTCGTGCTCGTGGGTGAAGTAGCGCGGGTCGACCTTGGGCTTGTCGTGGAAGTCGCGGGACGACAGCCGGACCGTGCCCTTCGACCGGGCCCCGGTGACGTTCGGCGTGAGACAGAACGTGTTGTCCGCGGTCGGGTAGCCGTGGCGGACGATGTTCATGTCGAACGGCACCGACCCGTAGTGGAACATCAGGTCGGGGGTCGTCCGACCCTCCGAGCCGGCGAAGATCCCGATCTGCCACCACTGCGTCGACGCCGTCGGCATCGGCTGCAGCGCCTCCCACTGCACGAGGCCCTCCGGGTGGTCCTGCAGGTTCTCCCCGACGCCCGGGGCGTCGACGACGACCTCGATACCGATCTCGCGCAGGTGCGCGGCGGGCCCGATGCCCGAGAGCATCAGCAGCTTGGGCCCGTCGATCGCCCCGGCCGAGAGCACCACCTCGCGGCGCGCGGAGACGTCGACCGCGTGCCGGGTGTCCGGGGTACGCAGCCGGGCGCCGATCGCCCGGGGCCGGGGGCCGGAGGCGTCGAGGTTCAGCTTCTCGGCCCGGTAGCCGGTCATCACCGTGAGGTTCGGACGGTCCAGGTTCGGATGGACGTAGGCCACCGACGCCGACGACCGCGACCCGTCGGGCTTCGCGTTGACCTGGAACCAGTTCGCGCCCCGGAGCACGGTGCGGCCGGTGTTGAACGGCGTGGTCGGGAGCCCGACCTGCTCGCACGCCTCGAGCAGCGCCACCCCGCACGGGTCCTGGTCACCCACCGTGCGGATGGTCACCGGCCCGTCGGTGCCGCGGCCCGGCGCCTCGGCCTCGTCGATCGTGTCGAGCGCGGTCTCGAGCTTGCGGTAGAAGGGGTAGCACTCGTCGGCCGTCCAGCCCGTGGCTCCCCCGGCGGCCCAGTCGTCGAGGTTCTCCTTCGGGGCCCAGAAGGCGATCGCCGAGTTGTGCGACGAACAACCCCCGAGGACACGCGCACGGGCGTGGCGCATCCAGGAGTTGCCCGACTCCTGCGGCTCGATCGGGTAGTCCCAGTCGTAGCCGGACTCGAGCAGCTCCATCCACCGGCTCAGGTCGAGGATCTGGTCGTCGCCGACGTCCGACGGGCCGGCCTCGATGAGACAGACCGAGACCTCCCGGTCCTCGGAGAGGCGCGCGGCGACGGCGCACCCCGCGGTCCCGCCGCCGACGACGACGTAGTCGAACTCGTTCCCAGCGCTCTGTGGGGCTGCCATCACGCCTCCTGGACGGGCTTGTCGGTGGGGTGTCCGGTCTCGACGCGCGCGTGCTCGGCGACGACGCCGGTCCTGTGCCGCTGGACGGTCCAGTAGTAGGCGAACCCGGCGCCGAGGATGACCCCGGGCAGCAGGACCCCGCCCCACTGCAGGTACCAGTGGAACGGCTCCGACGCGTTGTAGATCTCGTTGCGCGGCCAGGCCAGGTTGACGGCCATCGTCCCGCCCCAGAGCACGGCGAGGATGTTCACCGGCAGGCCCCAGCGGCCCAGCGAGAAGCCGTCGGGACGGGGCTGCCAGGTGCCGCGGAGGCGCTGGACCAGCATCGGGATCGTCACCAGCAGGTACGCCGTGTAGATCATGATGATCGCGATCGAGGTGACCACCGTGTAGATCTGCGGGCTGAAGGTGACCAGCAGCAGGACGATCGCGATGATCCCGATCGTCACCGACGACACCACCGGCGTGCCGAAGCGCGGGCTGATCGTGCAGAGCTTCGTGCCGGCGGGCAGGTTGTTGTCGCGGCTCATCGCGAACGCCAGCCGGATCGCCGCGGCGTGCACGGCGAGCGCGCACACCACGACCGCGACGACGACCGCGATGAGGATGACCGTGCCGACCCCGCCGCCCAGGACGGCCAGGATGAGGTTCTGCAGGCCGCCGAGGCTGCCGTACGCCGGATCGGAGAGGTCGGGCGCCGACATGATCGCGAACAGCAGGATCAGGCCGCCGAGCAGGAACGAGAAGAACAGCGCCCGCAGGATCGCCTTGGGGGCGTTGCGGCGCGGGTCGTGCGACTCCTCGGCCAGCGAGCTCGCGGTGTCGAAGCCGTACATGACGTAGAGCGAGGCGAACATGGCCACGAGGAAGGCGCCGGCGTAGCCCCACGGCCGTCCGCTCGCGTCGACGCCGCCGTCGGTGAGCACGATCTGCGGGCCGCGCACGATGTTCACCGCCAGCAGGATGATCAGGACGACGGCCGCGATGAGCTCGATGAACACGCCCGCCGAGTTGATCTGAGCCATGAGCTTGGTGCCGAAGGCGTTGATGACCGTCGTGAACACGATCAGCAGTGCGGCGAGGATGACGCCGTTGAGCGCCTGCGCGTTCGTGTCCTCGTCACCCTGCATCGGGATGAACTGGAACCCCGACCAGATCTCCGGCAGCGTCGCCTGCAGCGCCAGGGCGACCGCGGCGATCGACACGATGGAGGCCGTGAGCATCGTCCAGCCCGCGAGCCAGGAGACGCCGTGGTTCGAGAGCCGCTTGCTCCAGTTGTAGATCGAGCCGGCCACCGGGAAGCGCGCGGCGAGCTCGCAGAAGCACAGCGCGACCATCAGCTGGCCGAGGAACACCAGGGGCCACGACCACCAGTAGGACGGACCGCCGGTGCCCAGCCCGAGGTAGAAGAGCTGGAACGTGCCGGTGAGGATCGAGATGTAGCTGATCCCCGCCGCGAACGTGTGGAAGCTGCCGAGCGACCGGACGAGGCTCGGCCGGTAGCCGAACTCGTCGATGTCCTCGGCGTCGGCCGAGCTGGCCTGCTTGTGCGCCTTCTCGCTGCTCATGAACCACTCCCATGCTGTGTCGAGGAGGGGAACCACCCGGTCGGCCCTGGCCGGGTGTTGGTCCAGATGTGCTTGGGCTCCTGGTACTCGGCGAAGCCCGCGCGGCCGAGCTCGCGCCCGACCCCGGAGTGCCCGAAGCCGCCCCACTCGGCGGCCGGGACGTACGGCCCGAAGTCGTTGATCCAGATCGTGCCGTGACGCAGCCGCGCCGCGACCTCCTCGCACGTGCCGTGGTCGGAGGAGAACACCGCCCCGGCCAGGCCGTACTCGGTGTCGTTGGCGATGCGGACGGCGTCGTCGAGGTCGGTGAACGTCTCGACGGTGAGCACCGGACCGAACGACTCGTCGTGCACCACGGTCATGTCCTGGGTGCAGCGGTCGAGGATCGTCGGCGGGTAGAAGTATCCGTTCTGCAGCTTCGGGTCGGTGGGGCGCTCGCCGCCGCAGCGCAGCACCGCGCCCTCGGCGACGCCGGTCGCGACGTAGCGCTCGACCTTCTCGCGGTGCGCCGCGGAGATCAGTGGCCCGGTCTCGGTCTCCGGGTCGTCCGGCCCACCCATCCGGATGCGCTGCGCCCGCTCGACGAGGTCGTCGACGATCCGGTCGTGCGCGGACTCCTCGACGACGAGCCGCGCACCGGCGGAGCACACCTGACCGGAGTGCAGGAAGATCGCGGTGAGCGCGTTGTCGACGGCCGTCTCGTGGTCGGCGTCGGCGAACAGCACGAACGGGTTCTTGCCGCCCAGCTCGAGGGCGACCTTCTTCACCGTGGCCGCCGCCGACTCCATGATCTTCCTACCGGTGACGAGCCCACCGGTGAAGCTGACCATGTCCACGCGCGGGTCGGTCGACAGCGGCGCCCCCGCGGTCGCCCCGGCGCCGAGCACGAGGTTCCCGACGCCGTCGGGCAGACCGGCCTCGGCCAGCAGCTCCATGAGGATGATCGCCGTGCTCGGGGTGAGCTCGCTGGGCTTGAGGACGAACGAGCAGCCGGCCCCCAGCGCCGGCGCGACCTTCCACGCCGTCTGCAGCAGCGGGTAGTTCCACGGCGTGATGAGCCCGCACACCCCCACCGGGTCGTGCACGACCTTGCTGCGGGCGGTGGCGATGCCCGTGTCGACCAGCCGTCCGTCGTCGGTGGAGGCGAGGTGCCCGAACCACCGGAAGCAGTGGGTGATGTCGTCCATGTCGATCTCGGACTCGGCGACACGCTTGCCGGTGTCGTCGGTCTCGGCCCGTGCGAGCCGCGCCTTGTCCCGCTGGAGGAGGTCGGCCACGCGCAGCAGCAGGGCGCCCCGTTCCGGGGCGGGCACCGACGACCAGCGGTGGTCGTCGAACGCCCGCCGTGCCGCGCCGATCGCGAGCTCGGTGTCCTTGGCGGCCGCCTCGTCGACCTCCGCGACCAGCGAACCGTTCGCGGGCGACCGAATCTCCCGCCTTCCCCCGTCGACCGCGGTCGTCCACGCTCCGTCGATGAACAGCTGCCCCACTCCTGGCGCCTCCTCGTCGTCACCCGGTGTCGTCACCCGGTGTCGTCACCCGGTGTCGTCACCTGTGTCGTCACCCGGTCGGCCCTGACCGACCGGTCGCGGCCTGAGTATCGACCTCACGCCACGTCGGCACCATGCCTTACACGGACCACACAGGTCGCCACCGTCGGCGGTAAGGTAAGGCTCCGCTACCGTGTCGCGAGTGGTGATCGATCGCAGAACCTTGCTCGTCGCCGCCTCCGCCGGCGCTCTCGCGGCCGCCTGCGCCCCCGCGCCCACCGCGCCCACCGCGCCCACTGCGGGCGCCGTGCGGGTGGAGCACCGCTACGGCGTCACCGAGATCCCGGGCGTGCCGCAACGGATCGTCACCGTCGGACTGACCGAGCAGGACTACCCGCTGGCGTTCGGGGTCGTTCCGGTCCTCACCCGGGAGTGGTTCGGAGAGCAGCCGGGCGCCCTGTGGCCGTGGGCCCGGGAACGTGCCGGTGCCGCGACCCCGCCGCCGGTGCTCGACGTGGAGAATCTCGACATCGAGCGGGTCGCCGCCGCCGAGCCGGACCTCGTCCTCGCCATGAACTCCGAGGTCGACCGCGACCAGTACGACCTCCTCGCCGGGATCGCGCCGACGATCGCCCAGCCGCCCGGGACCGCCGACTACGGCGCCCGCTGGGACGACATGACACGCATCGTCGGACGGGCCCTGCGCCGGGACGCCGACGCCGAGCGGATGGTCGCTGACCTGACCGCCCGGATCGACGCGGCGCGCACCGGGCTCGCGGCGAACGGGCGCACGGGCCTGCTCGCGAGCGCGATCTCGGGGTCGCTCTACCTCTACCCCACCGGCCCGGCGCCGACGTTCCTGCGGAGCATGGGCCTGCGCCTGCCCGATCCCGCGGTCGCGGCTGTCGGGGATCCGGCGACGGCCCCACCGCTGCAGCTCTCCACCGAGCGCAGCGACCTCCTCGAGGCCGACGTCCTGCTGCTCGGGCTCTACGGCGGCGCGACGGAGGCCTCGGCGCTGGCGGGTCCGCTGGTGTCGTCGCTGCGGGTGGTCCGCGAGGGCCGGGTCGTCGCACTGCCCGAACTGAGCCTGCTCAACGGCGCGATCTCGTTCTCCAGCGTCCTGAGCCTGCCCCTGGTGCTCGACGGCCTGGTCCCCCGCCTCGCCGCGGCGCTCGACGGCGACCCGGCGACGCCGGTGGCGACCATCAGCTGAGGGCGCGCGCCGACGACGTCGCCCGTCGCGCGGAGCGTTGGTGGATCTCGGACGGCCGTGGGGTGTGAGCAGGCTGGCGCTCATCGGCCGAGGGCCGCGATCAGGCTCTCCTCGCCCTGCCCCTCCGCGTGGTGGAGCACCTCGAGGTGGCCGAAGGCCGCGATCAGCTCGCCCGGCGGGGCGCGGAACGGTCCGCCGGTGTCGCCGGTCTCGGACAGCACACTGATCACCAGCAGCCCGCCGGGCGCGAGGGCCGTGACCAGGGCCGGGTAGACCGCGGGGTCGCGGAAGCGCTGGCAGACGATCACGTCGTAGGGTCCCGTGACGGGCAGACCGTCGTCGAGGTCCGCCGCGATCCAGTGCACCTCGGGCGCCTGCGCCCGCCCGGCCGCGAGACCCACCGGCGAGACGTCGACCGCGTCGACCTCCAGGCCGCGGCGCGCCAGCCAGGCCGCGACCGTCCCGCGCCCGCACGCCAGGTCGAGTGCGCGGCCGGAGACGGGCACGAGGTGCTCGCGGCCCACGAGCACCCCCGGTGGGCCGGGCTCGCCGGGCCCGAGACCGGCGAAGCGGGCGTCCCAGCGCTCCCTGTCCGCGGTCGACACCGGTCGAGCTCCCCTGTCGGCGTGCTCCCCTGCTTGGTCCGTCTCCCGACTCAGGGCTTGCGGCCCACCACGCCCGCGATGCAGTGCTGCGCGGGCAGGAGCGGGGCCAGCTGCGGGCCGTCCGGCCACCACGTCACGCAGAGCTCGAGGCCCGGGTCGACGAGTTCGAGCCCCGGCATCATCGCGAGGATCTGCTCGCGGGTGCGGTACACGCCGGTGCCCAGCGGGCTGTGGAGGAAGACGTCCTCCATGCGACGGGCGACGACGCTGTGCTCGTTCTCCGGGTCGAGGAAGTGGCTCAGCGCCACGTACGAGCCCGACGGCAGCGCGTCGATGTACTGCTGCATGATCTCGACGCAGCTCAGGGCGCTCTCGTCGTAGTGGTGCAGCGTGCCGAGCTGCAGTAGCCCGATCGGTCGGTCGAAATCGAGGTTCCTGGTGACCACCGGGTCGGCGAGCAGCTCGCTCGGCACCGTGAGGTCGCCCGGCGAGAAGAACGTGCGGTCGTTCTCCTCCAGCAGCGCGCGCCCGTGCGCGACCACCGTGGGGTCGTTGTCGACGTAGACCACACGGGCCTCGGGACGCAGGCGCTGCGCGGCCTGGTGGGTGTTCTCGGCGGTGGGCAGGCCCGAGCCGAGGTCGAGGAACTGGTCGATCCCGGCCTGGCCAGCGAGGAAGCGCACGACGCGCACGAGGAACGCCCGGTGGTCGACGGTGAACTGGCCGATCTCCGGCGCGACCTGGCGCAGCTTCTCGACGACCTCACGGTCGGCCGGATAGTTGTCCTTGCCGCCGAGAGCCGTGTCGTAGACGCGCGCGATGCTCGCCTTCGTGGTGTCGACGTAGGCGGGTGCCGACCCCGAGCGGGACGACGAGTGCGCAGCGGTCATCGGGTTCCCATCAGGACGTACGTCACGGTCCGTCGCTCACCCTAGGAGGATACTGATGTCCCTCCGGGCGCGGGTCGATCAGCGGACATCCGGACGTGGCGACGTGTAACGTCTCGGACTCGGCGGCACGGGCCGGGTGCCGGCGGGGCCGAGCCGGCGCAAGCAGCGGGGCCCGAGGACAGCGGGGAGCGCACCAGACGTGGCCGAGCAGGAGCACACCGAGCCGGAGGGCACCGGGCCCACTGCGCGCCGGATCATCCTCGGCGCCCAGCTACGTCGCCTCCGCGAGCGCGCCGGCGTCGCGCGCTCGGACGCCGCGTGGTCGATCCGCGGGTCCGACTCGAAGATGAGCCGCCTCGAGGCCGGCAAGGTCGGCTTCAAGGAGCGCGACGTCGCCGACCTGCTGACGATGTACGGCATCACCGAGGACGGCGAGCGCGAGCTCCTCCTCGACATGACGCGGCGCTCCAACGAGCCCGGCTGGTGGCAGCCCTACGGCGACGTGCTCCCCGACTGGTTCGAGGACTACGTGGGCCTGGAGACGAGCGCCTCGCGCATCCAGACCTACGAGCTGCTGTTCGTCCCCGGCCTGATGCAGACCGAGGACTACGCCCGCGCGATCATCACGTCCGGCCACCCGGACCGCGCCACCCCCGACGACGAGCGCCGCCTCACCGTCCGGATGCGCCGCCAGCAGATGCTCGGGCGCCGCGACTCGCCCACGCTGTGGGCGATCATCGACGAATCGGCGCTGCACCGGCCGATCGGCGGCCACTCGGTGCTCGTCGAGCAGATCGAGCGCCTGCTCGAGCTCTCGGCGCTCCCGAACGTCGTCGTGCAGGTCCTGCCGTTCGCGCTGTCCGGGTACGCCGCGGAGAGCACGTTCTCGATCCTGCGCTTCTCGGAGCCTGAGCTGCCCGACCTCGTGTACCAGGAGCACCTCACCCACGCGACGTACCTGGACAAGCGGCCCGAGGTCGAGCAGTACAGCCGCGTCATGGACCGCGTGGCCGTCGACGCGCTGACGCCGGACGAGACCCGGCAGTACCTCACGAAGCTCGCCGCCGAGCGCTGAGCCCGAGCGCCACCGGCGACTCGCCCACGTCACATGCACGTGCAGATGCTCGGATCCCTTGCTAAAGTCGATGCACTGACGGATGCACGTGCAGACGATCGAGGCGGTCGCATGGGCCAGGTGCCGAATGCACACGACGCTCTGCCCGACGTGACATGGCGCAAGAGCGCCCGGTCCGGCAAGCAGGGCAACTGCGTGGAGCTCGCCCCGGTGCGCTCCCAGGGTGTCGCGGTGCGGAATTCCCGCTTCCCCGAGGGCCCGGCGCTGGTGTTCTCCGTCGCCGAGATGAGCGATTTCCTCGCCGACATCAAGGGCGGGGAGTACGACGACCTGCTGGGCGCCGACGACGTGACCGGTGTCGCGTCGTGAGGCGCAACCGGACGATGTGGTTGACGTGCGCCGTCGACGGCATCGACCACGCCGTGTCCGATGCGGCCTTCCTCGCCGCGCAGGGCGGCGACGGGCGCTTCGAGGCGATGTGCCGCGCGACCGTCTGGGCGTCGTCGCTGTCGGCTCCCCCGGCCTCCCGCTGCGAGACATGCGCGTTCGAGGCCGGCGAGCCGACCGGTGGGTCGACCCACCGAGGCGGCGGAGGTCTCTGGTCGCGGCTGGTTCCACGCGCCTCGGCCTGAATCGTTCCCGAGGGTGCCATTCCGCCGTTCCGGTCACGGCGTCACCCTCGTGCGTCGGCCACTCTCGGAAACACTGAGACGACACGGCCGTTCGGCGTAGAGTAATCAATCCGTCCACGGATGACTGGTTGCGTCACCCGGACAGGCACCGTCAGCCGAACGGCCAATTGCTCTCCGTAATTCTCGTCCCTAGGCTCGTGACTCGACCGAGCAGCGAACGAGAGGAATCCGTGACCACGGCGGCGACACGTCCGGCGGCCCCCCCACGGCCCGCCCCGGGAGCTCCACCGAGCCCCGCCGCCGTGATGACCCCCGCCACGCTGCCCGCGTCCACCCCGGCACCGTCATCCGGGTCGGCCTCGCTCCCGACGTCGCTCCTGACCTCGCTGCGCGATCTCCCCGGCTTCGCCCACGCGCTGCTCACCGACACCGACCCGGGCGGCCACGACCGTCGCGTGGTCGCCGAGATCGGTACCGACGAGGGCACCGCCGCCGCCGTGCTCGGGTGGGGCCGCCGTGCCGCCGGCGTCGCGTCCGAGCGGGATCTCGCCCTCGACGACGTCATCGTCACCACCGACACGGCCCACCACCTGCTGCGCGCCGTCGGCACGCCGGCCACCGGCTGGGTCTACCTGCGGGTCCACCGCGAGGGCGGCAACCTCGCCCTCGCCCGCCGGCGCCTCGCGGCGCTCACCACCCCCCGGACCCCCGCGGCGGGCCGACCCCCGGCCCCGGCCGGGCCGGCCGAGCTCCCCGCGGGTCCGTCGTCGAGACCATCGACGACGCCGCCCGGCGCGGCCCGGTCGACACCCTGGCCGGACCGCGCGCCATCCCCGATCCGCCCGCCGGCAGCGACGCCGACGAGCACGGGTCCGGCGACGGAAGTGACGACCCGGGGAGCCCCGGCCGCGCTGCCCGCCCCGCCGCGCCCGGCGGCCACCTCGCGACCGGCCACCTCGCAACCGGCCACCTCGCGACCGACGGACGAGCCACCGGCGCCCGCGTCCGCCCGGTCCCCGGCGACGCCCTGGGCGCCGCCACCGTCGCATGGCCCGTCACGCACGGCGTCGGCGTCGTCGCCGGCGCGGGAGGCCCCGGAGACCACTCCGGTGCTCCCCTGGCCTCGCCGTCCACCGGCCGCGTCCGCCCCGCCCGCGGGCCCGGCGCCTCGGCCAGGCCACCAGCCGGACGACCAGCCGGACCACCAGCCGGACGACGACCCGCCGGCGCCGAAGGACTCGGCCGGCGTGCTCGGCCAGCGCTGGCGTTCCGACCCCGAGACCTTGCGGCGCGTCCTCGCCGGACTGCTCCGTCTGGGACGCCCGTCCCCGTCGGCCCTCGCCGGCAACCCCGAGAGCACCACCCGCTCCCCCGGAGCGGCCCCGACACGGAGGAACCCATGAGTGATGTCGAGTACGCCCTGAACGCCGCCGCCAACATCAAGGGCGCGTTCGCCGTGGCGATCGTCGACTACGACAGCGGCATGACCCTCGGCTCACGCGGAGGCAGCGCCGAGTTCGACCTCGACGTCGCCGCTCCCGGCAACAGCGAGGTCGTGCGCGCCAAGTTCGACGTCATGCAGAAGCTGGGCCTGCGCGAGACGATCGAGGACATCCTGATCACGCTCGACACGCAGTACCACCTCATCCGGCCGATCTACTCGAACAGCGACGACAAGCTGTTCTTCTACCTGGTGCTCAACCGCCAGCAGGCCAACCTCGCGATGGCCCGCCGAGACCTCAAGGTCATCGGCCAGCGCTTCTACCTCGACGACCCGTCGTCGCAGCCGTCCGTGCCGGCGCAGGACCAGGGGTACTACCAGCAGGTCGGCCGGCGCTGACCCCCGTCACCGGAGGGGAGCCACACGGGTGGGAGACGGGGACGGGAGCACGCCGACAGGGTCGCGGAGCCCGACCCGTCGAAGCGGCCGACACCGCCACCTGACGTGCGTGCGGTCGGACGGCCTGTCGGCGGTGCTGCGCCCGTTGCTCGACGACCGCCGCATCGTCGCCGCCACGCTCGTGGACGTCGACAGCGGGCTGATCCTCGACGGTTACGTCGACGACCCGGGCGAACACCCCGGGCTCGCCGACCTCGAGCTGCTCGGGGCCGCCCACGCCGAGATGGTCAAGGCCGCCACGGTCGTCTCCACGTCCCTCGCGGAGCTGACCGTGAGCACCGACGACGGCCACCACCACCTGCTCCACGCCGTGCCCGACCCGCACGGCGAGCGGCTGGTGGTGGCCGTCGTCGTGCACGGGGCACCCCGCCACGTCACCCGGGCCCGCCTGCGCCTGCGCACGGTGTCCGTGGAGGCGCTCACCGCCGGACCCACGCTCGCCCGGCGGCCCGTCGACGGCAGCTGGGTCGTCGAGAGGCCCGGACCGGAGCCGCCGGAGGACGACACCGCCGCCGACGCCGAGGTCATCGAGGAACCCACCGAGGCCCCGATGCCCTGCGGGGCGCCGCTGTCCGCCATGGCCCCGCGGGGGGCCGCGGCGCCCAGGGCGGACCGCACGCCGTCGGCCACCGTCTCGTCGGTGGCGTCCTCGCTGGCCACGGGCCTGGCCGGCGGGATCTCGTCGCCGCTGGTGCCCCTCAGCGGCGCACGGCGAGGGAGAGCGCGAACCGGCCCCGCGGGTCGGTGAACCACCCGTCGTGGGAGAACCCCGCGGCGGCCAGCTCGTCGCGGATGCGCTCGCGCGTGAACTTCGTCGAGATCTCGGTGCGCATCTCCTCGCCCTCGGTGAAGTCGATCTCGAGGTCGAGCTCCGGGACCCGCACGTGCATGGCCCGCCGGGCGCGCAGCCGCATCTCGATCCGGCCGGCCTGCGGCACCCAGACGGCCAGGTGCTCGAAGCCGTCGGCGTCGAAGTCCGCGCCGAGCACGCGATTGAGCACCCGCAGCACGTTGAGGTCGAAGGCGGCGGTCACACCCGCGGGATCGTCGTACGCGGCGACCAGGGTCGCCTCGTCCTTGACGAGGTCGGTGCCGACGAGGAAGGCCTCCCCCGGGTCGAGCGCGTCGGCGAGCGCGGCGAGGAACGCCTTGCGCCCGTCGGGCTCGAAGTTGCCGAGCGTGCCGCCGAGCAGCGCGACGAGGCGGCGTCCGTCGCGCGGGACGCTGCGCAGGTCGTTGGTGAAGTCGGCGACCACCCCGTGCACGTCCAGGCCCGGGTACGCCGCGACGAGACCCGGCAGGGCCTCCTCCAGCGCCGACGGCGACACGTCGACGGGGATATAGCGGCGCAGCGTCCCGGCACGGTCCAGGGCGTCGAGCAGCAGCGGCGTCTTCGACGACGACCCCGATCCCAGCTCGACGAAGGTGTCGGCGTCGGCGGTGCGCGCGATGGCGTCGGCGTTCTCGGTGAGGGCCTCGCGCTCGGCGGTGAACGGGTAGTACTCCGGCAGCGCGGTGATCTGCTCGAACAGCTCGCTCCCGCGGGCGTCGTAGAGCCACTGCGGGGTGAGGGCCTTCGGGGTGGAGGTCAGCCCCCGGCGGGCGTCCTCCCGCAGGGCGGAGTCGGCGTCGTCGGCGGTGAGATGGATGTCGAGCGCAGGCAGGCTCATCGGTCTCGGGTCACGTCCTGGGGTCGGGGCCCACGCCCGGGTGGGGCGCGCGCGAGCGTTCACGGCGTCGGGAACGGCGGTGTGTCGGCGCTGGGTCACAGCGCCGACACGGTCACGGCGGGCGGCTCGTGCCCCCCGCCGGGACGGGCGACGAGCAGGGAGCCGTCGGGCACGGGGACCCAGGTGGGGTCGAGGTCCAGAGGCTCGGACGCGACGGTGACTGCACCGTCGGGATGCGTCCGGTAGGACAGGGCGTGGTCAACGGCCGTGGCGACGATCTGCTCGCCGTCGCCGACCAGCAGGTTCAGCCGTGAGCCGGGGGCGGCCGCGAGGGTCTCGGCGACCACGCCGGCGACGGCGACGGCGACGTCCTTGCCGGCGGCCAGGCGCGCGCGGACCAGGGCCCAGAGCAGCGCCGAGTCGGTGGCCGCCTCGAGGGTCAGCAGGTCGAGCGGGGGCAGCCTGGCGGCGAGGTCGGCCACGCTGTGCGGCCAGCCGCGCACGACGCCGTTGTGGCTGAACAGGCGCCCGTCCGCGCGGAACGGCGCGCACGCCGCCGTCGACACCGGCATCCCGACCGTCGCCGAGCGCACGGCCGCCACCAGCGCCGTCGTCTCCACCCCGTGCGCGACGTCGAGGAACGACGCGTCGGTCCACATCGGGTAGTCCCGCCGGTACAGGTGCAGCTCCGCAGCATGGGAGCGGAGCCACCCCACGCCGAAGCCGTCGGCGTTGACGGTGCCGCCGCCGCGCATGTCCGCGGGGGCGTAGCTCTGGACGAGCAGGGAGTGCGACGGCTCGGTCAGCAGCGACGCGAGCGTGACCGGGGTCGGGCCCACGTGGGCCAGATGTCGGCACACCTCTCAGGCGTCCCGCGCGCAGCGGAAGCCGGAGAAGATCTGGCGCCGGATCGGCAGATCCCAGTTGCGGAAGGTCGAGCGGGCGTTCGGGGTGCCGACGCCGAACGACGAGCCGCGCAGCATCCGGAAGTCGCCGCCGAAGAACACCTCGGAGTACTCCTTGTACGGGAACGGCTCGAAGCCCGGGTAGCCCTCGAACCCCGAGTCGCACCACTCCCAGACGTCGCCGATGAGCTGGTGCACGCCGAGGGGCGAGGCGCCGGCCGGGAAGGCGCCGACCGGCGCGGGCTGGAGGTGGCGCTGATCGAGGTTCGCGCGCTCGGGCGTCGGATCCTCGTCGCCCCACGGGAAGCGGCGGGTGGTGCCGGTGGCGTGGTCGTAGCGCGCGGCGAACTCCCACTCGACCTCGGTGGGCAGGCGCTTGCCCACCCACGCGGCGTAGGCCGCGGCTTCGTGGAAGCAGACGTGCAGCACGGGCTGGTCGGCGACGGCCGGGTTGTCGCTGATGGCCTCGCGCACGCCGAACGACGTCCGGTGCCAGCGGCCGTCGATCTCCTCCCAGGTCATCGGCGCGGTCCAGCCCTCGGCGGTGATGTGGTCCCAGCCGGCCTCGGACCACAGCGACCGGTCGCGATAGCCGCCGGCGTCGACGAAGCGGGCGTACTCGGCGTTGGTCACCGGCGCGGCGTCGAGCCAGAAGTCCCCGACGTCCACGGGGTGGGCCGGCTTCTCGTTGTCCAGCGCGGCCGCCTCGAGGGACGTCCCCAGCAGGAACCCCGCCCCCGGGTGGAACACCTCGGTGCCGGCCAGGCCGGGCACGGCCGACGGCGGCGGCGGGTCGGCGTGCAGCACCGGCGCCCCGGTCCGCAGCTGATGGGTCGCGAGCATGGTCTCCACGTGCTGCTGCTCGTGCTGCACGATCATGGAGAACACGAAGCCGTCGGCGAGGGTGCGGCGCTCGTCGAAGGACCCGGCCTCGAGGTGCTCGAGCGCCTTCTCGCGCACCCGGTCGCCGTAGACGCGCGCCTCGGCCGGGTCGAGCAGCGGCAGGGCGGGGCGGCCGGCGCGCGGGTTGGTGAACGCGTCGTAGAGGTGGTCGACGTCCTCGCGCACGCCCGGGACGAGGTCGCTGTCCGGCGCGGCCCGGCGCACCAGCCAGTAGTCCTCCATGTTCGCGATGTGCGCGAGGTCCCAGTGCAACGGCGACATCAGCGGGGAGTGCTGGTGGGTGAAGTCGGGGTCGTCGCCGGCGAAGACGTCGTGCGTGAGCGACCGCGTCCGCGCCCGGGCCGCCGCGAGCTCGGCCGCGAGGCGGCGACGCAGCGCGGTCGGGTCGGTGGGGGTGCTGGCGGTCATGAACGCTCACCTCCGAGGAGGGTCGGGGGCCCGCCGACGGTGTCGGTGTGGTCGGGGAGCTGTTCGTCGGAGCCGGCCCGGGGCGCGAGGCCCGCCTCGGCGTCGTCGAGCGGGTCGTCGGCGGGGCACCGCCCGCGCAGCACCCGCTCCGAGACGACGCGGTCGACGAGCTCGTGCACGTCGGCCGGCAGGTCGGCGAACGCCGGGCCGGCGATCGTGCGGTGCGCCTGTGCGAAGACGTCGCCGGCGGCCCGGCGCAGGACACGGTCGGCGAGGCCGTGGCGCGCCGCGGCGGTCCACCGATCGACGGCGGGCTCCGCGGCGGCACGGGCGCGGGCGACCGTGTCCGGGTCGTGCATCAGCGCGGCGACGACCACCAGGGGGACGACCCACTCGTCGCCGGCCTGCTGGTCGAGGTAGCGGACCTCGAGGTGGCCCTGCGGGCGCACGGGCGGGAACAGGGTCGTGAGGTGGTAGTCGAGGTCGGCGCGGGTCGGTGCCGGCGCGAGGGCCCCGTCGATCCACTCGGCGAACGTGACGTCGGGTGCCTCCCACGAGACCCCGTCGGCGCCCTCGCGGCGCACGCACAGCAGCCGGGTGTCGAGCGCGCGGCGGGCGTACTCGCGGGCCGGGTCGCCGTCGAGGGTCAGCGGCGGGCTGGTGCGCTCGGGGTCGAGCGCCATCCACGCCGCCCAGCGCGACGACTTCCAGCCGGTCCGGCGGCCGTGGACGGCGGGTGAGTTGGCGAACGCGGCGAGCAGGACGGGGCCGAGCTCGTGCAGGGCGGCCCACCGCCGCGCGACGTCGTCCCCCTCGCCGGCGTCGACGCAGACCTGCACGGCGGTCGTGGAGCACATCATCGTGCGCCCGTGCGGACCGATGCGGTCGAACGTGGCCTCCATCGCCGCATAGCGCGGGACCTGGAGCAGGCGCCGCGGGGGGCGCAGCGCGTCGCTCGCCCGCGGGACGGTCGTCAGGCCCTCGGCGGCGAGCAGCGTGTGCAGACCCGCGACGTCGGTGCGCACGGCGTCGATCAGGGCGCCCACACCGGGCAGCGGGGGGCTGGCGATCTCCACCTGGCCGCCGGGCTCGACGGTGATCGTGCCGCCTGCGGGGAGGGGCGCGGGACCGGAGCCGTTGGTGGTGCGGAGCGAGCCGAGGGTGGAGGGGGCGTGCGGTCCGAGGGCGCGGGCCAGCACGGCGGGGTCGAGGGGGCGAGCGGGGTCGTCGACGTGGCGCACGAGCCATTCGAGCTCGGTGCCGACGAGCCGCGGCGGACCGTGCTTGAAGCACACCGACGCCACGTAGGCCTCCGCGACCGCGCGCTCGGTGAGCGGCGCGGCCGGGTCGAGCGCGATCCCGGGCCGAGCGGCGTCCCCCGCCGGCCCACCGGGGCGCACGGACGGAGTCGGAGCCGGCACGAGCCCTCCCTGATCGACCGACACCGGCAGTGATCACCGGGGTCGTTGCTGCGAACGCACACGGACGCTCAGCGACGCTACACGCGGGTCCGACGCCCCGCAGGGGGTCGGACGACGAGTGTCCCCGATGCGAACATCACAGTGGGTGATCGCTCAGGCCGCGGCCTGCGACGGCGCGAACTGGGTGTGGTAGAGGTCCGCGTACCGCCCGCCGCGCTCCAGCAACGCCGCGTGCGTGCCCTGCTCGACCACGCGCCCGTGCTCCACGACCGCGATGGTGTCCGCCGCCCGGACGGTCGAGAGCCGGTGCGCGATCACCACCGAGGTGCGACCGACCAGCGCCTCGGCGAGCGCCTCCTGCACCGCCTGCTCGGACTCGGAGTCCAGGTGGGCGGTGGCCTCGTCGAGGATGACCACCCGCGGCGAGGCCAGGAGCAGCCGCGCGATCGTCAGTCGCTGGCGCTCGCCGCCGGAGAGCCGGTGCCCCCGCTCCCCCACCACGGTGTCGAGCCCGGCGGGCAGCTCGTCGAGCAGGTCGCCCAGCCGCGCCCGCACCATCGCGTCGCGCAGCTGCGCCTCCGTGGCGTCCGGCGCCGCGTAGAGCAGGTTCGCCCGCACGGTGTCGTGGAACAGGTGCCCGTCCTGGGTGACGACGCCCACGGCGTCGCGCAGGTCGGCGAACGACAGCTCGCGCACGTCGATCCCGCCGACCGTGATCTCGCCGGCGTCGACGTCGTAGAGCCGCGGGATCAGCGACGCGATCGTCGACTTCCCGGCCCCGGACGGCCCCACCAGCGCGAGCATCCGCCCGGGCCCGACGACGAGGTCGACGCCGTGCAGGACCTCGTGACCGGCCCGGTCGTCGAGCCGACTGACCTCCTCGAGCGAGGCCAGCGACACCGCCGACGCCGACGGGTAGGTGAAGTGCACCCCGCGCGCGACGACGCCGAGCGGACCGTCGGGCAGCGGGGTCGGGCGCTCGGACTCGGTGATCGCCGGCTGCAGGTCGAGCACCTCGAAGACCCGCTCGAAGCTCACCAGGGCGCTCATGACGTCGACACGGGCGTTCGCCAGCGAGGTCAGCGGCGAGTACAGGCGCGTCAGCAGCAGCGCGAGGCTGACGACCGTGCCGGCGTCGAGGACCCCGGTGACGGCGAGCCAGCCGCCCAGGCCGTAGACCAGCGCCTGGGCCAGGGCGGCGAGGAGGGTGAGGGAGGTCAGGAAGACCCGACTGACCATGGCCGTCCGGACGCCGACGCCGCGCACGCGGTCGGCGCGCTCGCCGAACTCGTCGGCCTCGGCCTGCGGGCGCCCGAAGAGCTTGACCAGCGTGGCGCCGCCGGCCGAGAAGCGCTCGGTCATCTGGCCGGTCATCGCGGCGTTGAGGTCCGCCGACTCGCGCTGCAGGGAGGCGATCCGCCGGCCCATCCGCCGCGCGGGCAGCAGGAAGACCGGCAGCAGCACGAGCGCGAGCAGCGTCACCTGCCACGCGAGAGCGACCATGACGACGACCGCGAGCACGAGCTGGATGGTGTTGGTGACCAGGCCCGAGAGCGTCGAGGTGAAGGCGCGCTGGGCACCGATCACGTCGTTGTTGAGCCTGCTGACGAGCGAGCCCGTGCGGGTGCGGGTGAAGAACGCCAGCGGCATCCGCTGGACGTGCGCGAACACCGCGCGCCGCAGGTCGTAGATCAGGCCCTCGCCGATCCGGGCCGAGAGCCAGCGCTCAGCGAGCGTCAGGCCGGCGTCGAGGACGGCGAGCCCGGCGATCACCAGGGCGATCGTGACCACGGCCGACGGCGCGGAGCCGTTGGTGATCGCGGTGACCACGCGCCCGGCCAGCACCGGTGTCGCGACGCCGATCACGGCCGACGCCGTGGCGAGCAGCAGGAACGCCGCGAGCGTCCGGTGGTGGCGCGCGGCGAAGCGCCAGATGCGCGGCAGCGTCCCTCGCGGCACCGACCGCGGGATGCTGTCCGCCTGCGCCGCGGACTGCATCAACGACCAGGCGTCCATGGCCCGCTCCCGTCGCTCGTGAGGACCGTGTGCCTGACGAGCGTGCGACCTCGAGCATGGTCGAGGTCAAGCGGACATCCGCTCGGGACCGGCGTGTGGTGTACACCGGGGCCGCCGCGGACGGGACACCCCTCGCTCGCCCCCGCCGGCGAGAGGTGCCCGTGCTACTTCTTCTTGGTGCGCGTGGCGCCCCCGCGCCCGCGCAGGGTCACTCCCGATTCGGACAGCACGCGGTGCACGAATCCGTACGAGCGCCCCGTGGACTCGGCCAGCGAACGGATGCTCGCGCCCTTCTCGTACTTCTTCTTGAGGTCGTTGGCGAGCTTGTCGCGCTGGGTGCCGGTGATCCGAGCACCCTTCTTCAGATCGGCCATCTCGTGTTCCACCCCTCGTCCCACCGCAGGTCCGGTCGACCCATGATGATCGTTGAGGGGAGTGTGCGCCATCGCACATTTCCCGTGATCGGTAAGCGGTTCGGCCGATCGGAGTGATCGAGGCCCGTTTGTCGGACCCTTCGGGAGGTGCGCTGGGGCGCTCGGTGACGAACCGCTCAGTCAGGCGAGCTCGACGAGTTCCAGGTGATCGGCGGAGAAGTGGTCCTCGGTGCCGTCGGGCAGCAGGATGACCCGTTCGGGCTCGAGGGCCTCGACCGCGCCCGGGTCGTGGGTGACGAGCACGACCGCGCCCTCGAAGCGCCGCAGGGCGTCGAGCACCTTCTCGCGGCTGGCCGGGTCGAGGTTGTTGGTGGGCTCGTCGAGCAGCAGGACGTTGGCCGCGCTCGACACGAGCCCGGCGAGGGCGAGGCGGGTGCGCTCGCCGCCGGAGAGCGTCCCGGCGGGCTGCTCGAGCTGTTCGCCGGAGAACATGAACGCGCCCAGCAGCGTGCGCAGCTGCTGCTCGGGGGTGTCCGGGGCGGCGCTGCGGGCGTTCTCCCAGACGCTGCGCTCCATGTCGAGCGTGTCGTGCTCCTGCGCGAAGTACCCGGTGCGCAGGCCGTGGCCGGCCAGCACCGCGCCGGTGTCGGGCGTCTCGGCCCCGGCGAGGATGCGCAGCAGCGTGGTCTTGCCTGCGCCGTTGAGACCGAGGATGACGACCCGCGAGCCCCGGTCCACCGCGAGGTCGACCCCGCTGAACACCTCGAGCGAACCGTAGGTCTTCGACAGCCCGTCGGCGGTCATCGGCACCCGGCCGCACGGGGCAGGCGCCGGGAAGCGGATGTGCGCCACCTTGTCGTCGACGCGCTCGGACTCGAGGCCGTCGAGCATGGCCTGGGCACGCCGGGCCATCTGCTTGGCGGCGACGGCCTTGGTGGCCTTCGCGCCCATCTTCGCGGCCTGGGCCTGCAGGGCGCCCGCCTTCTTCTCGGCGTTGGCGCGCTCGCGGCGGCGTCGGGCCTCGTCGTCGGCGCGGGCCTGCTGGTACTTCTTCCAGCCCATGTTGTAGACGTCGAGCTCGCCGCGGGTGGCGTCGAGGAACCACACCTTGTTGACCACGGCCTCGATGAGCTCGGTGTCGTGGCTGATGACCACGACCCCGCCCTCGTGGGCCTGGAGGAACGAGCGCAGCCAGCCGATCGAATCGGCGTCGAGGTGGTTGGTGGGCTCGTCGAGCAGCAGCGTGGTGCCGGCGTTACCTGCCCCCTTCGATCCGGCACCGTCGCCGCTGGCGGCGAACAGGATGCGGGCGAGCTCCACGCGCCGGCGCTGGCCGCCCGAGAGCGTGCGCAGCGGCTGGGCCAGCACCCGCCCGGGCAGGCCGAGGTTCGAGCAGATCCGCCCGGCCTCGCTCTCCGCGGCGTAGCCGCCGAGGTCGGCGAACCGCTCCTCGAGGCGCCCGTACTTCGCGATCGCCCGGTCGCGCGCCGCGTCGTCGGCCAGCTCGGCCATCGCGCTCTGGGTCTTCTCCATCTCGCGCAGCAGCTCGTCGAGCCCGCGCGCCGAGAGCACGCGGTCGCGCGCCAGCACGGTGAGGTCGCCCTCACGCGGGTCCTGGGGCAGGTAGCCCACCGGGCCGGTCGACCTGACCACACCGCCGTAGGGCTCGCCCGTCCCGGCGAGGCAGCGCAGCGTCGTCGTCTTGCCCGCGCCGTTGCGCCCGACGAGACCGATCCGGTCGCCGGGCTGGACGCGCAACGTCGCCCCCGCGAGCAGGACGCGGGAGCCGGCGCGCAGCTCGAGATCGGACGCGGTGATCACAGGGGAGTCCTCGGGGAGGTGGTCGGCACGGACGAATGGCGACTCTCCAGTGTAGGCGGCGCCCGGAGTCCGACCTCGATCTAGGGTGCGCACATGACCGACGCCACGCCCCCTGTCTCCCGGGATCTCGCCGGTCGAGCGGCGCTCGTCACCGGCGCGAGTCGCGGCATCGGTCTCGGTGTCGCCCGCCACCTGGTCGAGCGCGGCGCCGCGGTCACCATCACCGCGCGCAAGCAGGCGGAGCTGGACGAGGCCGCGGGGTGGCTGGCGTCCCTGGGCGCGCCGGACCGCGTGCTGGCGGTCGCGGGCAACGCGGGCGACGCCGCGGCCCGCACGGAGGCCGTCGACCGGACCGTCGAGCGCTTCGGCTCCCTGGACGTGCTGGTCAACAACACCGGCATCAACCCGCAGTACGGCCCGCTGGTGCACGCCGACCTCGCGGCCGTGTCGAAGATCTTCGAGGTGAACGTCGTCGCCGCGCTCGGCTTCGTCCAGGAGGCCCACCGCGCGTGGATGGGCGAGCACGGCGGCGCCGTGGTGAACATGGCATCGGTGGGCGGGCTGCGCTCGAGCGGCGTCATCGGCGCCTACGGGGCGTCGAAGGCCGCGCTCATCCGCCTCACCGAGGAGCTCGCGTTCCAGCTCGGGCCGGGCATCCGGGTCAACGCCGTGGCGCCGGCCGTGGTCAAGACGAAGTTCGCCGAGGCCCTCTACATCCAGGGCGAGGACGAGGTCGCGTCCCGCTATCCGATGAAGCGGCTCGGCACCCCGCAGGACGTCGCCGGCCTCGTCGGCTTCCTCGTCTCCGACGCCGCGTCCTGGATCACCGGGGAGACCGTGCGCGTCGACGGCGGAATGCTGGCGACCGGGAACACGTGAACCACCCCAGGACCTGAACCCCACGGCCACCTCAACCGGACACCGGCACAATGGTGGTGATCGGGAGGTGGTTCCCATGGGCCTCTTCAGCAGGTGGCGCCGCGGAGGCGGCAGCGGTGTCGGGGCCGGTGGCCAGCGCCAGGTACTCGACCGCGAGGGCGGTCCTGCCGACCTGGAGCACCTCCGGGCGTTCGCCAGGAGCCGCGAGGGCGTCGCGTTCTACGTCGAGCCCGAGACCACGGCCACCGACACGACGGTGGTCGCCGTGGCGTTCGACGGCGAGTGGACGCGCCGGCGCGTCGGGACGCCGAAGGCCGCGGAGAAGCTCGCGCGCTCGGTGAAGGTCGCGTGCCACGACGTCACGGTCACCGGCTACCCGCCGGAGATGCGGCGCTGGAACGCCCGCGCGAAGGCCGACCGAGCGGCCCTGGAGGAGATGGCGCGGGCCGAGTCGGACACGGTCGAGGACCGAACGGGAGACAGCGACCGGTGAGTCCCTCCGCACCGGTCGCCGACGTCGTCGTGGCCGGCGCGGGACCCGCCGGCCGGTCGCTGGCGCGCTCCTGCGCCGCCCGCGACCTGCGCACCCTGCTCGTCGACCCCCGCCCGCAACGGGCGTGGACCCACACCTACGGCGCCTGGGTCCACGAGCTGCCCGCGGATCTGCCCGGCGAGATCGTCGCCGCCCGCGGGCGGGGCGTGGCGATCGCGCAGCACACCCACGAGCTCGACGACGAGTACGCCGTGCTCGACACCGCCGCGCTCCAGCGCCACCTCACCGACCCCGCGGTGGCCGTCCGGCGCGCCCGGGCCGTGCGCGCGACGCCGGCCGGCGCGGGACGCCACCCCGCGCTGGTCCTCGAGGACGGCAGCACCGTCACCGCGCGGGTCGTCGTCGACGCCACCGGTGCCCGGCAGGCGCTGGCGCGGCGGGGCACGGCCCACGAGCTCGACAGCGGGCGCGCGCGGGCCGAGCAGACCGCGTTCGGCGTGGTCGTTCCCCGCGCGGTGGCGTCGCGGGTGAGCGGCGACCGGCTGTTGTTCATGGACTGGCGACCCACCCACGGACGGCCCGGCTGGCCGACCTTCCTCTATGCGGTGCCGCTCGACGACGACCGCGTGCTGCTGGAGGAGACCTCGCTCGCACGCCGCCCGGGGCTGCCGGTGCCCGAGCTGCGCGCCCGGTTGCGGGCGCGCCTGCGGGCGGCGGGGCTCTCCGACGCGGAGATCCCCGACGACCCCGCCGACGTCGAGAAGGTGCGCTTCCCGGTCGACTCGCCGCGGCACCGGTCGCCCTCGGGGGTGGTCGCGGTGGGTGCCGCCGACCCGCTCGTGCACCCCGCGTCCGGGTTCAGCCTGACGACCTCGCTGCGCCTGGCCCCGCGCGTGGCCACCGTGCTCGCCGACGCGCTGCGGGGTGGCACCGAACCGGTCGGCGTGGCGCGCGCGGCCCGGCGGGTCGTGCGCTCCCCCGCCGCGGTCACCGTGCACGCCCTGCGCCGCCGCGGGCTCGAGACGCTGCTCGCGATGCCGCCGGGCGAGGTGCCCGCGTTCTTCGACCGGTTCTTCTCGCTCCCGACCACCCACCGCCGCGCCTATCTGGACGCCCGCGAGGACGTCGGCGCATCGCTCGCGGCCATGTCGTCGCTGTTCGGACGACTGACACCCCGCCTGCGCCGCCACCTGATCAGGGGAACGCTCCTCGGGGCCAAGAGCGTCCGAACGGAGCAGTAGCGGTACGCTCGCGAACCGTAATCGTGACGGGCTCGTGACCCGCCACCGAGGAGGAGGGTTCTCCGCGATGGGTGCTTACCAGACCGTGGCCGTCGGCACGGACGGCTCGGAGTCGTCGTTCCGCGCCGTCGATCGCGCCGCCACGATCGCGGCCGACAGCAAGGCCCGGCTGCTCATCATCTGCGCCTACAAGCCGGCGAAGTCGACCGGCGAGGCCGAGCAGGCGCTCGGCGAGGACGCGGCCTTCCACGTCGTCGGGTCGACGCCCGCCGAGGAGACGCTGCGCGACGCCCGCGAGCGCGCGGCCGCCAAGGGATCGGTCGACATCGACACCGTGGCCGTCCAGGGCGACCCCGTCGAGCGCGTCGTCGAGGTCGTCTCCGACCGCAAGGCCGACCTCGTCGTCGTCGGCAACCGCGGCCTGAACAGCCTCGCGGGCCGCCTGCTCGGCTCGGTCCCCCAGGGCATCTCCCGACGCGCCGGCAGCGACGTCCTCATCGTCCACACCACGTGACGCCGGGTCCGGATCCCACCGGCGCCGACGCCGCCGATCCGGAGCGGTGGGCCCGGGCGCAGGAGCGGATCGAGGACCTGCTCCTGCGCGGGCCCCGCACGATGACACGCGGCGAGGTCCAGGAGCGCACCGGGTTCTCCCCGGAGCACACCTCGCGGCTGTGGAGCTCGCTCGGCTTCCCCGCGACCCCCGACGACGTCCGCGGGTTCGCCGAGGCCGACGTCGACGCCCTCGAGCTCTCCGGGCGCCTGCTCGACGAGGACACCTTCGACGAGGCCGAGGAGCTGGCCGTCGCCCGCGCGCTCGGTCAGGGACTCGGCCGCCTCGCGGAGTGGCAGGCCACGCTCGTGCGCCGCACCATCGCCGACGCGGGCCTCGCGCACGACCCGGACGCGATCGTCGAGGCGGTCGAGGCGCTGGTCCCGACCCTCGAGCGGCTGCAGTCGTACGTCTGGCGGCGGCACCTCGCGGTGACCGCGGGCCGGATGCTGTCGACCCTCGCCCGCCCCGACGGCGAGGGGCCGCCGGAGAACCGCGTGGTCGTGGGCTTCGCCGACATCGTCGGGTTCACCAGCCTCTCCCGCAAGATCGACGAGGTCGAGCTGCGCGCGCTGCTCGAACGCTTCGAGACCGTGTCGGCCGAGGTCGTCGCGCGCCGACGCGGCCGGATCGTCAAGACCCTCGGCGACGAGATCCTGTTCGTGTGCGCGCGCGTCGAGGACGCCGTCGACATCGCCTTCCGCCTCCACGAGGAGGTCACCGGCGACGAAGAGCGCCTGACCCTGCGCGTGGGGCTCGCGCTCGGCGAGGTCCTCCCCCGCTACGGCGACGTCTACGGGCCGGTCGTGAACATCGCCAGCCGCCTGACCTCGGAGGCCCGTCCGGGCACGGTGCTCGTCGACGAAGACCTCACCGAGGCCCTGCGCGCCACCGACCTCGACCTCGACATCCGCTCCGTTCCCGGCGTCGCCGTCCGCGGCTACCGGGACCTGCGCCCGCACGTGGTGCGCGAGCGCCGGGTTTAGCAGCGAACGGCCTGTTCGCTGCTTCTATGCGCCCGAAGTCCCCGTTGATCGCCCAGGGGCGGCGTCGGTCAGACGGTGAAGCCGAGCGCCCGGAGCTGCTCGCGCCCGTCGTCGGTGATCTTGTCCGGCCCCCACGGCGGCATCCAGACCCAGTTGATCCGCACGTCCTGGGCCAGTCCCCCGCCGGGGCCCTGCGTCAGGGCGGCGCGGGCCTGGTCCTCGATGACGTCGGTCAGCGGGCAGGCCGCCGAGGTCAGCGTCATGTCGAGGGTGACCACCGGGCCGGCCCCGTCCTCGGAGCCGCCGTGGACGTCGATGCCGTAGAGCAGGCCCAGGTCGACGACGTTGATCCCGAGCTCGGGGTCGACGACGTCGCGCATGGCCTCCTCGAGGTCGTCGTAGGAGGGCAGGTCCGCGCTGGGGGCCGGGGCCTCGGGCATGCCGGCCGCACCGCGCTGGACGGTCTCGTCGATCTCGGTCATGGGTTACCTCCAGCTTGAGCCTGCGCGACGGCGTCCTTGAACGCCAGCCAGCCGAGCAGAGCGCACTTCACGCGCGCCGGGTAGGCCGCCACGCCGGCGAAGGCGACGGCGTCGTCGAGCACGTCCTCGTCGGGTTCGACCTTGCCGCGGCCCTGCACCATCTCCTGATAGGCCTCGAGGGTCTCGAAGGCCTCGCCGACGGTGTGCCCGACGAGCAGGTCGTAGGCCACCGACGTCGCCGCCTGGCTGATCGAGCAGCCCAGCGCGTCGTACGAGAGGTCCTCGACCTTGGCGTCGCGCCCCTCGCCGCCCGCCAGGTGCACCCGGACGGTGACCTCGTCGCCGCAGGTCGGGTTGACGTGGTGGACCTCGGCGTCGAAGGGGTCCCGCAGCCCGCGGCCGTGCGGGTTGCGGTAGTGGTCCAGGATGATCTCCTGGTACATCGAGTCGAGCTTCATCGTGGCTGCACTCCGAAGAACTCCTGGGCGCGACGCACGCCGTCGGCCAGCGCGTCGACCTCCTCCAGCGTGTTGTACACGTGGAAGCTCGCGCGGATCGACGACTGCACGCCGAAGGCGCGGTGCAGCGGCCATGCGCAGTGGTGCCCGACGCGCAC
The DNA here is from genome assembly GCF_057180585.1 of Actinomycetospora sp. 2LY8.5. Taxonomy (NCBI): domain Bacteria; kingdom Bacillati; phylum Actinomycetota; class Actinomycetes; order Pseudonocardiales; family Pseudonocardiaceae; genus Actinomycetospora; species Actinomycetospora sp. 2LY8.5. The sequence continues at coordinate 158,406 of NZ_JBXUHE010000004.1, forward strand.
GGCGATGCCCGAGTCGTCGAGCACTTGCGAGGCGTCGTGGGGGTGGATGCCGTCGATCTCGAAGGCCACCGCTCCCCCGCGGGCCTCGGTGGTGCGCGGGCCGATGATCGTGATGCCCGGCAGGTCCTGGAGCTTCACCAGCGCGGCGCCGGTCAGCTCGTTCTCGTGGGCCTTGACGGCGTCCATGCCGATCGCCGAGAGGTAGTCGACGGCCGCGCCGAGGCCGATCGCCTGCGACGTCATCGGCACACCGGCCTCGAACCGCGCCGGCGGCGGCGCGTAGGTCGAGCCCTCCAGGCGCACCAGCTCGATCATCGAACCACCGGTGAGGAACGGCGGCAGCGCCTCGAGCAGCTCGCGCCGCCCGTAGAGCACGCCGATCCCCGACGGTCCGAGCATCTTGTGCCCGGAGAACGACGCGAAGTCGACGCCCAGGGCGTGCAGGTCCACGGGCGCGTGTGGCACCGACTGGCAGGCGTCGAGCACCGTGTACGCGCCGACCGCACGCGCCCGCCGCACCAGCTCCTCCACCGGCGGGACGGTGCCCAGCACGTTGGACTGGTGGGTGAACGCGACGACCTTGGTGCGCTCGGTGATCGGGTCGTCGTCGAGGTCGAGTCGCCCGTCCGAGGTCACCGAGAACCACCGCAGCGTCGCCCCGGTGCGCCGGCACAGTTCCTGCCAGGGCACGAGGTTGGCGTGGTGCTCCATCTCGGTGGTGACGATCTCGTCGCCCGGCCCGAGGCGGAACCGTGCGGCCGCGGCGTCCAGGCCGTCCCCGACGGACGCGTTGCTCATCCCGTACGCGACGAGGTTGAGGCCCTCGGTCGCGTTCTTGGTGAAGACGATCTCGCCGACGTCCGCGCCGACGAACGCCGCGATGCGCTCGCGGGCGGACTCGTAGGCGTCGGTGGCCTCCTCGGCCAGGGCGTGGGCGCCCCGGTGCACGGCGGCGTTGGACGTCTCGAGGAACGTGCGCTCGGCGTCCAGCACCTGGCGCGGGCGCTGCGAGGTCGCGCCCGAGTCCAGGTACACGAGCGGCTTCCCGTCGCGGACGGTGCGGCTCAGGATGGGGAAGTCCGCACGGATCTTCGCGACATCCAGGGTCGCACCCGGGGCCGTGGGTGCGATGGCCGTCATGCCGGCTGCTCCTCCTTCGCGCCGATGAAGCGCTCGTAGCCGTTGGCCTCGAGCTCCTCGGCGAGCTCGGGCCCGCCGGACTCGGCGACCCGGCCGCCCACGAACACGTGGACCCTGTCCGGCGCGATGTAGCGCAGGATCCGCGTGTAGTGCGTGATCAGCAGGATCCCGACGTCGGACGCCGCCTTGTAGTCGTTGACGCCCTTGCTCACGACGCGCAGGGCGTCGACGTCGAGGCCGGAGTCGGTCTCGTCGAGGACGGCGATCTTCGGCTTGAGCAGCGCCATCTGCAGGACCTCGTGGCGCTTCTTCTCGCCGCCGGAGAAGCCCTCGTTGACGCTGCGTTCGGCGAAGGCCGGGTCGATGTCGAGGTCGGACATCGCGCCCTTGACCTCCTTGACCCAGTGCCGCACCTTCGGCGCCTCGCCACGGGTGGCGGTGGCCGCCGAGCGCAGGAAGTTCGACATCGACACGCCGGGCACCTCGACGGGGTACTGCATCGCCAGGAACAGCCCGGCGCGCGCACGCTCGTCGACGGCCATCTCCAGCACGTCCTCGCCGTCGAGGAGCACCTGACCCTTGGTGACCGTGTACTTCGGGTGACCCGCGATGGAGTAGGCGAGCGTCGACTTGCCGGAGCCGTTCGGACCCATGATCGCGTGGGTCTCGTTCGAGCTCACGGTGAGGTCGACCCCGCGCAGGATCTCCTTGGGGCCGGACTCGGTCTCGACCTCGACGTGGAGGTCGCGGATCTCGAGGGTGGACATCAAGCCTCTTTCACTACGTGGTGGAAGTGTTCTGGCTGCCGGCCGGATCAGGAACCGATGGCCTCGAGCTCGGCCTCGATGGCCGCCTCGAGCCGGTCGCGCAGCGCGGGCACGCGGACCTTCTGGATGACCTCGCCGAAGAATCCGCGCACGACCAGCCGCCGCGCCTGGGGCTCGGGGATGCCGCGCGCCATCAGGTAGAACAGCTGCTCGTCGTCGAACCTTCCGGTCGCGCTCGCGTGGCCGGCGCCGACGATCTCGCCCGTTTCGATCTCGAGGTTGGGCACCGAGTCGGCGCGGGCGTTGTCGGTCAGCAGCAGGTTGCGGTTGAGCTCGTAGGTGTCGGTGCCCTCGGCCGCCTTGCGGATCAGCACGTCGCCGATCCAGACCGTGTGCGCCGCCGTGCCGCCCGCCGAGTCCACAGCGCCCTGCAGCGCGCCCTTGTACATCACCCGCGAGCGGCAGTTCTCCACCGAGTGGTCGACGAGCAGGCGCTGCTCGAAGTGCTGGCCGCCGTCGGCGAAGTACAGCCCGTCGAGCTCGACGTCGCCGCCGGGCGCCCGGTAGTTGATCACCGGGGAGAGCCGGACGAGGTCGCCGCCGAGCGTCACCGAGGTGTGCCGGATCGTGGCGTCGCGCCCGACCGACAGGTGCTGCGCGCCGACGTACACGCCGTCGTCGGCCCAGTCGTGCACCTCGACGACCTCGAGCTTGGCGCCGTCGGCCACGACGAACTCCGTGTTCGCCGCGACCGCGCCGGAGCCGCGGTGGTCGAGGACGACGACGGCTTCCGCGTGGTGCTCGAGACGCACCTGCACGTGGGCGAACGCCACCTTGCCCTCACCGGGCCCGGCCACCGTCACGGTCAGCGGCTCGTCGTCCGAGCGCGCCTCGTCGACCGACACCAGGTGAGCCTCGGTGAACGACGACCACGCCTGCGCCGCCACGCGGTCGGCGGGGATGCCGCCGTCGCCGAGGCGCGGGTCGTCGCGGCCGACCTTCTCGTGCTTCGTGCCGGAGCCCGCCAGATCGGTGGCGCCGTCGCCGAAGCCGGCGCGTACCGACACCTCGACGGCACCGTCGGCGCTCGCCGAACCGTCGTGGAGCCCGCGCAGCCGGCGCAGCGGCGTGAAGCGCCACTGTTCCTCACGCCCGCGCGGGACCTCGAAGGCCTCGACGTCGTAGGAGGTGTGCCGCTCCTCCCACGGGGCGGTCTTCGGTCCGGCCGCCCTGATGCCCGGGTCTACGTCGAGCACCGGGGCGCCAACAGCGTCGACAGCGCCGCCCCCGGCGTTCGCAGCCAGATCCCTCGTGGGTGCGTCGCTCATCCGACAGCGCCCTCCATCTGCAGCTCGATCAGGCGGTTGAGCTCGAGGGCATACTCCATGGGCAGCTCGCGCGCGATGGGCTCGACGAACCCGCGCACGATCATCGCCATGGCCTCGTCCTCGGTGAGGCCGCGGGACATCAGGTAGAAGAGCTGGTCCTCGCTGACCTTCGAGACGGTCGCCTCGTGGCCCATCGTCACGTCGTCCTCGCGGACGTCGACGTACGGGTAGGTGTCGCTGCGGCTGACCGTGTCGACCAGCAGCGCGTCGCACTTCACCGTCGACCGCGAGTGGTGCGCGCCCTTGTTGACGCGCACGAGGCCGCGGTAGCTGGTGCGCCCGCCGCCGCGCGCCACCGACTTCGAGATGATCGTCGACGACGTGTGGGGCGCGAGGTGCACCATCTTGGCGCCCGCGTCCTGGTGCTGGCCCTCGCCGGAGAACGCCACCGAGAGCACCTCGCCCTTGGCGTGCGGCCCGGTCAGCCAGACGGCCGGGTACTTCATGGTCACCTTGGAGCCGATGTTGCCGTCGACCCACTCCATGGTCGCGCCCTCTTCGGCCTTGGCGCGCTTGGTGACCAGGTTGTAGACGTTGTTCGACCAGTTCTGGATGGTCGTGTAGCGGCAGCGGCCGCCCTTCTTCACGACGATCTCGACGACCGCGGAGTGCAGCGAGTCGGACGAGTAGATCGGCGCCGTGCAGCCCTCGACGTAGTGGACGTAGGCGTCCTCGTCGACGATGATCAGCGTCCGCTCGAACTGGCCCATGTTCTCGGTGTTGATCCGGAAGTAGGCCTGCAGCGGGATGTCGACGTGGACACCCTTCGGCACGTAGATGAACGAGCCGCCGGACCACACCGCGGAGTTCAGCGCGGAGAACTTGTTGTCGCCGGCCGGGATGACCGAGCCGAAGTACTCCTCGAACAGCTCCGGGTGCTCGCGCAGACCGGTGTCGGTGTCCATGAAGATGACGCCCTGCGCCTCCAGGTCCTCGCGGATCTGGTGGTACACGACCTCGGACTCGTACTGCGCCGCGACGCCGGCGACGAGGCGGGCCTTCTCCGCCTCGGGGATGCCGAGCTTGTCGTAGGTCGCCTTGATGTCCTCGGGCAGGTCCTCCCAGCTGGCGGCCTGCTTCTCCGTGGACCGGACGAAGTACTTGATGTTGTCGAAGTCGATGCCCGAGAGGTCGGAGCCCCACTGCGGCATCGGCTTCTTCTCGAACGTGCTCAGCGCCTTCAGCCGCGCCTGGAGCATCCAGTCCGGCTCGCTCTTCTTGTCCGAGATGTCGCGCACGACCGCCTCGTTGAGGCCTCGCTGCGCGCTCGCCCCGGCGACGTCGCTGTCGTGCCACCCGAACTGGTACTGCCCGAGCGCCGCGAGGGTCTCCTCCTGGGTGAGCTCGGTCGGGGCGGCGGGGGTGGTCCGCTCCGCGGAGGTGGTCATACGACCTGCCTTCCCTTGACGTCGGTGGTGGTGGAGCCCTGCTGTCGGGGCACGTGCGTGGTGCACGCGGCGTCGCCGCGCGCGATCGTGGACAACCGTTGGACGTGGGTGCCCAGGAGCTCGGCGAAGACCTCGGTCTCCGCCTCGCACAGCTGTGGGAACTCGGCGGCCACGCCGGCCACCGGACAGTGGTGCTGGCAGAGCGCCTCGCCGGCCGTGGTGGCACGGGAGGAGGCCGCGTATCCCTCGTGGGAGAGCGCACCGGCGAGCGCGTGCACCCGCTCGGCGTGGTCGGCGTGGGCCCCGATCTCCTCGCGGTGCTCGGCGAGCATGCCCTCCACGCGCTTGCGGGCGAACGCGCGGACCGCGTCCTCCCCCACCACGTCGGACAGCTCGCGCAGCACCGCGACGGCCAGCTCGGCGACGTCGTCCTCGTCGCCCCCGGCGCGCCGGCGGCCCTGCTCGGTGAGCAGGTGCTGACGGGCGGGACGCCCCCGCCCGCGCCCGGCGCGGGGGGAGTCACGAGTGGTCACCGTGGCCTCGGCGATCAGGGCGTCGAGGTGCCGGCGCACCGCCGCCCCGGACAGCCCCAGCTCCCCGGCGAGCTCCTTCGCCGTCGTGGGGCCGTGCTCGAGGAGCCGCCGGACGATGAGGTCCCGTGTCCGGCCGTCGTGACCGTCACCCATGGTCCTCACCTCCTGCCCGTACCTGTCCGGTCTGCCTTCTTTTGACAACACCAGTCTTGCTTATTTGTCGCCGCCCGGCAAAGCGGGCCCCCGGACCGGCGGGGTGATCGCACTCACGCAGGGTTACCTATCCTTACCGAGAGCCGGGGTACGGCGGGCGGGAACCGCGATCGGCCTCGGTATCGTCCCTGCCCGTGACCGGCACAGCGGAGGTCCCTGCGCCGGTCACCGCTGCCGTGTCGCCGTCCGTGACCCCGCCGGGCGCGCAACCTCCCCCGCCGACGCCCGACGAGCGACGCCGCCTGCGCACGGTGCGCCGCTTCGGCACCACCGGCTCGCTCCTCATGGCGATCGGCGCCCTGGGCTGCGGCGCGACGCCGGCGCCGGCGTACAACCCGCTGCTCGGCACGCGCGTGCTCGGTCTCTGGGGCCGGATGCCCACGGTGTCACTGACGCTCGCCTACGTCGGCATGGGCATGCTCGTGCTCGCGTGGCTCTGGCTCGGGCGGCTCGCGTGGCCGGGCCGCGTGCGTCTCTCGGTGCGCCAGCTGACCCGGATCCTCGTCATGTGGATGGCGCCGCTGGCCGTCGCGCCGCCGCTGTTCTCCACCGACGTCTACGGCTACCTCTCCCAGGCCGAGGTCGTCTCCCGCGGCTTCGACCCGTACGTCTACGGCGCCGCGCAGGCGCTCGGGCTCTCCGACCCGCTGGTCGCGAGCATCCCGACGATCTGGCGGACCACACCGTCGCCGTACGGACCTGGCTTCCTCTCCTTCGGCCGCCTCATCACGGCCATCGCGGGCGACGACATCGTCCTCGGCGTCTACCTCCACCGGGTGCTGGCACTCGCCTCGCTGGGCCTCGTGATCTGGGCGGTGCCGCACCTGGCGCGCCGGGCCGGCGTGGAACCCATCGCCGCGCTCTGGCTCGCGATCAGCCCCCTGGTGCTGTTCCACCTGGTCAGCGGCATCCACAACGACGCGATCATGATGGGCGTCGTCCTCGCCGGCATGGAGCTGGGGATGCGCCGCTCCTGGGTGCTCGGCGCGCTGCTCATCGGGCTCGGTGCCTCCGGGAAGATCCCCGCGGTGGTGGCGCTCGGCTTCCTGGCCGCGCACGTCGCCCACGAACGCGGCGGCGGGTTCGCGCGCCTGGTGCGCTACGGCGCGGGCTGCTCGGCGCTCGGGCTCGGCACGGTCGTCGCGGTCTCGGTCGGCAGCGGGCTGGGCTTCGGGTGGATCCAGGCGCTCGCCGTGCCGAACCTGCTGCGCAGCTGGCTCTCGGTCACCACCGACCTCGGGGTGCTGGGCGGCTGGCTCGGCGGGATCCTCGGTCTCGGTGACCACACCGAGGCCGTCCTCGACCTCACCCGCTCCGCCGGGCTCGGGGTCGCGGGTGTCGTGTGTCTGATCCTCGTGTTCATGGTGCTGGGCGGGCGCCTGCACGCCGTCGCCGGCATGGGCTACGGCTTCGGCGCGGTGTTCCTCGCCGGGCCCGTGCTGCATCCCTGGTACCTGCTGTGGGCGGTCGTCCCGCTCGCCGCCTCGGTGCGCAACCCGAAGATCCGGGGGTTCGCCGTCGCCGTGTGCGCGATCGTGGCCCTGCTGGTGCCGCCGACGGGCGCGGACTTCTCGTTCCGCACCTACCAGCTGCCCATGGCCATCACCGCCGCGGCGCTGCTCGCGCTGGTCCCGCTCCTCGCGGTGCGCGGGCGCGTGACGCGCACCCCGGAGACGGAGCGGAGCTCGACCTGTTGAACCGGCGACCTAGGCTGTCGGCCGTGTCGGTCACCGCAGGCGCGCTGGAGGTGCGCGACCTCGTCGTGCGCTACCAGGGCCAGGCGGCCGTCGACGGCCTCGACCTCGACCTCGCGCCGGGCCAGGTGCTCGCCCTGCTCGGGCCGAACGGCGCCGGCAAGACCACCACCGTCGAGGTCTGCGAGGGGCTGCGCACCCGCGACTCCGGGCAGGTCCGGGTGCTGGGCACCGACCCGGCCGGCGCGCCCGACGCCCTGCGCGCCCGCATGGGCGTGATGCCGCAGGGCGGTGGCGCATACCCCGGTGTCCGCGTGCGCGAGATGGTCGGTCTCGTCGCCGCCTGCTCGGCGCACCCGCTCGACCCCGACTGGCTCGTCGAGACGCTCGGTCTCGGCGGCTGTGCCCGCAAGCCGTACAAGCGCCTCTCGGTCGGCCAGCAGCAGCGCCTGGCGCTGGCGTGCGCCGTCGTCGGACGCCCGGAGCTCGTCTTCCTCGACGAACCCACCGCCAGTCTCGACCCGCAGGGCCGGCGCCTCGTGTGGGACCTCGTGCGCGCGCTGCGCGCCGACGGCGTCGCGGTGCTGCTGACCACGCACCTCATGCAGGAGGCCGAGACCCTCGCCGACCACATCGTGATCATCGACCACGGGCGCTCCGTCGCCGAGGGCAGCCCGGACACGCTGACCGCCGCCGGCGCCGACCGCGAGCTGCGCTTCCGCGCCGCCGCGGGCATGGACCTGCGCCTGCTCGCCGACGCCCTCCCCGAGGGGTGCTCCGTCTCCGAGCCGACGCCGGGCAGCTACCTCGTCGAGGGATCCATCGACCCGCAGGTGCTCTCCACGGTGACGTCCTGGTGCGCGCGCCAGGGCGTGCTCGCCGACGACCTGCGCGTCGCGCGCCGCAGCCTCGAGGACGTGTTCCTGGAGCTGACCGGGCGGGAGCTGCGATCGTGATCCCCCGCAACGACCGGGCCCCCGGTCGCTCCTCCGTCGCGCCCGGCCGCCCGTCGGCGGGGGTGGGCTCGTGATCCCCCGCAACGACCGGGCCCCCGGTCGCTCCTCCGTCGCGCCCGGCCGCCCGTCGGCGGGGGTGGGCTCGTGACCTTCCCCGCCGGGACCTTCACCCCCACGCCCGAGCGCGGGCCGCTCGGGCGCATGCTCGCCGTCCAGGTCGCCCTCGAGACGCGGCTCGCGCTGCGCCAGGGCGAGCAGGTCCTGCTGACGCTGATCATCCCGCTCGCGCTGCTCGTCGGGCTCTCGCTGCTGCGGGTCGTGCCGCTGCCCGAGCCCCGCCCCGCGTCCGCGCTGGGGACGGTGCTCGCGCTCGCGGTGATGTCGACGGCGTTCACGAGCCAGGCGATCTCCCTGGGCTTCGACCGCCGGTACGGGGTGATGCGCAGGCTCGCCGCCACCGCGATCCCCCGGTGGCTGATCGTCCTCGGGCGCCTCGGCGGGATGGCGGCGGTCGTGCTCGTGCAGCTCGTCGTGCTCGCCGCCGTCGCCCTCGCGCTGGGCTGGCGCCCGGAGGCGGGATCGCTCGGCGCGGTCCTGCTGCTCGTCGTGCTCGGCACCGCGGCGTTCGGCGCCGTCGGCGTGCTGCTCGGCGGCAGTCTGCGCGCGGAACTGGTACTCGCGGTCGCCAACATCGTCTGGTTCGTGCTGCTCTTCGCCGGCGGCGTGCTCGTCCCGACCGCGGACCTGCCCGGCCCGCTCGCGGCCGTGGTGGCGCTGCTGCCGTCCGGGGCCCTCGCCGACGGCCTGCGGGCGGCGCTGCTCGGCGACGGGGTCACGGGTGGGCAGATCGCCGTGCTGCTCGTCTGGGCGGTGGTCGGCGGGGCCGTCGCCACCCGCACCGTGCGCTGGTCCTGAGCCCCTACGACGACCCGTAGGACTGGGTCCGGCTCCGCTGCGCTCCGCGTCCTAGGATCGGCCCTGTGCTGGAGCGTCTCCCCGCCACACCGCCCCGGCTGATGCTCGGCCTCGCGATGGCCGCGGTCGTCGGCCAGGCCGGCATCGCGGTCACGGGTGCGGTCGTCCGCGTCACCGGGTCCGGGCTCGGCTGCCCCACCTGGCCCGAGTGCTTCCCGGGCAGCCTCGTCCCGGTGCCGCACCCCGAGATCGCGGTGCTGCACCAGTGGGTCGAGTTCGGCAACCGCCTGCTCGGGATCGCGCTCGTGCTCGTCACCGGTGCCTGCCTGCTCGCCGCCCTCAACGTGCGGCCCCGCCGCAAGCGGCTCGTCCTGCTGGCCGCGACGATGCCCCTCGGGGTCATCGCCCAGGCCGTCATCGGCGGCATCACCGTGCTCACCGGCCTGGCCTGGTACACCGTCGCGCCGCACTTCCTCGTGACGATCCCCTTGATCTGGCTCGCGGTGCTGCTGGTGCGCGAGTCCTCCCCCGCCGCGATGGCCACCCCGCCCGGGACGCCCTGGGTCCCCGCGGTTCCGCCGGCCCTGCGCGGGCTGCTCGCCGTGACCTCGGTCGTGCTCGTGGCCCTGCTCGTGGCGGGGACCCTCGTCACCGCGGCCGGCCCGCACGGTGGCGACGCCGCGACCCCGCGCCTGGAGGCGATCCCGCTCCCCACCCTCGCGACGGCGCACGCGCACCTGCTCTTCGCCTTCCTCGGCCTGCTCGTCGGCGTCGGCTTCATGACCCATGCGGTGGCGGTGCCCCAGGCGGTGATCGTGCGCCTGCGAGTGCTGGTGCTCCTCACGCTCGCGCAGGGCGCGCTGGGCGGGATCCAGTACGCCCTCGGCGTCCCGGAGCTGCTCGTGGCCCTGCACGTCCTCGGCGCGGTGGTCACCGTCACGGCGACCGCGTGGCTCTGGTCCGCCACGGCCTCGCTCGACCCGGCGCCCGACCCCGTCGACGCTCCCGCCCCCGCCCTCGCCGGGAGGTCCTGACCGTGCACGCGATCCAGGTCTCGCGCCTCGGCGGCCCCGAGGTCCTCGAGCCCGCCGACCTGCCCGACCCCGAGCCCGGCGACGGCCAGGTGCTCGTCGAGCTCGCCGCGGTCGGCGTCAACTACATCGACACCTACTTCCGCACCGGCATCTACCCGATCGGCCTGCCCTTCGTGCCCGGCCTCGAGGGCGGCGGCACCGTGCGCGCCCTCGGCCCGGGCGTCACCACCGTGGCGCCGGGCGACCGCGTCGCGTGGACCAACGCGCTCGGGGCCTACGGGACGCTCGCGGTGGTGCCGGCGACCGAGCTCGTCACGGTCCCCGAGGGTCTCGACCTCGAGACCGCGACGGCCGTGGTCCTGCAGGGCATGACCGCGCACTACCTGCTCCACGACACCTACCCCGTCGCGCCCGGCGACGACGTCCTCGTGCACGCCGCGGCGGGCGGGATGGGCCTGCTGCTCTGCCAGATGGCGCGGTCCCTGGGTGCTCGAGTGATCGCGACGACCTCCTCGCCGGAGAAGGACGCCCTCGCTCGCGAGGCCGGCGCCGACGAGACCCTGCGCTACGGCTCCGCTCCCCAGGACCTCGCCGACCGCGTGCGGGCCCTCACCGGCGGCGAGGGCGTCGCCGTGGTCTACGACGGCGTCGGCGCGTCCACCTTCGATGCCTCGCTGGCGAGCCTGCGCATCCGCGGTGTGCTCGCCCTCTACGGCGCGGCCAGCGGCCCGGTGCCGCCGGTCGACCCCCAGCGGCTCAACAGCGGCGGCTCCCTCTACCTCACCCGCCCGTCCCTGGCCTGGCACGTCCGAACCCCCGAGACGCTCGCCGCGCGTGCCGCGGCGGTGTTCTCGGCGGTGGCCGCCGGGGACCTGTCGGTGCGCATCGGCGGCCGCTACGCCCTCGACGACGCCGCGACGGCCCACCGCGACCTGGAATCACGGCGCACGACGGGAAAGCTCCTGCTGCTGCCCTGAGCCCGGCGCCCCGGCGCGCGAGACGCACGTCCGGCAGGCTGCTGCGCCTCCCGATCATGCGAGACGTGCCGCCCGCTCAGCGGCACGTACCGCCAGGGCCTCGCGCGAGTCACGGGTTCGGAAAGGTCGAGAGGTGTCCACACCGGGTTGGAGGGCCGGCGGTCCCGATCGGTTCCATCCACGGGCGAGAGGAGCGCCGCGCATGATCGGTCGGCGTCCCCGCCTGCCGAACGTGCCGTTCGCGTCGGGGCCCGCCGCGACACCTGATCAGCCGCCGCCGAGAGGCGCCCTCCGCTTGATCCACAGGCGTGGGGAGGTGCCGGACGTGCTACTCGCGACGGGAACGCGGCGAGCGTCTAGAACGGCCAGCCGAAGACCGGCCAGCCGATGGCCGAGTCGACCGCCACCGCCACGAACAGGCCGGTGAGGTACGTGTTCGAGAGGTGGAACAGGCGCATCGACTGCACGACCTCGTCGCGCTTCACCGCGGCGTCGAGGCGGTGCGCCGCGACGAGGAACCAGATGCCGCCCAGCGCCGCGACGGCGAGGTAGATCCAGGACGTCGCCGGGATCAGGAGGGCCGACCAGGCCACCATCGCCCAGGAGTAGGCGACGATCTGTCGGCTCACCCGCCGGGGCGAGGCGACGACCGGGAGCATCGGGATGCCGGCCGCTGCGTAGTCGTCGCGGTAGCGCATCGCGAGCGCCCAGAAGTGCGGCGGCGTCCAGAAGAAGATGATCGCGAAGAGCACCCAGGCGGGCCAGCCCACGGAGCCCGTCACGGCCGCCCAGCCGATCACGACGGGCATGCAGCCCGCCGCGCCGCCCCAGACGATGTTCTGGGCGGTCCGGCGCTTGAGCAGCAGCGTGTAGACGAGGATGTAGAAGGCGATGGCGGCCACCGAGAGACCCGCGGCCACCCAGTTCGCGGTGAACCCGAGCCAGGCCGCCGAGAGCGCGCCCAGCACGAGCCCGAAGACCAGGGCGTGCGAGCGGGGCACGGCGTCACGGGCGAGCGGGCGCTTGCGGGTGCGCGCCATCTTGGCGTCGATGTCCGCGTCGACCACGCAGTTCAGCACGTGGGCGCTGGCCGCGGCGCCGGCACCGCCGACGAGGACGGCGAGCACGAGCCACAGGGACGGCACCGCTCGCTCGGCGAGCATCATCGCCGGCACCGTGACCACGAGCAGCTGCTCGATGATCCGGGCCTTGGTGAGCGCCAGGTAGGCCCGCACGGTGGTGAGCAGGCCGCTCCGCCGCGTCGCGGGGACCGGGCCGACCGCCGTGCTCACTGAAGTGGCACCTCGCTGTGGTGGACGTACTCGCTTCGGGCACGACAGCGTCTCCTACACGCTGTCGTCGGTGAAGTCTGCACCCCCGCGGCATCGTCCGCTCGCGGGGGTCGTCCCACGACCGGTGCGGTGTCCGCAACGTCACGGGCGATCGACGCCAGGATGATAGGTGGACGGTGTCCGTGCCGGGGCGCGAGGGTATCTCCGGAGTGGTCCCACAACCGGGGATCAACGCAGGTCCGTCGGGACTTGAATCGATCCCGTGGGAGCATCGCCCGCACCCGGACCGACGCGCAGGAAGGCACCTCGTGACCGCCACCGATGTGAGCAACACGCAGCCCGCGAGCGAGGACCCCGACGAGATCCAGGCGCTGCTCACGCCCCACCGTCCCGACGACTGGTCGGAGCTGGACCAGAAGGCGGTCGACACGATCCGCGTGCTCGCCGCCGACGCGGTGCAGAAGGTCGGCAACGGTCACCCGGGCACCGCGATGTCGCTGGCGCCCCTGGCCTTCGAGCTGTTCCAGCACACGATGCGCCACGACCCGTCCGACCCGGGCTGGCAGGGGCGCGACCGTTTCGTCCTGTCCTGCGGTCACTCGAGCCTGACGCTCTACCTGCAGCTGTTCCTCGCCGGCTACGGCCTGGAGATGCGGGACCTCGAGGAGCTGCGTACCTGGGACTCGGCGACACCGGGCCACCCCGAGTACAGCCACACCCCCGGCGTCGAGATCACCACCGGCCCGCTCGGCCAGGGGCTCGCCTCCGCGGTCGGCATGGCGATGGCCGCCCGCCGCGAACGCGGTCTGTTCGACCCGGACGCGCCGCAGGGCGAGAGCCCGTTCGACCACTTCGTGTACGTCATCGCGTCCGACGGCGACATCGAGGAGGGCGTGACGGCCGAGGCGTCGTCGATCGCCGGCCGCCAGCAGCTGGGCAACCTCGTGGTGATCTACGACGACAACCACATCTCGATCGAGGACGACACCACCGTCGCCCTCGACGAGGACGTGGTGAAGCGCTACGACGCCTACGGCTGGCACACCCAGGTGGTGCGCGGCGGCGAGAACGTCGTCGGCATCCGCGAGGCGCTGGCACGAGCGAAGGCCGAGACCGGGCGCCCGAGCTTCATCGCGCTGCGCACGATCATCGGCTATCCGGCACCGGAGAAGATGAACACCGGCGCCGCGCACGGTGCCGCGCTCGGCGAGCCGGAGGTCCGGGCGGTCAAGGAGATCCTCGGCTTCGACCCCGACCAGCACTTCGCGATCGACGCCGACGTGCTCGCGCACGCCCGCTCGGTCATCGAGCGGGGCAAGGCCGAGCACGAGCAGTGGGACAAGCAGTTCGCGGACTGGGCGGCCGCCAACCCGGAGCGCCGCGCGCTGCTCGAGCGGATGGCGCGCCGGCAGCTTCCCGACGGCTGGCACGACAAGCTCCCGACCTGGGAGGTCGGCAGCGACCCGGTCGCCACCCGCAAGGCGCTGCAGAAGATCCTCGGCGAGATCGGGCCAGAGCTGCCCGAGCTCTGGGGCGGGTCGGCCGACCTCGCGGAGAGCAACAACACGACGATCAAGGGCGCCGACTCGTTCGGGCCCTCGACGGTCTCCACGAACATGTGGGGACAGATGAGCCCGTACGGCCGGACCATCCACTTCGGGGTCCGGGAGCACGCGATGGGCTCGATCCTCAACGGGATCGCGCTGCACGGCGGAACGCGGGTCTACGGCGGAACGTTCCTGATCTTCTCGGACTACATGCGGCCCGCGGTCCGGCTCGCGGCGCTGATGAAGCTGCCGACCACCTACATCTGGACCCACGACTCGATCGGTCTCGGCGAGGACGGCCCGACCCACCAGCCGATCGAGCAGCTCGCCTCGCTGCGCGCGGTGCCCGGGCTGTCGATCGTGCGTCCCGCCGACGCCAACGAGACCTCGGCGGCGGTCCGCGCGGTGCTCGACAACCCGACCGGCCCGGCCGGGCTCGCGCTCACCCGGCAGAACCTGCCGATCCTCGAGGGCACCGACGCCGACGGCGTCGCCCGGGGCGGCTACGTCCTGGCCGACGCGAGCGGGGGTCGACCGCAGCTGATCCTCATCGCCACCGGCTCCGAGGTGCAGCTGGCCGTCGAGGCCCGGAAGGTCTTCGAGTCCGAGGGCGTTCCCACCAGGGTGGTGAGCATGCCCTGCGTCGAGTGGTTCCAGGCGCAGGACCGTTCGTACACCCGTCACATCATCCCGCCCGAGGTCAAGGCCCGTGTGTCCGTCGAGGCCGCGGTCGCCCTGACCTGGCACCAGTTCGTCGGCGACGACGGCGAGTGCGTCTCGATCGAGCACTTCGGCGCCAGCGCCGACTACACGACGCTGTTCCAGCAGTTCGGCTTCACGACGCAGCACGTGGTCGAGGCGGGCCGTCGCACGCTCGCCCGCGCCGCCGAGCACAACGCCTGATCCGACCCCAGAGACAGCGTCTCGAGGAGGACCATCCCATGGCCACCAACACCCCCCTCGCCGACCTCTCCGCGGCCGGCGTCTCCGTCTGGCTGGACGACCTGTCCCGCCAACGCATCGAGTCCGGCAACCTGACGTCGCTGATCGAGGACTACGAGGTCGTCGGCGTCACCAGCAACCCGACGATCTTCGCGAGCGCCTTCGCGGACGCCGACCACTACGCCGAAGACCTCGACGCGTTCGCCGCGCGCGGCACCTCGGTCGAGGACGCGATCCGCGAGCTCACCACCGGCGACGTCCGCCGCGCCTGCGACGTGTTCCGCGGCGTGTGGCAGCAGACCGGCGGCGTCGACGGGCGCGTGTCGCTCGAGGTCGACCCCGGCAAGGCCCACGACACCGAGGCCACCGTGGCCGAGGCCGCCGACCTCTGGAAGACGGTCGACCGGCCCAACCTGATGATCAAGATCCCGGCCACCCGCGAGGGCATCCCGGCGATCACGCGCACGCTCGCCGAGGGCATCAGCGTCAACGTCACCCTGATCTTCTCGGTGCAGCGCTACCGCGAGGTCATGGAGGCCTACCTCGCCGGCATGGAGCAGGCCCGCGCCAACGGCCACGACCTGACCGGCATGGCCTCGGTCGCGTCCTTCTTCGTCTCGCGCGTCGACTCCGAGGTCGACAAGCGCCTCGACGCGATCGGCACCGACGCCGCGCTCAACCTGCGCGGCACCGCGGCGATCGCCAACGCCCGACTGGCCTACGCCGCGTTCGGAGAGGTGTTCGGCACCGAGCGCTGGGCGGCCCTCAAGGGCGCCGGCGCCAAGCCGCAGCGCCCGCTGTGGGCGTCGACCGGCGTGAAGAACAAGGCCTACCCGGACACGCTCTACGTCACCGAACTGGTCGCGCCGAACACCGTGAACACGATGCCGGAGTCCACGCTGAAGGCGTTCGCCGACCACGGCGAGCTGCACGGCGACGCCGTGACGGGCACCGAGGACGCGGCCCGCGAGGTGTTCGCGAGCCTCGCCCACGTCGGTATCGACGTCGACGACGTCTACCAGGTGCTCGAGGACGAGGGCGTCACGAAGTTCGACGACTCGTGGTCGGAGCTCACCGCGACGGTGTCCGACCAGCTCACGCGCCGCAGCCCGGGGCAGAAGTGAGCGCCGGCGGCCGTGACTCCGTCGGGGTCCGCATCGTCGACCAGACGCTCGCGGACTCCTCGAACGCGCTGGTCGAGAAGCTCGTCGGCGACGGCGCGGCGTCCAAGCTCTCGGCGAAGGACGCCACACTGTGGGGCCCCGACGCCGAACCCGAGGCCGGCAAGCGCCTGAACTGGGTGAACCTGCACGAGACGTCCCGCCCGCTGGTGGACGAGCTCGCCGCGCTGCGCCGGGACCTGCACGACGACGGCGTCGACCGCGTCGTGCTCGCGGGCATGGGAGGCTCCTCGCTCGCGCCGGAGGTCATCTGCGCGACGCGCTCGGGCGGTCCGGTCGGCGGCGAGTTCCCGCTCGTCGTGCTCGACACCACCGACCCGATGCAGGTCTCCGACGCGCTCGCCGGCGACCTGACCCGCACCGTGCTCGTCGTGTCGTCGAAGTCCGGCGGCACGGTCGAGACCGACAGCCAGCGCCGGGTGTTCGCCGAGGTCTTCGAGGCCAACGGCATCGACGCCGCGTCGCGCATGGTCGTCGTCACCGACCCGGGCACGAAGCTCGGCGACCTGGCGCGCGAGCAGGGCTATCGCACGTTGATCGAGGCCGACCCCGGGGTCGGTGGGCGCTACTCGGCGCTGACGGCGTTCGGCCTGGTGCCCTCGGCGCTCACGGGCGTCGACATCGGCGAGCTGCTCGACGAGGCCGCCGCGGTGGCCCCGGACCTCGCCCGCGACAGCGCCGACAACCCGGCGGTCGTGCTCGCGGCGGCGATGGCCGCGGCCCACAACGCCGGCGCGGAGAAGCTCGTCCTCGCCGACACCGGCTCCGGGCTGATCGGCTTCGGCAACTGGGCCGAGCAGCTCATCGCCGAGTCCACGGGCAAGCAGGGCACCGGCCTGCTCCCGGTGGTCGTGGAGGGCCGACCCCCATCGGATCCTGGGACCGCCCCCGGCTTCAGCGACCACGGCACCGACGCCACGCCCGTGGCGATCGGCCCCGCGGACGCGCGCGCGCAGGTGTCGGTCACGGGCACGCTCGGCGGGCAGTTCCTGCTCTGGGAGCACGCGGTCGCGCTGGCCGGGCGCCTCATCGGCATCAACCCGTTCGACCAGCCGGACGTGGAGTCGGCGAAGCAGGCCACGCGCGACCTGCTCTCCTTCGCCGAGAGCGGTTCCGGGGACGCGAGGTCGAACGGGGGGGCCGACGACGCGCCGATCGCGACGGACGGAGTCATCGAGATCCGCGCCGTGGGCGACGCGGACTGGCTCGGGTCGCCGGACACGGTGATCGACGCGATCCAGGCGCTGGTGAACGCCGCGCCGGACCACGGCTACATCGCGGTCCAGGCCTACCTCGACCGGCTCGACGACGCCTCGTTCGCGACGCTGCGCCCCGAGCTCGCCAAGGCCACGGGCCTGCAGACGACGTTCGGGTGGGGCCCGCGGTTCCTGCACTCCACCGGCCAGTACCACAAGGGCGGCCATCAGAACGGCGTGTTCCTGCAGATCACGGGCTCGGTCGCCGACGACCTGGCGATCCCCGGCCAGCCGTTCTCGTTCGGCACCCTCGAGCACGCGCAGGCCCGCGGCGACGCCGGGGTGCTCGCGCAGGCCAAGAACGGGGGGCCAAGAGGAGAGATCCCTGGCCGTCCCGTCCTGCGGCTGCACCTGGCCGACCGCGCGGCCGGGCTGGTGGCGCTGGCGAACGCGGTGCAGGCGGTGAGTCGGTGACCCCTGCGACGGGGCACGCGGACTGGATCAACCCGCTGCGCGACGCGCGGGACAAACGGCTCCCGCGCATCGCCGGGCCCTCGGGTCTGGTGCTGTTCGGCGTGACCGGCGACCTGGCGCGCAAGAAGCTCATGCCGGCCATCTACGACCTGGCCAACCGCGGCCTGCTGCCGCCGGGCTTCGCGCTCGTCGGGTTCGCGCGCCGCGACTGGGCCGACCAGGACTTCGCCGAGGTCGTGCACGACGCGGTGCGCGAGCACTCCCGCACGCCGTTCCGCCAGGAGGTGTGGGACCGCCTGGCCGAGGGCCTGCGGTTCGTGCAGGGCACGTTCGACGACGACGAGGCGTTCGACAACCTCGCCGCGTGCGTCGCCGAGCTGGACAACGAGCGCGGCACCAACGGCAACCACGCGTTCTACCTGTCGATCCCGCCGTCGGCGTTCCCGACCGTCTGCAAGCAGCTCTCGCGGTCGGGGCTGGCCGACGACGAGGGCGACGTCTGGCGCCGTGTCGTGATCGAGAAGCCGTTCGGGCACGATCTGCACTCGGCGCAGGAGCTCAACGGGATCGTCAACGACGTCTTCCCCGAGGACTCGGTCTTCCGGATCGACCACTACCTCGGCAAGGAGACCGTCCAGAACCTGCTGGCCCTGCGCTTCGCCAACGAGCTGTTCGAGCCGATCTGGAACGCCCACCACGTCGACCACGTGCAGATCACCATGGCCGAGGACATCGGGGTGGGCGGCCGGGCCGGCTACTACGACGGCATCGGCGCGGCCCGCGACGTCATCCAGAACCACCTGCTGCAGCTGCTCGCGCTCACCGCGATGGAGGAGCCGGTCTCCTTCTCGCCGCACGACCTGCGCGAGGAGAAGATCAAGGTCCTGTCGGCCACCACGCTGGCCGAGCCGATCGACGAGACCACCGCCCGCGGCCAGTACACCGCGGGGTGGCAGGGCAGCTCGGAGGTCAAGGGCCTGCAGCAGGAGGAGGGCTTCCCGCCCGACTCGGTCACCGAGACCTACGCGGCGATCACCTGCGCGGTGAACACCCGACGCTGGGCGGGTGTGCCGTTCTACCTGCGGACCGGCAAGCGCCTGGGCCGGCGTGTCACCGAGATCGCCGTGGTGTTCAAGCGGGCCCCGCACCTGCCGTTCGACCAGACCATGACCGAGGAGCTCGGCCAGAACGCGCTGGTCGTACGCGTGCAGCCGGACGAGGGCGTCACCCTGCGGTTCGGCTCGAAGGTGCCGGGCTCGGGCATGGAGGTCCGCGACGTCACGATGGACTTCGGCTACGGCACGGCGTTCACCGAGGCCTCGCCGGAGGCCTACGAACGCCTGCTGCTCGACGTCCTGCTCGGCGAGCCGTCGCTGTTCCCGACCAACACCGAGGTCGAGCTGTCCTGGCGGATCCTCGACCCGGTGATCGACAAGTGGCACCGCGAGGGCTCCCCCGACAGCTACGCGGCCGGCACGTGGGGCCCTCCGTCGGCCGACGCGCTGCTCGAGCGCACCGGCCGCCAGTGGCGCCGACCCTAGATCGCCCACCCGATCTCGCAAAGGAGACAACGGTGATCGTGGACCTGCCGTCGACCGACACGTCGGCGGTCAACCGCACGATGGTCGACCTGCGCGAGAGCGCGGGGGCGGTCGCGCTGGGGCGCGTCCTGACGCTGCTGATCATCACCGAGGACGGTCCGGAGGCCGAGGCCGCCATCCAGGCCGCCAACGACGCGAGCCGTGAGCACCCCTGCCGCGTGCTCGTCCTCGCCCGTGGTGTGCGCCGGGCGGCCTCGCGCCTCGACGCGCAGATCCGCATCGGCGGCGACGCCGGTGCCAGCGAGGTCATCGTGCTGCGCATGTACGGGCCGTTGGCCGACCAGGGCGGGGCGATCGTCGTGCCGCTGCTGCTGCCCGACGCGCCGATCGTGGCGTGGTGGCCGGGCGAGGCGCCCGCGGTGCCGGCCGAGGACCCGGTGGGCAGTGTCGCCGGGCGGCGGATCACCGATGTGTCGGCCGCGAAGTCGCCGTCGAAGGCGCTGGGCAAGCTGCGCCAGCGCTACCACCCGGGCGACACCGACCTCGCGTGGAGCCGCATCACGAGCTGGCGCGCGCTGCTCACGGCCGCGCTCGACCAGCCTCCGCACGAGCGGATCACCGGGGCCACCGTGTCCGGGGCGCCGGATTCCGCGTCGACCGACCTGCTCGCGGGCTGGCTGTCGTCGCGCCTGCACTGCCCGGTGGCGCGCAAGAACGAGGACGTGCCCGGCGGCCAGGGCGGCCAGATCGCCGCGGTGCGCCTCGACCGCGCGAGCGGGCCGGTGGAGCTGCGCCGCCTCGACGCCAAGAGCGCGGTCCTCTCGCAGGCGGGCCAGCCCGATCGCCGTGTCGCGCTCTCCCGGCGCACGGTGCGCGAGTGCCTCGCCGAGGAGCTGCGCCGTCTCGACCCGGACGACATCTTCGCCGAGGCGCTCGCGGCCTCGCAGAACAAGCCGACGGGACGCTCGCGGTCGTCGTCGAGGAAGGTGAGCGCGTGACCGGGCCGGAGATCGTCGTCCACGCGGACGAGGACACCGCCGCCCGCGACGCCGCCGACCGCCTGCTGACCGCGCTCGCCGCCGCCCAGGCCGCACGGGGGATCGCCTCCGTGGTGCTCACCGGCGGCGGGATCGGCATCGCGATGCTCCGGGAGGTCGCGGCCTTGGTCGACAGGGTGGTGGTCGACAGGGCGGTGGTCGACAGGGCGGTGGTCGACAAGGCGGTGGTCGACGAGGGGGCGCGCCGTGACGCCGTCGACTGGAGTGCGGTCGAGGTGTTCTGGGGCGACGAGCGCTTCGTCCCGGCCGGGGACCCCGAGCGCAACGACGTGCAGGCTCGCGCCGCGCTGCTCGACGCGCTGCCGCTCGACCCGGCGCGGATCCATCCGATGGCGGCCTCCGACGCGCCCGAGGACGCCGGCGGCGGCGACCCGGACCTCGCGGCCGACGCGTACGCGAAGACGCTCTCGGCGGCCGCGACTCGGCTGGGCGGCGCGGACGCGATCCCCGCCTTCGACGTGCTGCTCGCCGGCTGCGGTTCCGAGGGGCACGTGCTGTCGGTCTTCCCCGACTCCCCCGCCGTGCACGCCGCCGCCGCCGGTGTGGTCGGCGTGCGTGACTGCCCCAAGCCGCCGCCCACGCGGGTGAGCCTCACGCTGCCTGCGGCCCGCCACGCACGGGAGATCTGGCTCGTGGCCGCCGGGGACGGCAAGGCCGAGGCGCTCGCACGGGCGCACGGCGGCGCGTCCGAGGTCGACGTCCCGGTGGCGGGGCTGCGTGGGGTCGAGCGGACGCTGTGGCTGCTCGACGAGGCGGCCGCGGCGCAGCTGTAGGGCGGCCCGGTACGGCAGCGAACGTGGTGTTCGCTGCCTCTATGCGTCGGAAGTCCGCGTTCGCACCGTTGCCGGCGCCTCCCAGGGCCGCAGGCTGCGCTCGAAGAGCTCCCAGCAGCGGCGGTGGGCGAGCCAGGTGCGCACGAGCCGGAGGTCCGAGGCGGGCGTGTGCTCGCGCGTCGGGGTGGACGGCCACATCGGGTCGCGGCCGGTCGGGTCGCCGGTGGTACGGGAGTCGGCACCGTAGCGCGCGACGAGCAGGAGCCCGGCGACGATCGCGACGCCGAGCACGGTGACGGTGATGACCATCGGACGCTCCTCGGGGAGAAGTGGCTGAACGTCATCCAGAGTGGCCCCTATTGGCAGGTCTTCACAGAGCCAATCACCGGCAAGTGGCAGCCACAATGGCAGAAGTGGCAGACTGCGTGGCGTGGACGACCACCTCGGTGCCGGCAGCCTGGCCCGCCTCCTCGGCGGATGGCGCGAGGGCGCCGGGCCGGGGGTGAGCGCGCAGGCCGCGCTGGCGGGCCGTGTCGCCACGCTGCTCTCCGACGGACGCCTCGCGGTGGGGACGCGGGTGCCCAGCGAGCGCGAGCTCGCCGTGGTCCTCGGCGTCGGGCGCGGGACCGTCGCGGCCGCCTACCAGGAGCTGCGTGAGGACGGGTACCTCGTCCGTCGCCGCGGGTCGGGGACGTGGACGGCGTCGCCCACGACCTCGGGGCCGGGTACGACCGGCGCCGCTCCGCTCGACGGCGCGCTGCCCGTCGGACCCTCCGCGATCGCGCCCTTCGCGCCCATGGGGACACCGGTGGGACAGCCCGGCGACCGCGCGGTCATCGACCTCGCGCACGCGGCCCCCTGGGCGCCGATGGAGGCGATGAGCGCCGCGGCGACCCGCGCCCTCGCCGAGCTGCCCACGCACCTGACCTCCACCGGGTACGACGTCCTCGGTCTGCCCGCGCTGCGCGAGGCCGTCGCCGCGCGGCTCACCGCCCAGGGCCTGCGCACCTCCCCCGACGAGGTGATGATCACCGCCGGCGCCCAGCACGCCCACTCCCTGGTGGCCCGCACGCTGGTGCGCCCCGGCGACCGGGTGCTCATCGAGCAGCCCACCTACCCCGGCGCGATCGACCTGTGCCGCCACGTCTCCGCGCGCGCGGTGCCGGTCGCGATGGTGGAGGACTCGGGAGACGAGGCGCACCGGAGCTCGGCCATCGGTACCGCGAGCGGGCGCCCGGGCTGGGATCTCGACGCGCTGTCCGCGGCCATGCGGGCCGCGACGCCCACCCTCGGCTACCTCGTCGTCGATCACCAGAACCCCACGGGCGCGGTGATGAGCCCGGAGTCCCGGGCCGCGGTCGTCGCCGCCGCCGGCCGCCACGGCGTCACGCTGGTCGTCGACGACTGCCTGCGTGAGATGTGGCTCGACACCCCGGTGCCGCCGCCGCTGGGCGCCTGGGCCGGAGCCGGCGGCACGCCCGTGATCACCACCGGCGGGCTGTCGAAGACCGTCTGGGGCGGCCTGCGCATCGGCTGGCTGCGGGCCCCGCGGACCCTCCTGCGCCGGATCGCGGCCGCCCGGGCCTCCGACGACATCTCCACGCCGGTGCTCGAGCAGCTCGTGGCGGTCGGGCTCCTCGAGCGACTCGACGAGCTGGTGGAGCAGAGCCGCGGGGTGCTCGGCGCGCGTCGTGACCACCTGCGCGGGGCGCTCGCGCGGGCCCTGCCGGAGTGGCGGGTGCCGAACCCCTCGGGCGGCTTCAGCCTCTGGGTCGATCTCGGTGTCCCGCGCTCGAGCGCCCTGGTGGAGGCGGCAGGGCGCTACGGCGTGCACCTCGCCGCCGGCCCCCGGTTCGCCACCGGCGGAGCGTTCGAGCAGTACCTGCGCCTGCCCTACACCCTCTCCCCCGACGCCCTCGACGACGCCGTGGCCCGGCTCGCCGAGGCGTGGGACTCCCTCGGCGTCGACACCAGCACGCTCACGACCGTCGTGTGAGCCCGCGGGGGTCCCGCTGGTCGGTCTGCCACGGCCGCAGGCTGCGGTCGTAGGCGGCCCACAGCTGCCGGTGGGCGTTGACCCGGTGGGCCAGCTCGCCGAGCAGGACCGCGTCCCCGCGCAGCGTGTGCGGGCGCCGCGTCACCGGCCAGGCCGGATCGCGCCCCGTCGGGTCCTCGCCGCTGCGGCTGTCCACGCCGTAGCGCGCGACCGCCAGGAACCCGACCACCAGGAGCACCCCGAAGAACGTGACCATCTCGACCATCCCCTCGTCTGTCTTGCCGTGGGGACGATTCTTCAAGGCCCGGACCCTGGACTCCATGGCGTTCTCACGGGGATAGTGGCGACATGACTGCAGTTTCCGAAGGCCGAGCCGCACCGCGCCTGGAGAACGACAAGCTGCTCGACGAGACCAACCGCCGCATCCTCGCGGAGCTGGAGAACGACCCCCGCCAGAGCATGTCGGCGCTCGGCCGGCGGGTCGGGATGTCGGCCCCGGCGGTCACCGAGCGGGTGCAGCGCCTCGAGCGCACGGGGGTGATCCGGGGTTACCGCCTCGACATCGACCCGGCGGCCCTCGGCTACCCCATCGCCGCGTGGGTGCGCGTCCGCCCGGCCCTGGGCCAGGGGAGGATCTCCGAGCAGCTCGCGGCCCGGCAGCCCGAGGTCGTCGAGTGCCACAAGATCACCGGAGAGGACTGCCTGCTCCTGCGCGTGCAGGTCCGCGACGTGTCCGACCTCGACCGCGTCCTCGAGATCTGGCAGGACCACGCGGCCACCGTCACGTCGGTGATCAAGTCCACCCCGGTCGAGCTGCGGAACATGCCCACCGACTCCTGATCTCCGACATTCGGGGACGGATGCCTCAGCACGGCACCGGACGCTCGCGGGTCCTCCGGTGGCGGTGCATGATCGGGCTCCCTGGTGACGGTCGGGAGGAGCGCGACATGGCCGGAGGCGACGTCGCGGTGGGAGTGGACGGCAGCGACGGCTCGCGGGCCGCGCTCGGCTACGCGATGGACGAGGCGGCCCGCCGGGGCGTCCGGGTCCACGCGATCACCGCCTACGCGGGACCGGACGTGTGGTCGACGGCGGAAGGGATCGTCCCCGATGCGCAGGTGCTGCACGACGCGGCGCAGCGCGAGCTGAGCGGCGCGCTCGAGGAGGTCTCGGCGGCGCGCCGCGACCAGGGGCTCCCCGTCCCAGGGGTCCGCGCCGAGGTCGCCATGGGCCCGGCGTCGACGGTGCTGCTCCACCACGCGCGCGGGGCGTCGGTGCTCGTCGTCGGGCACCGCGGACGGGGCGGGCTGGCGAGCCGGTTCATCGGGTCGGTCGGCCTCAGCGCCGTGATCCACGCGGAGTGCACCGTCGTGGTGGTCAGGGATTAGACCCGCCTAGCTCACGATCACGTCGAGCACCCTCGGCACGGGCGCGCGCAACGCGTCGGCGAGGGCCGGCTCGAGCTCGTCCGGATGCTCGACGCGCACGCCCGCGACGCCCTGACCGGCGGCCAGGGCCACGAAGTCCAGACCGGGCAGCGCGGTGCCCACCGGCTTGGTGATGCCGAAGTGCTCGGCGAACTGGTCGAGGGCGCGGTAGCGGGCGTTGTGCACCACGACGACCGTCAGCGGCACCCCGAGCTGCGCGGCCGACCAGAGCGCCTGGATGCCGTACATGGCCGAGCCGTCGCCGACCAGCGCGATCACCCGCTCCGAGCGCGCCAGCGCCATCCCCACCGCGGCGGGCAGCCCGTGGCCCAGTCCCCCGCTCGCGCAGGTGAAGAAGCTCCCGGCCCGGTCGAAGGGCAGGTGGGCGTGCATCGGCCCGCGCGTGGCCGGCGCCTCCTCGACGACCACGGAGTCGGCGGGGCGCAGGTCGGCGAGGGTCTGCAGCAGCAGCGCCTCGGTGATGACGTCGCCGTCCACCGCGACGCGCTCCACCGACGGGGCAGGAGCCGGCAGCGGGCGATCCGGCGGGGGTGGCCCGCCGAGCAGCGCCCGCACGCCGTGCCGCACGCCGGTGACCACCGAGGTCCCGACGGGCGACCAGGCCGCGTGGGCCGGGTCCTCGGTGAGCTGCACCAGCTCGGTGCCCTCGGGCACGGCGGTCTCGCCCGGCCCACCGCTCGGACCAGTGCCCTCGGTGTGGAACGGGAACACCGGCGACCCGAGCACCAGCACGAGATCGTGGGCGTCGAGCGCGGCGCGGATGCCGTCGTGCGCCGCGGGGAGGAAGCCGCCGAAGAGCCGGTGGCGCTCGGGGAAGCCGCAGCGCGGGGACATCGGCGCGACGTAGACCCTTGCCGCGTGCCGCTCGGCGAGCGCGACCACGTCGGCGAAGGCGCCGTCGCGGTCCACCTCACCGCCGACCAGGAACGCGGGCGAGCGCGCAGCGGCGAGGCGGTCGGCGATGTCGGCGAGCACGTCGGGATCCCCGGCCACCGTCCCCGCCACCGCGTGCGCGGGCACCGCCGTGGCGGGCCGGTCCCAGTCGTCCACCGGCACCGAGAGCAGCACCGGGCCGCACGGCGGGGTCGTGGCGACGTGGATCGCCCGGGCCAGCGTCGCGGGCACGTCCATCGCGCGGGCCGGCTCGCGGCTGAACTTGACGTACGGCTCGGGGAACTCCGCGGGGCGCTCGGCGAACAGGAACGGCTCGCCGGTCAACAGCGAGCGGGCCTGCTGGCCGGCGACGAGCACCAGCGGCGTGCGGTTGCGGAACGCGGTGAACACATTGCCCAGGCCGTGCCCGACCCCGGCGGCGGAGTGCAGGTTCACGAGCGCCGCCCGCCCGGTGCCCTGCGCGTACCCGTCGGCTGTGCCCACCGCCACCGACTCCTGCAGGCCGAGCACATAGCGGAAGTCGTCGGGGAAGTCGCGGAACATCGGCAGCTCGGTCGAGCCCGGGTTGCCGAAGATCGTCGTGATGCCGTGGCGGCGCAGTACGGCGAGGGACGCCTCGCGGACGGTCACCATGCCGCCACCCCACCACGGCACGGTGCCGGTCGGCGAGGCACCTCCCGCTGCGTGGAACCCCTGGGTCGTGGGGATTCCGACGAAGGGCGCCCCTCGCCCGTCTATCCGACCGACGGTGCCCTTCGGTCAGCAACCCCGGGTCACACCGAGGGCTCGTCGACGAGGTCGCCCGACAGATACTCCTGGTACGCGGCGAGGTCGAGCAGGCCGTGGCCGCAATAGTTGAAGAGGATCACGCGCTCCTCGTTCTCCTGCGTCGCGTCGTCGGCCTCCTGGATCACCGACGCGATGGCGTGGCCGGCCTCCGGCGCCGGGACCTTGCCCTCGACGCGGGCGAACAGCACTCCTGCCTCGAACACCGCGCGCTGGCGGTGCGCCACCGCCTCCATCCGGCCCTCGTGGACCAGCTTGGAGATGATCGGCGAGTCGCCGTGGTAGCGCAGCCCGCCGGCGTGGATGCCGGGCGGCACGAAGTCGTGGCCGAGGGTGTACATGTTCATCAGCGGCGTGAACCCGGCGGTGTCGCCGAAGTCGTACTCGTAGCGGCCCCGGGTGAGCGTCGGGCAGGAGGCCGGCTCGGCCGCGAGCAGGCGGACCGACGGGTCGGGCAGGAACGGCAGCGCGACGCCGCCGAGGTTCGAGCCGCCGCCGCACGGGGCGACGACGACGTCCGGGCGGATCTCCCCCGCGCTCGCCAGCTGCTGCTGCGCCTCGAGACCGATGACGGTCTGGTGCAGCAGCACGTGGTTGAGCACCGAGCCCAGTGCGTAGTGCGTGTCGTCGCGCCCGACGGCGTCGCGGACCGCGTCGGAGATCGCGGCGCCGAGCGAGCCGGGGTGACCGGGGTCGTCGATCGGGGACGGGACGACCGTGCCACCCCAGGTCTCCATGATCACCTTGCGGTAGGGCTTCTGCTCGAAGCTCTTGCGCACCATGTAGACCGCGCACTCGAGGTCGTACTGCGCGCACGCGAACGCCAGCGCCGTGCCCCACTGGCCCGCGCCGGTCTCGGTGGACAGGCGCGTCATGCCCTCCTCGGCGTTGTAGAACGCCTGGGGGACCGCGGAGTTCGGCTTGTGCGACCCGGCGGGCGACACCGACTCGTCCTTGAAGTAGATCCGCGCGGTGGTGCCCAGCGCCTTCTCGAGGCGGCGGGCACGGATCAGCGGTGTGGGTCGCCAGAGGCGCAGGACGTCGAGGACCTCACCCGGAATGTCGATCCACGGGTCGGCCGACATCTCCTGACCGATCAGCTCCTGCGCGAAGAGCGGGGCGAGGTCGTCGGGGCCGACGGGCTCCCGCGTCCCCGGGTGCAGCGGCGGGTCGAGCGGTCCCCCGTACAGCGCCGCGAGATGCGGCGCCACGTTGAACCACGCCGTCGGCAAGGCCGACTGCGGGAGGGAGAAGCGGGTGTCGGTGACGTCGGTGGGGGCCGCCATGCCCTGGATCGTCTCAGCGCGGGCAGCCCGGGAGAAGGCTCAGCTCTCGCCGCGTCGGGCGCGCAGCTTCGCCAGCGCCTCGTCGAGCAGCGCCTCGCCGTCGGCGTCGGAGCGGCGCTCCTTCACGTAGGCCAGATGGGTCTTGTAGGGCTCGGTGCGCTTCGCCGGCGGCGGGTTCTTCTCGTCGGTGTTGGCCGGCAGCCCGCAGCGGGGGCAGTCCCACGACGTGGGGATCTCCGCGTCGACCGCGAAGGACGGGCGCGTCTCGTGCCCGTTGGAGCACCAGAAGGAGATCACGGTGCGCGCCGCGCTCTCCCCGCGCTCGGA
Source organism: Actinomycetospora sp. 2LY8.5 (assembly GCF_057180585.1). Classification (NCBI taxonomy): domain Bacteria; kingdom Bacillati; phylum Actinomycetota; class Actinomycetes; order Pseudonocardiales; family Pseudonocardiaceae; genus Actinomycetospora; species Actinomycetospora sp. 2LY8.5. Next base: position 186,152 of record NZ_JBXUHE010000004.1, read on the forward strand.
CTCCCCCATGGGGCCCGAACCCACCCGGGTGCCTCGGATCGCGTTGCCAGTCGCCATCGCCGGAGTACCTCCGCGTCCAGGGGCGGCCCGGCGCAGGAGGCCCGGGCCGCCCGTCAGCCTTCGATCTTGACGAGCAGCCCGGTGCCGACGATCGAGATCAGCCAGATGGCGCCCACGAACAGGGTGAGCCGGTCGAGGTTCTTCTCGACGACGCTCGACCCGGCCAGGCTCGACTGGACCCCGCCGCCGAACAGCGACGACAACCCGCCGCCCCGCCCGCGGTGCAGCAGCACCAGCAGCACCAGCAGGACGCTGGACGCGATGAGCAGGATGTCGAGGAACAGTCGCATGTCGGTGTCCGAGACCTCCGGGTGCCGACCCCGCCCGGTCTGAGCGGGGTTCTGGCCGTCCCGACGTGCGGGATCGGCGCTTGTCGTGCACGATACCCCGCCCCGGTGACGGGACGGCGTCGACCCGGCCCCCGAACGGGGCATCGTGCCCGGGACGTCAGGGAAGCGGCCCGCCCGCGGCCAGCGCGCACAGTTCCGCGAAGCCCTCCGGGTCGAGGCTCGCGCCGCCGACCAGGGCGCCGTCGACGTCGTCGGACGTGACGAGGTCGGCGACGTTGTTCGCCTTCACCGAGCCGCCGTAGAGGATGCGCAGACCGTCGGCGACCGGCCCGCCGTGCACCTCGCGGACCCGCTCGCGCAGTGCGTGGCACACCTCCTGGGCGTCGGAGACGCCGGCGGTCTTGCCGGTGCCGATCGCCCACACCGGCTCGTACGCCACGACGATCTTCGCGACGTCGTCGCCGGAGAGCCCCTTCAGCGCGGCGTCGAGCTGACCGGTGCAGTGCCCGACGTGCTCGCCGGCGTCGCGGACCTCCTCGCCCTCCCCCAGGCACAGGATCGGGGTGAGGCCGTGGCGCAGGGCCGCGCGCACCTTGCGGTTGACCAGCTCGTCGTCCTCGCCGTGGATCGTGCGGCGCTCGGAGTGCCCGACGACCACCCAGGTGCAGCCGAGCTTCGCGAGCATCGCCCCCGACACGTCACCGGTGAACGCCCCGGAGTCCTCCGGCGAGAGGTCCTGGCCGCCGTAGGTGATCGGCATCGAGTCCGCGTCCACGAGCGTCTGGACGCTGCGCAGGTCGGTGAACGGCGGGAGCACCGCGACGTCGACGACGTCGAAGTATTTGCCGGGCAGCGCGAACGCGAGCTTCTGGGTCACCCCGATGGCCTCGAGGTGGTTGAGGTTCATCTTCCAGTTGCCGGCGATGAGCGGCTTGCGGGCCATCAGGCTTCCTCTCGGGGCGAGCGCAGCGACGGGGCGATCATTCGAGCACGGCGATGCCCGGCAGGACCTGGCCCTCGAGGAACTCCAGCGAGGCGCCGCCGCCGGTCGAGATGTGGCCGAAACGGCTCTCGTCCAGGCCCGCCGCGCGGATCGCCGACGCCGAGTCCCCGCCGCCGATGACGCTGAAGGCGTCCGAGTCCGCGACCGCCTCGGCGACCCCGGTGGTGCCCGCTGCGAACGGTGCCAACTCGAACACGCCCATCGGACCGTTCCAGAACACGGTCGCCGCGTCCGTCAGGTGCGAGCCGAAGAGCCGCACGGTCTCCGGGCCGACGTCGAGGCCCAGCCAGCCCGCCCCGGCGTCAGCCATCTCCGACACCGACACCGTGCGGGTCTGCGCGTCGGCCGAGAACTCCGACGCCACCACCACGTCGGTCGGCAGCACCAGCGTGTCGGCGTACTTGGTCAGCAGCTCCTGGCAGGTGTCGATCTGGTCGGACTCGAGCTTCGAGCCGCCGACGTCGTGGCCCTGCGCAGCGAGGAACGTGAAGCACATCGCGCCGCCGACCAGCAGCTTGTCGACCTTGGGCAGCAGGTTCGAGAGCACCCCGAGCTTGTCGGAGACCTTCGAGCCGCCGAGGATCACGACGTACGGGCGGGCGGGGTCGCCGACCAGCCGACGCAGCACCTCGGTCTCGCGGGCGACGAGGTCGCCGGCGTAGGCCGGGAGCCTGCGCGCCACGTCGACCACCGACGCCTGCTCGCGGTGCACCACGCCGAAGCCGTCGGAGACGAACGCGCTCGCCCGGTCGGGATCGTGGCTGGGCACCAGCGCCGCCAGCTCGCCCGCGAGCTGCTCGCGCTCCTCGGCGGTGCCGGTCTCGCGCGCGTCGCAGCGCACGTTGGCCAGCATGGCGATCCCCCCGGGTTCGAGGCGCCCGACCACGCTCTCGGCGGACTCGCCCACCACGTCCTTGGCGAGGAACACCCGCTCGTCGAGCAGCTGGCCGAGCCGCCCGGCGACCGCCGAGAGGCTCTCCACCTGGTCGCGCCCGGGCGGCGGGCCACCCTTCGGCCGACCGAGGTGCGCGGTGACGACGAGCTTCGCCCCGGCCTCGCGGAGCTTGCGGATCGTCGGGAGCGCAGCCTGGATGCGGCCGTCGTCGGTGATCGTATAGCCGTCGACGGGGACGTTGAGGTCGGCCCGGAGCAGCACGAACCGGTCCTGCACCCCGTCGGCGATGAGGTCGTCCAGGGTCTTCATCACGTGGTCCGGCTCCGCTGCGCTACCTGTCCCGACATCAGAGCTTGGAACCCACGAGCGTGGTCAGGTCGACGACGCGGTTGGAGTAGCCCCACTCGTTGTCGTACCAGCCGACGATCTTCACGGTGCGGTTGCCGAGCACCTTGGTCATGCCGGCGTCGAACGTGCAGGACGCGGGCTCGCCGACGATGTCGGTGGAGACGATCGGGTCCTCGGTGTAGACCAGCACGTTGCGCAGCTCGCCGTCGGCGGCCTTCTTGAACGCGGCGTTGACCTGCTCGACCGTGACGTCGCTGTTCAGCGTCGCGGTGAGGTCGGTGACCGAGCCGTCGATGACCGGCACGCGGTAGGCGAGGCCGTTGAGGCGGCCCTCGAGCTCCGGCAGCGCCAGCGCGGTGGCCTGAGCGGCACCGGTGGTGGTCGGGATGATGTTGTCCGCCGCGGCGCGGGCGCGACGCAGGTCCTTGTGGGGAGCGTCGTGGATCCGCTGGTCGCCGGTGTAGGCGTGGATCGTCGACATGAAGCCGGTCTCGAGACCGAACGCGTCGTGCAGCACCTTGATCATCGGCGCGACGCAGTTGGTGGTGCACGAGGCGTTGGACAGGATGCTCTGGCTGCCGTCGTAGGACGAGTCGTTGATGCCCATGACGACCGTGAGGTCCTCACCCTTGGCCGGGGCCGAGATGACGACCTTCTTGGCGCCGGCCTTGAGGTGCTTCCCGGCCGAATCGGCGTCAGTGAAGATCCCCGAGGACTCGATGACGACGTCGACGCCGAGGTCGCCCCACGGCAGCGACGCCGGGTCGCGCTCGGCGAGGGCCTGGATGCTGCGGCCGTTGACGACGAGCGCGTCGTCGGAGACCTCGATGGTGCCGTCGAAGCGGCCGTGCACCGAGTCGTACTTGAGCAGGTGCCCGAGCGTCTTGTTGTCGGTGATGTCGTTGACCGCGAGCACCTCGATGTCGGCGGTGCCCGCCGCGCGCTGCTTCTCGAGCGCGCGGAACACATTCCGTCCGATACGACCGAACCCGTTGATCCCGATACGGACCGTCACTGAACCTCGCCCTGCCTCTCGTGCCTCGGTCGTCTCGCCAGGGGGGTCTCCCCTCTCGCGCCGCACCTTAACGAATCCGGCGCTCCCGTCCCGGTGCCGCGAACGACGTCACGGGGCCGGATCAGGTGTCGGCCATCTCGGCCATCTCCTCGGTCACCACCGAGGACGTGTCCGGCACGCGCATGTCCTTGGCCTTCTTGTCCGCCATCGCCAGCAGGCGCCGGATCCGCCCGGCCACGGCGTCCTTGGTCATGGGCGGCTCGGCGAGCTGGCCCAGCTCCTCCAGCGACGCCTGCTCGTGCTCGACGCGCAGGCGGCCGGCCTGCACCAGGTGGTCGGGCACCTCGTCGCCGAGCAGCTCCAGCGCCCGGTTGACGCGCGCCGACGCGGTGACGGCCGCCTTCACCGAACGGCGCAGGTTGGCGTCGTCGAAGTTCGCGAGACGGTTGGCCGTCGCGCGCACCTCGCGGCGCATGCGGCGCTCCTCCCACGCCAGCACCGAGGTGTGCGCGCCCAGGCGGGTGAGCAGCGCGCCGATCGCGTCGCCGTCGCGGACCACCACCCGATCGGCGCCGCGGACCTCGCGGGCCTTGGCGACCACGCCGAGCCGGCGGGCGGCGCCGACCAGCGCCATCGCCGCCTCCATCCCCGGGCAGGTGATCTCCAGCGCGGAGCTGCGGCCGGGCTCGGTGAGCGATCCGTGGGCGAGGAACGCCCCGCGCCACGCGGCCTCCGCGTCGCACACGCCGCCCGAGACGACCTGCGGCGGCAGGCCGCGGACCGGGCGCCCGCGCGGGTCGAGCAGGCCGGTCTGGCGGGCGAGGGAGTCGCCGTCCGCGGCGACCCGCACGACGTAGCGCGTGCCCTTGCGCAGCCCGCCCTGGGACAGCACGTGCACCTCGGGGTTGTGCCCGTACAGGTCGTGGATCTCCCCGCGCAGGCGACGGGCGCCGGCGCCGGTGTCCAGCTCGGCCTCGACGACGACCCGCCCCCCGACGATGTGCAGGCCCCCGCCGAAGCGTAGGAGGGCCGCGACCTCGGCTCGGCGGCAACACGTCTTCGTCACCGCCAGGCGGCTGAGTTCGTCCTTGACCGCTGCGGTCATGGCCACCTTCGGTCCTCCTCCTGGTGCGGGCGGGCGGGATCGGCCCCGGGCACGGTCACGCCCCCGTGAGCGGTCGTGCCGTTGGTCGGCGGGCCGCCGGGCGAACCGGTCCGGGCGTGGTGCTCGACCCGGTGACGGGCGGCCTCGGCGAGGGCCGATGCGAGGGCATCGGGGTCGTGCTGAGGGCTGCCGTCGGCGGCCCCGACGGTGGTGAGCAGGAGCTCTGCGCCGAAGGCCTCGGCCCCGCGGCGCAGCAGGTCGGGCTCGGGGACGGCGGCGGTGTCCGCGACGACGACGTCGAGGCGCAGGCGCGGCGCGTGTGCGGCGAGCACCTCGAGGTGCTGCTCGGGCGAGAAGCCCGCCGTCTCGCCGGGCTGCGGGGCGAGGTTGAGCACGAGGACCCGGCGGGCCTCGCTCTCGACCAGCGCGCTGAACAGCTCCGGCACGAGCAGGTGCGGCAGCACGCTGGAGAACCACGACCCCGGTCCGAGGGTGATGACGTCCGCGGCCCGCAGTGCCTCGCAGGCCGCCGGGCACGCCCTGGGCCGGCGGGGGTCGAGGCGCACCTGCTGCACGCGCCCCGGTGTCGTCGCCACGGCGACCTGGCCGCGGATGCGGTGGGCGACGTCCCGGCCCCCCCGGTCACCGCCGTCGCTGCCCGACGGGCTCTGCCGACCGGGCTGGATGCCGGTGACGTCGGCCTCGATGTCGACCGGGAACGGGCTCATCGGCAGCACCCGGCCGGTGACGCCGAGCAGGCGGCAGGCCTGGTCGAGCGCGGCCACCGGGTCGTCGAGGACCTCGAGCAGGCCGGCGAGCACGAGGTTGCCGACGGCGTGGCCGGCGAGCGCGCCGTGGCCGCCGTAGCGGTGCTCGAACACCCGCTGCCACAGGGTCGTCTCCGGGCCCGGGTGCTCCTGCCCGGACAGCGCGCCGAGGGCCATCCGCAGGTCACCCAGCGGCAGGATGTCCAGCTCGCGGCGGATCCGGCCCGACGAGCCGCCGTCGTCGGCGACCACGACCACGGCGGTGATGTCGTCGGTCAGCCGCCGCAGCGCGGACAGTGTCGCGTGCAGCCCGTGGCCCCCGCCGAGGGCCACGGCCGTCAACGGCCTCGGCGGTGACACCCCGCCCGGCCCGCTCACTCGCGCCCCACGTCGCGGTGCGACACCGTCACGCGCACGCCGTCCTCGCCCGACATGCGGCGGGCGAGCTCCTCGGCCACCGCGACGCTGCGGTGCTTGCCGCCGGTGCAGCCCACGGCGACCGTCAGGTAGCGCTTGCCCTCGCGCCGGTAGCCGGCCCCGACGAGGCGCAGCAGCTCGAGGTAGCGGTCGAGGAACTCCTCGGCGCCCTCCTGCGAGAGCACGTAGTCGCGCACCACGGCCTCGCGCCCGTCGTGCTCGCGCAGCTCCGGGATCCAGTGCGGGTTGGGCAGGAAGCGCATGTCGACCACGAGATCGGCGTCCGGCGGCAGGCCGTGCTTGTAGCCGAACGAGACGACGGTGACGCTGTGCCCGACGTCGGCCGCCTCGTCGCCGAAGGCCGCCTCGATGGCCGTGCGCAGCTGGTGCACCGACCGGTTCGAGGTGTCGACGACGAGGTCGGCGTGGTCGTGCAGCGGCGCCAGCAGCTCGCGCTCGGCGCGGATCCCGTCGCTGATCCGGCCGTCGCCCTGCAGCGGGTGCGAGCGGCGGTTGGACTCGAACCGGCGGATGAGCACCGCGTCCGACGCGTCGAGGAACAGCACCCGCGGGCGGTGGCCGCGCGCGTCCAGCTCCTTGATCACGGCCCCGAGGTCCGCGGTGAACGCGCGGCTGCGCACGTCCATCACCACCGCGATGCGCGTGACCTGACCCGACGAGCGCGCGCCGAGGTCGACCATCGTCTCGATGAGTTCGGGCGGCAGGTTGTCCACGACGAACCAGCCGAGATCCTCGAGCACCTTGGCGGCCGTGCTGCGCCCGGCCCCCGAGAGGCCCGAGACGATCGCGACCTCGATCCCACCCGGGTGCGCGGGGTGCACCGGCGGCACCGCGCGTCCGGTCATGTCGTCCCCCCGTCCTCGACGGTCGAGCTCCGCTCCCCTGTGGGCGCGCTCCCCTGGATGTCTCCGTCGTTCAGCGCCGCCAGCACCGCCTCGGCGGTGCGCCGCCCGATGCCGGGCACCTCCGTGATGGCCTCGACCGAGGCGGCGCGCAGCTTCTTGACCGAGCCGAAGTGCTTGAGCAGGGCGGTGCGCCGGGCCTCGCCGAGCCCCGGCACCCCGTCGAGCACGGACGCGGTCATCCGTGTCGAGCGCTTGTGGCGGTGGTAGGTGATCGCGAACCGGTGCGCCTCGTCGCGAATGCGCTGGAGCAGGTAGAGCGCCTCGCTCTGCCGCGGCAGGATCGCCGGGTCCTCCTCGCCGGGCAGCCAGACCTCCTCGAGGCGCTTGGCCAGCCCGACCACGGCGACGTCGGTGACGCCGAGCTCGCTCAGCACCTCCGCGGCCGCCGCGACCTGGGGGGCGCCGCCGTCGACGACGAGCAGGTTCGGCGGGTACGCGAACTTCCGCGGGCGCCCGGTGGTCGGGTCGATGCCGTGCCGAAATCCGTCTGTGGCACGCGGACCGTCGTCGGTGGGGTCGATCTCGCCCGAGGCCGGCGCCCCTCCGTCGGCCTGCTCCCCTGATCGCTCCGTCTCCTGCAGGTAGCGGGAGAACCGCCGGCGCACCACCTCGGCGATCGCCGCGACGTCGCCGCCCTCGGCCCCGCCGCGGATCGAGTAGCGCCGGTAGTCGGCCTTCTTCGCCAGGCCGTCCTCGAACACCACGAGGCTCGCGACGACGTCGGAGCCCTGGACGTGCGAGACGTCGGTGCACTCGATGCGCAGGGGCGCGGTGTCGAGGCCCAACTGCTCCTGGAGCTCCTCGAGCGCCGCGCTGCGGGCGGTGAGGTCGCCGGCGCGGCGGAGCTTGTGCCGAGTCAGCTCCTCGCGGGCGTTGCGCTCCACGGTCTCGGCGAGCGTGCGCTTGTCGCCGCGCTGGGCGACGCGCAGCGACACCCGCGAGCCCCGCAGCTCGGTGAGCCACGAGGAGATCGCGGCGTTGTCCGGCGGCAGGACGGGGACGAGCACCTCGCGCGGCACGGGCTGCGCGGCGTCGTCGGCCGACCCCGCGAGCGCGGCCTGCTCTCCGTAGAACTGCGAGAGGAACTGCCCCACGAGGTCCGCGACGTCGCTGTCGGCTTCGGTCTCGACCACCCAGCCACGCTGGCCGCGCACCCGCCCGCCGCGGACGTGGAACACCTGCACCGCGGCCTCGAGCTGGTCGGTGGCGAACGCGACGACGTCGGCGTCGGTGCCGTCACCGAGCACGACCGCCTGCTTCTCGACGACCCGCTTGAGCGCGCCGGCGTCGTCGCGCAGCCGCGCGGCCTTCTCGAAGTCCATGTCGGCCGCGGCGACCTGCATGTCCTTCTCGATGCGGCCGATCAGCTGGTCGGTGTGCCCGCCGAGGAAGTCGCAGAAGTCGAGGACGATCTCGCGGTGCTCCTCGGCGCTGACCCGGCCGACGCAGGGCGCCGCGCACTTGTCGATGTAGCCGAGCATGCACGGGCGCCCGATCTGCCCGTGCCGCTTGAACACCCCACCGGAGCACTGGCGGGCCGGGAACACCCGGGTCAGGAGCTTGACCGTCTCGCGGATCGCCCAGGCGTGCGCGTAGGGCCCGAAGTACCGGACGCCCTTGCGCCGCGGGCCCCGGTAGACCCGCAGCTGCGGGTACTCCTCGTTCAGCGTCACCGCGAGGACCGGGTAGGTCTTGTCGTCGCGGTAGCGCACGTTGAACCGCGGGTCGAACTCCTTGATCCAGTTGTACTCGAGCTGGAGGGCCTCGACCTCGGTGGTGACCACCGTCCACTGCACGGCCGCCGCGGTGGTCACCATGCGGCGCGTGCGCGGGTGCAGCCCGGCCACGTCGGCGAAGTAGGAGTTGAGCCTGCTGCGCAGGCTCTTGGCCTTGCCCACGTAGATGACGCGCCCGTTCTCGTCCGAGAACCGGTACACGCCGGGCGCCTCCGGGATGCTCCCCGTCGCGGGTCGGTACGTCTGGGGGTCGGCCATGATGGCCCCCAGCGTAGGCGCGTCCGTCCGGAGACCCGGCGTGCACCCGGATGGGTGGAATCGGCGTGTCGCGCGGCGTGTCGCGGCGTGTCGGCGTGACGCCGCGCCGGGACCACGCGTTAGGAGCGGACCAGTGCCGCCCCCTCCGCGATGGCCCGCAGCTTCATCTCCGCGACCGTCGGACCGACCCGCCCGAACCCGACGAACGTGCCGAAGCCGCAGTCGGTGCCGGCCATGACGCGGTCGGTCCCGACGACCTTCGCGAAGCGCTCGAGGCGCTGCGCGATGAGCCGCGGGTGCTCGACGATGTTGTTGAGGGTGTCCACGACCCCGGGCAGCAGGACCGTGTCGTCGGGGATCGTCATCTCCGCGACGTCGGCCCACTCGTGCTCGTGGCGGGGGTTCGCGGCTTCGAACGAGATCGTCTGCGGTCGGCCGGCGAGCACCGGCGGGAGCAGCTCGGCGAGCGGGGCGTCGAAGTGGTGCGGGCCCTCGTAGTTGCCCCAGCACAGGTGCAGGCGCACCCGGGAGGGGTCGATGCCCTCGAGGGCGCGGTCGATGGCCGCCATGTGGCGCTCGGCGAAGCCGACGAGCCCGAGGCGCTGGACCTCGTCGCGACACCAGAACTGCGTGTGCCCGGCCATCGGGATGTCCGGGCAGTCGAGCTGCAGGACCAGGCCCGCGTCGACGATCGCCCGGTACTCGTGCGCCATCGCGTCGGCGAGCGCGTCGAGGTAGCTGTCGTAGTCGGGGTAGTACAGGTTCGGGCTGCACGTGGCGATGCAGCCCGGCGCCGCGGCGGGCATGAACGCGTCACCCGAGCCGGAGTGACCGGTCTTGTCGAGCGCGAGGCGCAGGGTGTCGATGTCCTTCTGCACCGCGGCGGCGCCCGTGTAGCTCACCGGGCCCACGCAGTTCGCGGGCATGATGTGTGCGCCGGCCTCCCCGCCGTACTGCGCGATCGCGAGCTCCGGCGCGGCCTCCAGGTCGTCGATGCTCCAGGCCCCGGCCTGCCCGCCGAACCCGTCGAGGCGCTCGCGGACGTAGTTGACGAAGCCCGGCTTGCCCATCTCGCCGTCGGACACGACGTCGATGCCGGCCCCGTGCTGCATCGCCACCACGTCGTGCACGGCGTCGGTGATCGCGGCGTCGAGCTCGACCGTGAAATCAGCGTCGCCCCGGCCCTCCTGGTGGAGGTACATCAGGCGGGTCAGCGTCTCCGGGCGCGGGAGGCTGCCGACGTGGGTGGTGCGAACGGTCATGATCGGGTCCTTGGGGTCAGGAGGCGGGGGTGGCCGTGGCCTGCGTGAACGTGTCGGGCGCGAAGCCCTCGAGCGCGGCGATCTTGGTGAGCACCGTCAGCCGGTCCGGGCGCGGGATCGTCGGGTCGAGCTGCTGGTAGACGTTGAGGACGTTCTGGGCGAGGCGGCCGTGCTCCGGGAGCCCCGCGAACTTGCCGAGCTCGATCGACTCGATCGCCGCGTCGACGTCGAGGCCGTCCTCGTAGCGCCGGCGCGCCTGGGTCTGGACGGTCACGAGGTACTCGCGCATCAGCGAGACCTCGGGCTTGCCGCTGACCGGTCCGTGGCCGGGAACGATCACGGTCACGTCGAGGTCGAGGATGAGGTCGAGGGCGGCGATCCAGCGGTCGATCGGGCCGGCCCACGCGATGGGGGTGCCGCCGACGAAGAGGATGTCCCCGGCGTAGAGCAGGCGCGCGTCCGGCACGTGGACGAGCGCGTCGCCGGGCGTGTGGGCAGGCCCGACCTGGACGAGCCGGACCTCGCGACCGCCCACGTCGACGCTCTCCTCGCCGGTGAAGGTCCGGTCCGGGCCGGTCGCGGTGATCCCGTCCAGCGCGAACGGACCGAAGATGTGCCGGGCGAAGTCCCCGAGCGTCCCGTCGAGACGCTTGACGAGCGCGACCGCGTCGACGGTCTCCTGCGTCATCAGCTCGGCGGCCGCGGCCGACGCGAGGATCTCCACGTCGCGCGAGGCGACGAGCTCGTTGCCGTTGATGTGGTCCGGGTCCGAGTGGGTGTTGACCAGCGTCCGCAGCGGGTGCGTATCGGTGATCGGCCGCAGCCCGTCGAGCATCTCCCGGGTCAGCGGGAGGTCGAACAGCGTGTCGACGAGCAGCGAGGTGCCCGAACCCGTGATCAGGCCGGCGTTGCTCCAGCCCCAGCTCCCGTCGGGCTGCAACCAGGCGTGGCAGCCCTCGCCGAGGTCGTGGAGTCCTTTGCGGTAGTCCAGGGCGCTCATCGCCGGTCCTCTCCCAGGTTCTCCGAACCCGTACTCGGGTACGGATTCGTGTTCGGAACCTAGGACAGGGTGGGGTCCGAATCAATACTCAAGTACAGGTTCGTACGCCGCGGATCGCCCGGCACGACGACGGCCCGCGAGCCGGAGCTCGCGGGCCGTCGTGAGAGTCGTGTCGGGTCAGGCGGGAGTGGCGTCCGCCGGGGCGGGCTCGCCGGGCCGGCGGCCGAGCACCTCGGTGAAGAACGCCTCGAGGTTCGTGGGCCGCCCGGCGGCGTCGAGCGTGGGGTGCGCGCGGAGCCCGGCGGCCGCTTCGTCGACCGCTGCCTCCACCAGCGCGCGCTCCTCCGAGCTCACCACGAGGAAGCCGCGCAGGGAGCCGTGCCACGGACGGCGCCACTGCAGATAGGTGAGGTCCGTGTCGTCGATGTCCTGCATCTGGACGCGGTTGCCGAGCCACTGGAGGTCGCTCATGAGGTTTCTCCTCTACGGCCGGGGAGCGGTGCCGACGTGTCAGGTGGAGACGACGTCGGCCCCTCGCGGCACCTTCCAGGTTGACCGCTCGCGTATCGCCGGTAAACCGTGAGCGACGTTGTGTAGCTCACCTCGTCAGCTCACCTCGTCAGCTCACCTCGTCAGCTCACCTGGTCGGATGCACCACCCGGGCAGTCGCGCCCTACCGGGTGTCGAGGACGAGGTATCCCTCGGCGAGACGCTTCGGCCCGAGCTCGGCGGCCTTCGCCTGCGAGCGGCCCCACCCCCACATGCGCCCGCGCAGGTCGTCCATGTGCGCGGTCTGGCTCTTGTGGGCCCGCAGGGCGTCCACCTTGCGGTCGAAGGCGTCGGTCGTGTCGACGTAGTGGTCGGCGCCCTCGCCCGTGTGGCCGATCCACACCTCGGCGACCGTGTGCGCCGCCAGGCCCTCCTCGGCGAGGAGCTCCGGGTGGGCGAACGGGTTGCGGGCGTCCGGATAGACCGCGCACATCACGGCCTCGCCGGCCGCGGTGTGGTCGGGGTGGCTGCCGTACATCGAGCGCAGGTCGCGCGTCGGGGACTGGGTGACGACCCGGTCCGGGCGGACCTGGCGGATGACGCGCGCGAGGTCGCGGCGCAGCTCGTGGGTCACGTAGAGCCGCCCGTCGGGCCAACCGAGGAAGTGGCACTCGTCCACCCCGAGGATCGCGCCCGCAGCGCGCTGCTCCTCGCGGCGCAGGGTCGCCATGTCGGCGCGGCTGACCTCCTCGTCGAAACCGCCCGCGTCGCCGTCGGTGATCAGGCAGTAGACGACGCGGTGCCCCGCGTCGGTCCACGTCGCGACCGAGCCGCCGTTGCCGAAGTCGATGTCGTCGGGGTGGGCGACCATCACGAGGATGGTCAGCGGCGCGGTGGCTCGTTCGGTCTCAGGGGTCTGATCGGACTCCACCGGTCCACTCCTACCCCACGTCCCCGACACCCGGCTCGGCGAGACGCCGATACAGCGGGCGCAGCACCTCGCGGACGTCGGTGCCGTCGTCGAGGGTCAGCGGCGGCAGATCGTCGAGCAGGGCGTCGCAGGCCGGGGCGCGGGAGGCATCCGGGGGCTCCGGGATCGGCACGCCGGGGCGGTGGAAGCGGTCGAGCAGGTCCTCGAGCGCGGTCGGCGCGCCTGCGCCCGCGTCGCGGCGGTCGCGCAGCGCGGCGAGCAGCGTGGCGCGATCGCGGCCCCGCCAGCGCAGCAGGGCGAACGGGTCGACGTCGAACTCCTCGGCGGCGAGATACGCGACGGCCGCGAGGTGCTTGCACGGCACCGACCAGTCGGGGCACGAGCAGTCCATCGGGAGCTCCGCCGAGCCCTGCGGGAAGAGCGAGAGGCCCACGCGCGCGAGGACGTCCTCGAGGTCGTCGGGGACCTCCCCGGCGAGCAGGGCGGCCGCGTACCAGGAGTCGGCGGCCAGGGCGTCGAGCACCGCGTCCCACGCCTCGTCGGCGAAGGGGCGCAGCCCGATGCGCACGCGATAGGGCTCGTCGCGGCTGCCCTGGACGGTCGCGGTGATCGCGCCGGGGTCGATGGCGAGGTCGACGACCTGCCCCGCCCGCGCGTAGGTCTTGCCGCGCGCGAGGCGCCCGCCGACGCCGAGCGCCGTGAGCACCGCGAGGAAGCGGCCCGACCACCAGGACTCGCCGATGTCGCCGCGCCGGCTGCGCGCGACGATGCCGTCCTCGACGGGCTTGCGCCTGCCGAACTCCTCGAACCTCTCCGAGAACCGGGGCCCCGACCACGTCTCACGCACCATCGTCGTCGTCCAACTCCTCGGGCTCCGCGTCGAGGGTGAGCACCTTCGCGAGCTCGTCGGTCGAGAGGTCGGCGAGCCAGTCCTCCCCGTCGCGCACCGCGAGGTCGGCCAACGCGCGCTTGTTCGCGACGAGCTCGTCGATCCGCTCCTCCAGCGTGCCCGCGCAGACGAGCTTGCGCACACCCACGGTGCGCTTCTGGCCGATGCGGAACGCGCGGTCGGTCGCCTGGTCCTCGACCGCGGGATTCCACCAGCGGTCGAGGTGCACGACGTGCTGCGCGGCCGTGAGCGTGATGCCGGTGCCGCCCGCGCGCAGCGAGAGCAGGAAGAGCGAGGGACCCCCCGATCCATCCTGGTGGCCGGACTGGAAGCGTTCGACCATCGCGTCGCGGGCGCTCCGCGACACCCCGCCGTGCAGCCAGGCGACCTCGGTGTCGAAGCGGGCCGCGAGGTGGGGGGCGAGCATGTCCCCGAACGCCGCGAACTGGGTGAACAGCAGCGCCTTGTCGCCGGCGGCGAGCACCTCGGCGAGGATCTCCTCGAGCCGGGCGATCTTCCCGGAGCGCCGCCCGACCGGGGAGCCGTCCTGTAGCAGCAGCGCGGGATGGTCGCAGACCTGCTTGAGCTTGGTCATCGCGGCGAGCACCCGGCCGCGGCGCTCGATGCCGGGTTCCCCCCTGGTCGACGGGTCGTCGAGCCTGTCGAGCATCTCGTCGACGACGACGCGGTAGAGCGAGGCCTGCTCGCCGGTGAGCCCGCACCGCTCGACGGTCTCGATCTTGTCGGGCAGGTCGTCGACGACGGTGGGGTCGGTCTTGAGGCGCCGGAGCAGGAACGGGCGGGTCCGCCGGCGCAGATCCTCGGCGACGTCGGTCCGGCCGTGGCGCTCCACGGGCACGGCGTAGCGCTCGCGGAAGGCGGTGGCGCTCCCGAGCATGCCGGGGTTCACCGCGTCCATGATCGACCAGAGCTCGGCGAGGCGGTTCTCGACGGGCGTGCCGGTGAGCGCGAGGCGGTGCTCGGCGTCGAGGCGCCGGACGGCCTTCGCCCCGCGGGAGCGGTTGTTCTTGACCATCTGGGCCTCGTCGAGCACCACCCGGTGCCAGGCGACGTCGCCCAGGGTGTCGATGTCGCGGACGAGCGTGCCGTAGGAGGTGACGACGAGGTCGGCGTCGGCGGCCGCCGCGGCGGGGTCGCTGCGCGCGGCGCCGTGGTGCACCGCGACCCGCAGCTCCGGCACGAACCGCTCGGCCTCGCGGCGCCACGTGGAGACCACCGAGGTGGGACACACGAGCAGGGTCGGGCCGGGTCCAGGATCAGGAGCGACGTCGTGCCCGGCCCGCTCGTGCGCCTCCAGGGCCAGGACCTGCAGCGTCTTGCCCAGCCCCATGTCGTCGGCGAGCACGCCGCCCAGTCGCAGACCCGCGAGGAAGGCGAGCCACGACAGCCCGCGGCGCTGGTAGGGCCGCAGGGTGGCGCGGACGGTGGCGGGGGTGTCGAGGGGCTCGAGGGTGCTGCCGCCGGCGAGGAGGTCGCCGAGCTCGCCGTCCAGGCGCAGCGACTCGACGGGCAGCGGCGCGGGGACGTCGTCGGGGTGCGTGATCGCGAGGTGGAGGACGTCGCCGACGGTCGGGCGGTCGCGCCGCTCGGCGAGGAAGGCGAGGCCGTCGCGGAGGCGGTCCGCGTCGAGGGCGACCCAGTGCCCGCGCAGGCGCACCAGCGGCGCCTTGGCCCGCACGAGGGCGTCCATCTCGGTGTCGGTGAGTTCCTCGCCGTCGACCGCGAGGCGCCAGGAGAAGTCGACGAGGTCGTCGCGGCCGATCGTGGCGCCGGTGTCGACGACACCGTCCGGGCGCTCGGCGTGCCCGCCGGCCGCGGCCAACCCCAGCCGCGCGGGGCCGGACCGCCAGCCGGCGGGGAGCAGGACGCCGAAGCCGGCGCGGTCGAGGTCGGCGGCGACGTGGGCGAGGAACTGGTGGGCGCCGGCGAGGTCGAGGTCCATGCTGCCGGGCCGCGGGACGCGCAGCGCGTCGCCGAGCTCGGGGTAGACGCGGGCGGCGCGGCCGAGCTCGCCGAGCAGGACCTCGGCGGGATCGTCGAGCCAGCGGCGCAGCGCCGTGGGGTCGCGCCACACGGTGTCGGCGTCGACAGTGAGGCTCGGGTCCTGGGTCGACTGCAGCGAGAACGTCAGCCGGAAGACCGGTTCGGGCTCGTCGAGCGCGTGCCCGAGACGGTCGACGACCACCTCGTCGAGCCGGAACGACACCCGCGCCGGCCCGGCGTGCGGGGCGCCGACGACCGCCCAGCGGCGCAGCCCGGCGGCGAGGGCGTCGGGCGGGGCGGGGTCGCCGAGCACCGGCTCGTCGCCGAGCGCGTGCGCCCAGTCCGGAGCCGCGGCGAGCTCCCCGGACCCGGTGACCCGGGCGCGGGCGTGGGCGTCGACCGCCGCGGCCAGCGCACCCTCCACGACCGCCGGGGCGCTCGCGGGCTCCTCCCCCGGCACGCGCTCGCAGCGGCAGACCGGCGGCAGCGCGGCGGCGAGGGTGTCGGCGGCGACGAGGTCGGAGCCCTGGAGGACGGGGCGCCAGACCAGGGTCCCTTCGTCCGGTTCCGGGAGCACCCGGCCCCGCGAGACGAGGTCGGCGGCCAGCGCGTCGACGGCCCGCAGTGCGGCCACCGACGGGCTCGCTCGCGTCCCCTCCGGTGCCGGCGGGGGCGGGGCCCCGGGCGGGAGCTCGAGCACCGGGACGGTCCAGTCGGCGAGGACGGGGGCACCGGGGGCACCGGGGGCGTCCCGGGGCCCGTGGCCGGCTCCGGAGCGGTCGAGGTCGTCGGAGTCGCGCGGCGCGTCCGGGTCCGAGGGCAGGGCGAGGACCGCGACGCCGGCGGTCGCCGTCGTCGTGCCCCACACGACGGCCAGGCGCTCGGCCGGTACCGCGAATGGGTGCGGGCGGGCGCCCCGGCGGGCGCGGCTGGTGCTACGGGGCGGGAGGTCGGGGTCCTCGGCCCACACGCAGACGCCGCGTCCCGGCGACCAGAGGGCGTGCAGGGCGAGCACGCGTCAGGACACCTGCACGGTGCCGTCCACGACGCTGACGGGCACCTCGGTGAGCCCGGTGTCGGCCGGGCCCTTCCGCAGCGCGCCGGTCGTGGCGTCGAACTGGCTGAAGTGGTTCGGGCAGGTGATGACGCCGTTCTCCGGCGGGTCGACCGTCGTGCCCTGGTGCGGGCAGGCGGCGTCGAAGCCCGCGAACTCCCCGGCCGTCGGCTGCACGAGGAGGATCTCGCGGTCACCGGCGGTGACGATCGTGCCCCCGCCGACAGGGATGGACGAGACGGGCGTGCCGCCGCCGGGCGTCGGCGCCGGCGGCGAGCTCGGCGCGGGGGCCGGGGCGGCCGTCCCGCCGCCACCCGACGAGCACGCGGCGAGCGCACCGGGCGCGGTGAGGGCGACCGCGAGCCCGCAGAGGACCGTGCGGCGGGTGGGTCCGGTGGTGGTGGGCACCGACACCTCCGTGATCGTCGTGGTGCAGGGAGTGATCGTGGTGCGCCCTCAGTCTGCCCGCGCCCCCCGTCACCGCCGGGTGAGGGTCCGGGTGAGCGACAGGGAGCGGACAGGGAGCGACAGTGAGCGGCCTTCATGGTGATCGCCGGGAACATCGCTCACCTCCGTCAGGGCGTCGGCTCCACCGGGAGGGCGAGCAGGCCCTCGACGACCTCGTCGAGGGCGGGGCCGGTGACGTGCGGGATGGCGACGGCGTCGGGGATCCGGCCCTCCAGGCGCTCGCAGAAGGCCCCGATCATCCCCGCCGACACCGCGCCGTGGACGTCCCACGAGTGCACGGCGACCAGGGCCGTCCGCGCCGGCGGCGTCGCGATCCGCTCGCACGCCCAGTGGTACACGCGCGCCGGGGGCTTGAACGACTTCAGCTCCGCGCACGACATCACGTCGGCGAGCAGGTCGCGCACCCCGCCGGCGGCCAGCGCCGCACCCGCGACCTCCGCCGACCCGTGGGTGAACCCGTACGCGGGCACCCCGGCCTCGGCGAGCCGACGCAGCGCCGGCGCCGCGTCAGGGTGCACCGGCAGCTCCCCGAAGCCGTCGAGCACCGACGCGACCTGGGCGTCGGTGAGGTCGCGCCCGCTCGTGCGTCGCAGCATGTCCGCGGCCACCACGGCGAACGGCGGCGCCTCGCCCGCCAGCGTCATCGCCATGCCCTGGTGCAGCAGGCGCGCGAAGAACAGCTCCAGCTCGTGGCCGGGCCGCCCGAGCGCCTCGAAGCGTGGTCGCAGGCCCTCGAGCTGCAGGCAGGTCTCGAAGAGGTCGAACAGCACGACCTGGGGCCGGCGGGCGGGGGCGCGCAGCGGAGCGGTCACGGCGGCGAGGTACCCGCCAGCTCGCCCAGCACCCGCCGGGGCCACGCCGGACCCCCGTAGACGAACCCCGTGTACGCCTGGACGAGCGTCGCGCCGGCCTCGAGACGGGCGCGCGCCTCCTCGCCGGAGTCGATGCCGCCGACCGAGACGAGCGTCAACCGGCCGTCCACCCGCTCCCGCAGCCGGGCGAGCACCGCGCGGGCCGGTCCCACGAGCGGGGCACCCGACAGGCCACCGGACCCGGCCGCGGCGACGACGTCGGCCGGCGACGCGAGGCCCGTGCGCGCCACGGTGGTGTTGGTGGCGACGATCCCGTCGAGTCCCTGGGCCGTCGCGAGGTCGGCGACGGCGTCCACGCCCTCGTCGTCGAGGTCGGCGGTGATCTTCACCAGCAGCGGCGTCGACCCCACTTCGGCGCGCACCGCGGCGAGCAACGGCTCCAGGGCGTCGACGCCCTGGAGGTCGCGCAGACCCGGCGTGTTCGGCGAGCTGACGTTGACGACGACGTAGTCGGCGTGCGGGCCGAGGATCCGCGCCGAGTACCGGTAGTCCGCCACGGCGTCGGTGGCGGTCCTGGAGCGCCCGATGTTGACGCCGACGACGGTCCCCGCGCCCCGTTCCCGCAGCGTCGCGAGCCGGGCGGCGACGACGTCGGCGCCGGCGTTGTTGAACCCCATCCGGTTGACCAGCGCGCGGTCGGCGGGCAGCCGGAACAGCCGTGGCCGGGGGTTGCCCGGCTGCGCCCGCGCGGTCACCGTGCCGACCTCGACCGCACCGAACCCCAGGCGCGCGAGCCCCCGCACACCCTCGGCGTCCTTGTCGTAGCCGGCGGCCACGCCGAGCGGGTTGGCGAAGCGCAGGCCCATGGCCTCGACGGGTCCGGCCTCCGGGCCCTCGGACGGGAGCAGCGGGGTGGCCGCCCGCAGCGCCGTCACGCCGACGCGGTGGGTCAGCTCGGCGGGCACACGCGTCGCGACGTGCCGGAAGAGCGAGTCGTAGACGCCCATCAGTGGTACTGCGCGTGCAGCTTGCGCAGCGCGCTCACCCCGCGCGCCGCGTGGCCCCGGTCGACGGCCTGCAGCGCCGAGATCGTCAGGTACTCGTCGTCGGGCAGCTCGAGACGCGCGAACTGCGCGCCGTCGGGGAAGCTCACGGCGAGGACCCCGGACCACGGCACGCGGCGGGTGAGGATCGTGGCGCGTACCTCGACCCCGCCGGGTCCCGCCCGCAGCCGGGGGCGGGTGAACAGCAGCGCGCAGCCGGCGAGGAAGGTCCCGAGCACGACCATCGCGACCTGGTCGGCGGGCCGGAAGTTGAAGCCCGACGACTCCACGAACACCAGGAGCGCGCCCGCGCCGAAGAACGCGAAGAGGAAGACGGCGAGCACCCAGGCGACCCAGCGGATCCGCACCGGGCGGACCTCGAGCTCGACCTCGCCGAGGTCGAGGCCCTCGGGCGGTACGACGGGACTGGTCACGACGCCCCCCGGGTCGAGCTCGGCTTCCCCATCGGCGGGCTCCCTCCGGCGTCTCCCGCCAACCCCCGCAGCGTCAGCGCCGCGTCCACGGCCGCGACGGTGGCCTCGAAGCCCTTGTCCTCGCTCGAGGTCGGGGTGCCGGCGCGGGCCCAGGCCTGCGCCTCCTCGTCGACGGTCAGCACTCCGTTGCCCACCGGGGTGCGGGCGTCGAGGCCGACGCGCAGCAGGCCGGCGGTGACGGCATCGCAGACGTAGTCGAAGTGCGGGGTCTCGCCCCGGATGACGACGCCGAGCCCGACGACCGCGTCGTGGTGCTCGGCGAGCCCCTGGCACACCACCGGGAGCTCCATGGCACCGGCGACGCGCACGACCGTCGGCTCCGCCACCCCGGCCTTGGCGGCCGCGTCGCGGGCGCGCTCGAGCAGCACGTCGGTGATCATCGCGTTCCACCGCGTCACCGCGATGCCCAGCGTCAGGCCGGCCGCGTCCGGGACCTCCGCCTCCGGGCGCCCCTCGCCGCTCACGCCCGCGTCCCGCCCACGGCCTGCTCACCGTCGGCCGGCTGCGCGACGACCCCGTCGTCCTCGGTGTCGAGGCCCTCGAGGTCGTGGCCCATGCGGTCGCGCTTGGTGCGCAGGTAGCGCAGGTTCTCCGGGGTCGCCCGCGCCGGGAGGGCCACGCGGCCGAGGATCTCCAGGCCGTAGCCCTCGAGCCCGGCCCGCTTCTCGGGGTTGTTGGTCAGCAGGCGCATGGACCGGATGCCGAGGTCGGCGAGGATCTGCGCGCCGGTGCCGTAGTCGCGGGCGTCGGCGGGCATGCCGAGCGCGAGGTTGGCGTCGACGGTGTCCGCGCCCGCGTCCTGCAGCTGGTAGGCCTGCAGCTTGTGGATCAGACCGATGCCGCGGCCCTCGTGTCCCCGCACGTAGAGCACGACGCCGCGGCCCTCGGCCACGACCGCCGCCATCGCCGCGTCGAGCTGGGGCCCGCAGTCGCAGCGCCGCGAGCGCAGGACGTCGCCGGTGAGGCACTCGGAGTGGACACGGACCAGCACGTCCTCGCCGTCGCCGATCTCACCGTGGACGAGCGCCACGTGCTCGATGCCGTCGAGCAGGGAGTCGTAGCCGTAGGCGACGAACGTGCCGTGGTCGGTCGGGATGTTGGCGTGCGCGACCTGGACGACCTGCTTCTCCGAGCGCCGCCGGTAGGCGATCAGATCCTTGATCGTGATGAGGGAGAGCTCGTGCTCGTCGGCGAAGACCTGCAGCTCGTCGAAGCGGGCCATGTCGCCGTCGTCCTTCTGCGACACGATCTCGCAGATGGCGCCCGCCGGGGCCAGGCCGGCGAGGCGCGCCAGGTCGACCGCGGCCTCGGTGTGCCCGGGGCGGCGCAGCACGCCGCCGTCGCGGGCGCGCAGCGGCACGACGTGCCCGGGCCGCGAGAGGTCGGTGGGCCCCGACTCCGGGTTCGCGAGCACGCGGATCGTGTGCGCCCGGTCGATGCCCGAGATGCCGGTGCCGATGCCCTCGCGGGCGTCGACCGACACCGTGTACGCGGTGCCGTGCCGGTCCTGGTTGATCGAGTGCGCGGGCGGCAGGTCGAGCCGGTCGCAGCTCTCGCCCGTCAGCGGCACGCAGACGTACCCCGACGTGTAGCGCACCATGAACGACACGAGTTCGGGCGTCGCGCACTCGGCGGCGAACACGAGGTCGCCCTCGTTCTCGCGGTCCTCGTCGTCGACGACGACCACGGCCTTGCCCGCGGCGATGTCGGCGATCGCCCGCTCGATGTGCTCGAAGCCCTCCACCTGCTCCTACTTCCCCTGTGACGTGCCCGCGGTGTGGGCTCCCACGAGGCGCTCGACGTACTTGGCGACGTACTTGGCCAGGAGGTCGACCTCGAGGTTGACCGTGGATCCCACGGCACGCTCCCCCAGGGTCGTCTCGCGCAGTGTGGTCGGGATGAGCCCGACGGCGAAGGACTCGTCGTCGACCTCGGTGACCGTGAGGCTGACCCCGTCGACGGCGATCGAACCCTTCTCGACGACGTACCGGGTCAGTCTCGCCCCGGAATCGGACACGGCGACACGGAAGCGGACGGTCGTCCACGCGTCGTGCTCCGTGCGCTCGACCACGGTGGCGGTCCCGTCGACGTGACCCTGGACGATGTGCCCGCCCAGCCGGTCGCCGGCGGCCACGGCACGTTCGAGGTTGACCCGCGTGCCCGCGGTCGCGCCCGCCAGCGAGGAGCGCCGCAGCGTCTCCCCCATGACGTCCACGCCGAACTCCCCGGTGGCGGGGTCGACGACGGTCAGGCAGACGCCGTTGACCGCGATGGAATCGCCCGGGCGGGCGTCGGAGGTGACGACGGGGCCGCGGACGCGCAACCGTGCGGCGTCCTCCTGGGCGACGACGTCGACGATCTCGCCGACCTCCTCGACGATGCCCGTGAACACAGCGTTCCCCTTCTCCCGGCCTCGGCGGCCTCGGCCTTGGCGACCCGCCCGCCATCATCCTCACGACGCGCTCCGGTGGCAGTGCCACCGCGGTGATGCCGCTCTCACCCCTGCCCGAGGTGCGCGGTCACCCGCACCGCCTGGTCGCGCAGGGCTTCGAGCGCCCGCTCGGGGTCGTCGGCGCCGTACACCGCCGATCCCGCCACGAAGCAGTCGACGCCCGCCTCGGCGGCCTGCTCGATGGTGTCCCGGCTGATCCCGCCGTCGATCTCGACGATGACGTCGAGGTGGCCGGTGTCGACGAGGCGCCGCGCGGTGCGCACCTTGTCGAGCACCTCGGGCATGAACGTCTGCCCGCCGAAGCCCGGCTCGACGCTCATGACGAGCAGCGTGTCGTAGTCACGCAGCACCTCGACCCAGTCGTCGAGCGGCGTGCCCGGCTTGATCGACAGGCCGGCGAGCGCGCCCGCCGCGCGGATGTCGCGCGAGCACTTCCGCGGGTCGTGCGCCGCCTCGGCGTGCACCGTGACGTTCCGCGACCCGGCCTCGGCGTAGCCCGGCGCCCAGCGGTCCGGGTCGTTGATCATGAGGTGGCAGTCGAGCGGGATGTCCGTGGCCCGCTCCAGCGCCTCGACGACGGGCAGGCCCAGCGTCAGGTTGGGCACGAAGTGCCCGTCCATGACGTCGACGTGCAGCCAGTCCGCGCCGGGTACCGCGTCCGCCTCCTCCTTGAGACGGGCGAAGTCCGCGGACAGGATGCTCGGAGCGATCATGGGGTGACGCGCCACGTGACGGATGGTAGTCGCCTGGTTGGTCCGTGCGGTCACACGGGAGACGAACCGTCAGGACGAGCACGCCGAGGGGGAGCTCGACCGTCAGCGTCTGCGCAGCACGGCGGCGTACATGGCGTCCGTCCCGTGGCGGTGCGGCCACAGCTGGACCCCCGGCCCGGCGGCGGGAGACGGACCGGACCGGTGCTCGACCACCTCCCCCACGGAGGCCGGCGACGTGTCCGGCACCTCCGGCAGCAGCGCGGGCGTGTCGAGCAGCTCGGCGCCCGTCTCGGCCGCGACGGCGGTGACGACGGCCGTGGTCTCCTCGGGGTGCGGCGAGCACGTCGCGTAGGTGACGACGCCCCCCGGACGGGTGCGCTCGAGCGCGGTCCGCAGCAGGGCGCGCTGGAGCTCGGTGAGCTCGGCGACGTCCTCGGGCCGGCGCCGCCAGCGCGCCTCGGGGCGGCGGCGCAGCGCGCCCAGGCCGGTGCACGGGGCGTCGACGAGGACGCGATCGTACTCCGGCTCGGGGAGCGCGACCTCGCGGGCGTCGCCGGTACGGACCCGCACCGGCAGTCCCTCGACGGCCTGCTCGACGAGCCGCGCGCGGTGCGGCGCGCGGTCGACGGCGTCGAGGGTGGCGCCCTCGATGGCGGCGAGCGCCCCGAGCATCACCGCCTTGCCGCCGGGGCCGGCGCAGAGGTCGAGCCAGCGGGTGTCGGCACCGGTGAGCGGCGCCCGGGCGGCGGCCAGCGCGACCAGCTGGCTGCCCTCGTCCTGGACCACGGCCAGGCCCTCGCGCACCGGGGCGAGCTCGCCCGGGTCGCCGCCCTCGGTGAGCAGCACGCCGTACGGGGAGTACGGGGACTCGTCGCCCCCGGTGATCGCGGCGAGCTCCTCGGCGGAGATCTCCCCGGGCCGGGCGGCGAGGTGCACCGCCGGGCGGGCGTCGTCGGCGGCGAGGGCCGCCGACAGCTCGGTGAGCTCGTCGGTGCCGCCCAGGGCCTGCGCGAACACCTCGGCGATCCACCGCGGGTGCGCGTGGGCGAACGCGAGGCGCCCGAGCTCGTCGGGCGGGGCGAGGCGGTCGACCCAGGCGGCCTCGTCGTGCTCGGCCACCCGGCGCAGGACGGCGTTGACGAACCCGGTGGGGCGCGAGCCGGCCCGCGCGCGGACCAGCTCGACCACCGCGCTCACCGCGGCGTGCGGGGGGATCCGGGTGCGCAGGAGCTGCTGCGCGCCGAGACGCAGGGCGTCGAGGACCACGCCGTCGAGCTCGTCGAGCGGGCGGTCGCAGCAGGACGCGAGGACGGTGTCGAGCAGTCCCTGGGCGCGGCAGGCGCCGTAGGTGAGGTCGGTGGCGAGCGCCGCGTCGCGCCCGGAGATCCGTCGCTCGCGCAGCAGCGCGGGCAGGGCGAGGTTGGCGTACGCGGCGTCCTCGCGGACCGCGCGCAGGGTGTCGAGCGCGGCCTCGCGCGCCGGGTCCCCTGACGGCGGCCGGCCGGGACCCTGGCGGCCGCGGGGCGGGCCGCTGCGCCGTTTGCGGTCGTCCTTGCGGCGCGGGCCGCGGCCGGAACGGTGCCCGCCGGGCGGAACGGAGCTGTCGGTCATACCCACCCCGTCGCTTCGCTCGCCTCGGTCACCGGAATAGCTCCCCGGGCTCCGGGCGCACGCCGCGGGCCCAGTCGACCGCGGGCATGGCCTTCTTGCCCGGGGGCTGGACGTCGCCGAGGGCGACGGTGGCGGTGGCCGTGCCGACCAGGACCCGCTGACGCTCCACGCGGATCGAGCCCGGCTCGAGGCCGGCCTCGCCGGTGGTGAGCACGGGCCCGAGCTTGAGCCGGGCGTCCCGGAACGTCGTCCAGGCGCCGGGGCCGGGCGTCACCGCGCGGATCAGCCGGTCGACCGCCGGCGCCGGGTGGGCCCACGGCACGCGGGCGTCGTCGACGGTGATCTTCGGGGCGTACGAGACGCCGTCGGCGGGCTGGGGCACCGCGGCGAGCTCGCCGTCCTCGATGCCGTCCAGAGTGCTCTCCAGGAGGGTCGCGCCGGACGTCGCGAGCCGCCCGAGCAGGACGCCGGCGGTGTCGTGGCGTCCGATCTCCTCGGTGACCGTGCCGTAGACGGGTCCGGTGTCCATGCCTTCCTCCAGGGCGAACGTGCTCGCGCCGGTGATCTCGTCGCCCGCCCGGATCGCGGCCTGCACGGGGGCCGCGCCCCGCCAGGCCGGCAGCAGCGAGAAGTGCAGGTTCACCCAGCCGTGGCGCGGGATGTCGAGAGCCTCGCGGCGCAGCAGGTTGCCGTAGGCGACGACGGGGCAGCAGTCGGGGGCGAGGTCCCTCAGCTGCTGGAGGAAGTCCGGGTCGGACGCCTTCGCCGGCGTGAGGACCGGGACCCCGGCCTCGTCGGCCAGCGCCCCCACGGGGCTGCGCTGCCGGCGGCGCGAGCGTCCGGCCGGCGCGTCGGGCCGGGTGACGACGGCGACCACCTCGTGGCGCGCGCCGTCGAGCAGGCGTTGGAGGGAGGGCAGGGCGGGCTCGGGCGTGCCCGCGAACACGACGCGCACGAGCTACAGGGCCCGCCCGAACAGCGG
The DNA here is from genome assembly GCF_057180585.1 of Actinomycetospora sp. 2LY8.5. Lineage (NCBI taxonomy): Bacteria > Bacillati > Actinomycetota > Actinomycetes > Pseudonocardiales > Pseudonocardiaceae > Actinomycetospora > Actinomycetospora sp. 2LY8.5. Next base: position 211,176 of record NZ_JBXUHE010000004.1, read on the forward strand.
GTGCGGGCTCGTCTTGACGGTCGGCGGGGCCCCCGCGTCGAACCACGGCGCCTCGCGGATGGCCTTCATCGCCTCGCGGCGGGTCTGGGGGTCGAGCTTGTCGAGGAAGAGCACGCCGTCGAGGTGGTCGGTCTCGTGCTGGATCGCCCGGGCGACCAGCGCCGTGCCCTCGACGGTCTGCGGTTCGCCGTACATGTCCCACCCGGTGGCGACGACGTGCTCGAAGCGCCGGCAGTCGAAGCGCAGTCCCGGGATGGACAGGCAGCCCTCCGGACCGAACTGCTCGGTGTCGTCGGCGGCGTTCCACGTCGGGTTGATCATGTGGCCCTCGACGTCGTCCGCGCGGAACGTGAACACCCGCAGCCCGACGCCGATCTGCGGTGCCGCGAGGCCCGCTCCGCCCTGGTCGCGCATGGTCTCGTGCAGGTCGGCGACGAGGGTGCGCAGCTCCCGGTCGAAGTCGACGACGGGGTCGGCCTTCGTCCGCAGGACGGGATCGCCGAAGAGGCGCAGGGGCTGGACGGTCATCGGTCCTCTCTCATCGGGGACGGAGCGGAACTCGACCCCGTCGTGTCTCGACCGTCCAGCGTAGTCCTCGCGTCAGGGCTTCCACGCGGGGTCGCGGCCGATGAAGCCAGCAGCCGGGTCGGCGCGTCGGCGTCGTCGGGGACCGGGACCGCGGGCGCCGAACTGCCCCGAGCTGCGGATGGCCGCCTCCATCTGCCCCCTGCCCTCGACCATGACGCCGCACATGCCGGGGACGACGCCAGGAACGCGGTGGACCAGCTCGTCAGGTGCGCGACGATGTCGCGCGCCCTCCACCAACGGCCGGGGTGTCAGAGCGGGTCGAGCGGGTCGAGCAGCACCCGGACCGGCTCGCGCTCCTTGCGCGCCGAGCGCACGGCCTGGGCCGCGTGGAGCTCCTTCGCGAGGGTCCGGCCCTCGGTGCGCGGGACACGGACGAGGCAGCGCTCGGCGCCCTCGGTGCGCTCCTCGGCGCCGGGCAGCCTGGTGCCCGGCGGCAGCTCGACGGGCCCGAGCACCTCGACGGTGTCGGGCAGCGCGGCGAGCAGGTCGGCGACCGCGGGCGGCGGCCCGTCGACCGCGGCCATGCGCATCGCGGGCGGCAGGGCGAGCTCGTCGCGCGCGGCGAGCTCCGTCGCGGCCGAACCGACCGGGTCCCAGCGCACGAGCGCCTGCACCGCCGGGGTCGACGAGTCGGCGACGACGACCACCCGTCCCCCCTCGCCCGCCGGACGGACCAGGGCGGCGGCCCCGAACCACCGGCGCAGCGTCTCCTCTCCCGCCCGCAGCTCGGGGCGGGCGAGCAGCGCGGCGCCGTCGAGCAGCAGGGCCGCGCCGTAGCCGCCCTCGGCCACCGGCTCGGCGCCCGGGGTCGCGACGACCAGCGCCGGGTCGCCCGGCACGTGGTCGAGCACCGTCGCACCGCCGCCGGAGCTGCGCACCACCGTCTGCGGGAACGCGCGGCCGAGCTCCTCGGCCGTCCGGGCCGACCCGACGGCGAGCGCGCGGAGCTTCGGCGAGCCACAGGCGCCGCAGCGGTACGCGGCGTCCGGGTGCCCGCACCAGCGGCAGACGGGTGCCGTGTCGCCGTGGTTGCCGGGCAGGGCGAGCGGGCCGGCGCACCGGCGGCACCGAGCGGGCTCCCGGCAGTTCGCGCACGCGACGGCGGGCAGGTAGCCCTTGCGCGGCACCTGCACGAGCACCGGCGCCCCGGCTGTCAGCGCGGCGCGGGCGGCCTCGAAGGCCACCGACGGCACCCGGGCGGCGCGAGCGGCGGGGTCGCGCATCAGCTGGCGGTCGTCCTCGCCGATCGCGGTGACGCGCGGGCCCCGGGCGCGGACGGACGCACGGTCGGCGACGACGTCGTGCGCCCAGCCGCTGGCCACCAGCAGGGCGGCCTCGGCGGTGCGCGCGAACCCGCCGACGAGCAGGGCGGCGCCGTCGCGGTGGGCGCGGGTCATGGCGACGTCGCGCGCGTGGGGGTAGGGCGCGCGGGGCTCGGCGTGGGAGTCGTCGCCGTCGTCCCACACGACGATCAGCCCCGGGTCGGTGACCGGGGCGAACACGGTGGCCCGGGTGCCGACGACGATGCGGACCTGCCCGCGGGCGACCGCGAGCCAGCGGCGATAGCGCTCGGCGGGGCCGAGGTCGGCGGCGAGCGCCACGACGGCGTCGGCGCCCGCCACGGCCTCGCACGCGGCCTGGACGCGGTCGAGGTCGCGGCGGTCGGGCACGACGAGCACGGCGCCACGTCCGCCCGCGGCCGTCGTGGCGGCGGCCTCCGCGAGGCGGGCGGGCCAGTCCTCGCCGGGCAGTGCTTGCCAGACGGCGTGGGCCGGTCTTCCGTGCTCGAGCGCCTCGAGCAGGGCGGTGCCACGGGGGTAGGCACCCCAGCCGTGGTGCTCGGGTCGGCGGGGGTCCGGGCGCTCCGGGGGCGTCTCGGCCTCGACGCGCGCGTGACGCGGCGGGACAGCGAGGCGCAGGACGTCGGCGAGCGTGCCGGCGTAGCGGTCGGCGACGGCGCGACAGAGGCCGGCGAGCTCGTCGCGCAGGACCGGTTCCGGCGAGACGACCTTCTCCAGCCAGCCCAGGCGCCCGGTGTGCTCGCTGGTGTCCTCGCGGGCGAGCACGAACCCGTCCACCGGACGCCCGGCGAACCGGACCCGCACGCGCGCGCCGGGCACCGCGTCCGCCGAGAGCTGCTCGGGGACCTGGTAGTCGAAGGCGCGGTCGAGGTGCGCGAGGTTGACGTCGACGGCCACCCGCGCGACCGGGCGCTCCTCGGCGGGCAGGCGCTCGTTGCGGTGGCCCTTCTTCGCTGGTGGCGCGGGCTTCTCGGGGGGCGTCTCGACGCGGGGCGGCGCCGCGAACAGCGCGTCGCTCCCCTCGCCGGCCCTCACGGACCCCGGTCTACCAGAGCCGGGTGACGATCCCGGCGCCCTCCGCTGACCTCGCTGATCGACACATGATCAAGGGCGTCGTCATGCACCTCGAACCGCACCGGCAGGTCGGATAGCGCGCTCCTGATCTCCGCAGCGACGTCTGTCGCCGCGCCGACCCGACCGAGCTGGCGGCTTTTCTGACGTCCACCGTCAGCGTGGCCCCCACGCTGAAACACCCCGGGCACCGCGCACACGAACGGCCCGACCTCCCCGCGAGCGGGGTGGCCGGGCCGGCGTGTCGCGCATCGAGGATGTGGCGATCCTGGCGTCAGGCGCCAGCAAAGCCGCATCGCTCGCGAACAGCGACCTCAGCTGGCGATGGACTTCAGCGCGTCGGCGCGGTCGGTGCGCTCCCAAGGGAGGTCGAGGTCGTCGCGGCCGAAGTGGCCGTACGCCGCGGTCGGCTGGTAGATCGGGCGCAGCAGCTGCAGGTCGCGCACGATCGCGCCGGGGCGCAGGTCGAAGACCTCGTGGATCGCCTTCTCGATCTGCTCCGGGTCGACGTTCGCCGTCCCGAAGGTCTCGAGGAACACACCGACGGGCTCGGCCTTGCCGATCGCGTAGGCGAGCTGGACCTCGGCGCGCTTGGCCAGGCCGGCGGCGACGACGTTCTTCGCCACCCAGCGGCCCGCGTAGGCGGCCGAGCGGTCGACCTTCGACGGGTCCTTGCCCGAGAAGGCGCCGCCGCCGTGGCGGGCGTAGCCGCCGTAGGTGTCGACGATGATCTTGCGGCCGGTCAGGCCGGCGTCACCCATGGGACCGCCGGTGACGAAGCGGCCGGTCGGGTTGACCAGGACGCGGGTGTTCGAGGAGTCGAGGTCGATCCCCTCGAGCACCGGCCCGATGACCTTGGACCGGACGTCCGGGGCCAACAGGTTGTCCAGGTCGATGTCGGCCGCGTGCTGGGTCGACAGGACGACGGTCTCGACGCTGACGGGCTTGTCGCCGTCGTAGGCGATGGTGACCTGGGTCTTCCCGTCCGGACGCAGGTACGGCAGCGTACCGTCGCGGCGGACCGCGGTCAGCTTGCGGGCCAGACGGTGCGCGAGCCCGATGGGCAGCGGCATGAGCTCGGGGGTGTCGGCGTCGGCGTAGCCGAACATGAGCCCCTGGTCGCCCGCGCCCTGCTTCGCGATCTCGTCCTCGGAGCCCTCGACGCGGGACTCGTAGCCCTCGTCCACGCCCTGCGCGATGTCCTTGGACTGCGCGCCGATCGAGATCGAGACACCGCAGCTCTCGCCGTCGAAGCCCTTGGCCGACGAGTCGTAGCCGATGTCCAGAATCGTCTTGCGGACGACGTCCACGTAGTTGACCTGGGCATTGGTGGTCACCTCACCGGCAACGTGCACCTGCCCCGTCGTGACCATGGTCTCGACCGCGACGCGCGACTTCGGGTCCTGCGCCAGCAGGGCGTCCAGGATGCCGTCGCTGACTGCGTCACAGATCTTGTCTGGGTGGCCCTCGGTGACGGATTCGCTGGTGAACAGACGCCTAGCGGGCACAATCTCTCCCTGCCTCGACAATGGGACCCGTCCACACTAACGGCATCCCGCTCTCACGCGAGGGCGCTGACCTGGCTGAATGCCATGCCTGTCACAGAACGGTTGTGTTCATCGCCGAATCGTGGGAGTGCGCCGATCAGAGCAATCCGTCAGGGCAGCCGCTCGGCGACCGCGTCCCACACACGCGCGGCCAGGGCGGCTTTCGAGCCCATCGGCAGGCTCATCGTCGTGCCGTCGGCGCCGAGGAGCCAGCCCTCGTTGTCCTCCGTCTCGAACGCCTTCCCGGCGCCCACGGCGTTGACGACGAGGAGGTCACACCCCTTGCGCTCGAGCTTGGCCCGCCCGTAGTCCAGGACGCTGCCGCGCTCGTCGCCGGTCTCCGCCGCGAAGCCAACGACCAGGCGGCGCGGGACGTCCTCGGTGACCAGTTCACGCAGGATGTCGGGGTTGAACTCGAGCGGGATCGAGGGGGCCTCCTGGCCCTTCTTGATCTTGCCGACCGACATCGACGCGGGCCGGAAGTCGGACACGGCCGCCGCCATGACCACGACGTCCGCGGCCTTCGACGCGTCGAGCACGGCGTCGCGCATCTCACGGGTGGTCTGCACGCGGCGCAGGTCGACCGCGGCGGGCGGGTCGAGGTCGGCGATCGTGCCGGCGATGAGCGTCACGTCGGCACCCCGCTGGGCCGCGACACGGGCGAGCGCGTAGCCCTGGCGCCCCGACGAGCGGTTGCCCAACGTGCGGACCGGATCGAGCGGCTCGGCCGTGCCGCCCGCGGAGACGACGACGCGCCGGCCCTCGAGGTCGCGCGGCAACGGGAACGGCTCGGTGCCGCCGGTCTTCTTCGACGAGCCCCACTCCAGGAGCAGGCGGGCGAACTCGGCGATCTCCGGCGGCTCGGGCAGGCGCCCCGGGCCCGTGTCGGCGCCCGTGAGACGCCCGGACGCGGGCTCGAGCACGACCGTGCCGCGCCGGCGCAGCGTCGCGACGTTGTCGACCGTCGCGGGGTGCTCCCACATCTCGGTGTGCATCGCGGGCACGGCCAGTACCGGGCAGCGCGCGGTGAGCAGCGTCGAGGTGAGCAGGTCGTCGGCGCGACCGTGGGTCATGCGCGCCAGGAGGTCGGCCGTCGCGGGCACGAGGAGCACGAGCTCGGCACGCCGCCCGAGGGCGACGTGCTCGACGTCGTGGACGTTCTCGAAGACCCCGGACATCACCGGGCGCCCCGACAGCGCCTCGAACGTCGCGGCGCCGACGAACTCCAGCGCCGACCGGGTGGCCACCACCTGCACGTGGTGGCCGGCCTCGCGCAGGCGCCGCAGCACCTCGCAGGACTTGTAGGCGGCGATGCCGCCCGAGACCCCGAGAACGATCTCCCGGGGTCGCTCCTTCTCGGTCACCTCGGGGAGGTCACTCGCCCTCGGTGTGCTCGAGCAGGCCGGAGTGGATCTCGCGCATGGCCACCGACAGCGGCTTCTCGCGCGGACCCGGCTCGACGAGCGGGCCGACGTACTCGAGCAGCCCCTCGCCCAGCTGGGCGTAGTAGTCGTTGATCTGACGGGCGCGCTTGGCCGCGTAGATGACCAGCGCGTACTTGGAGCTCACCGTCTCCAGCAGCTCGTCGATCGGGGGGTTGGTGATGCCCTCGGGCCCCTCGAGGATGCTGCCGGTCCGCCCGGTGGGAATGCTCACTCGCTCGCTCCTGCAGAGGTCGCGCCGGACGCGGAGCGGTCCGACGCCATGGATGAAGACCGTGGGACTGCTTCCCGACTGTCGTGTCGCGCGTTCTCGTCGGGAGAGCCAACGCTCAACTCTACCAACCGGCGTGCGGTCTCCCCGATGTCGTGGTTGACCACGGTGACGTCGAACTCGCTGCTCGCGGCGAGTTCCTCGCGCGCCGTGGCCAGCCGGCGGTCGACCACCTCGGTGGCCTCGGTGCCCCGGCCGATCAGACGGTCGACCAGGACCTCCCACGACGGGGGCTCCAGGAAGACGAACAAGGCGTCCGGCCTCTGGCCGCGCACCGCACGCGCGCCCGCGAGGTCGAGCTCGAGCAGCACCGCCTCACCGGCGGCCAGGTGCTCGTCCACCGGGGCCCGCGGCGTGCCGGACCGGTGCATCCCGCCGTGGATCTCCGCCCACTCGAGCAGCTCACCCTCGGCGATCATGCGGTTGAACTCGGCGGCCGAGACGAAGTGGTAGTCGCGCCCGTCGACCTCCCCGGGCCGGGCGGCCCGGGTCGTCGCCGAGACGCTGAACCACAGGGGTGCGCGGATGCGCCGCAGCTCGGCGACCACCGTGCTCTTCCCGACTCCCGAGGGCCCGGCCAGCACGATCAGCCGGCCGGGTCCTCGGGCGGGGGAAGGACTCACAGGCTCACTCGCCGGAGAACTCGTCGAGCAGAGCCTTGCGCTGACGCTCGCCGAGGCCGCGCAGGCGGCGGCTCGGAGCGATCTCGAGGCGCTCCATGATCTGCTGGGCGCGGACCTTGCCCACACCCGGCATGGCCTCGAGCAGCGCCGAGACCTTCATCTTGCCCAGCACCTCGTCCGAGTCGGCCTGCTCGAGCACCTCCGAGAGGCTGGTGCCTCCCCGCTTGAGCCGCTCCTTGAGCTCGGCCCGGGCACGGCGAGCGGCGGCGGCCTTCTCGAGCGCCGCGGCCCGCTGCTCCTCGGTCAGCTCGGGTAATGCCACGTTCTCCTCCGGGGGTCGTGACGGCGAGCCGGCTCAGGGGAGACCGGCCCGTGGTGGCGAATGGGCTTTGACCAGTGGTGCGAACGTACCGCGCGAGCCCGACACCGACAGTCCGTGGGGCGGGGATGTCCGCAGGTCGGGGCCCCGACACAGGGGGAACAGCCGACGCCGTGACCGGACGGAGGTCGCGCCCACCGGAGCGTGATCGCCGATCATCGGCTGTCCCCGCGACCGGCTACCCCCTCAACGCCCCGTTCAGCGCATCGACCGCTGCTCTCAGCGCTCGGTGGGAGGGGCCGGACGTCAGGACCTCGCGCGCGCTGACGGGTACGACCGGTCCCCCGTCAGCGCCCAACGCCCCGCCAGGACCCCCGCCAGGACCCCCGCCAGGACGCGATGTGCCGAACACCGCAGCCACGTCCGCGGGCGTGCCGCCCTGCGCGCCGAGCCCCGGGACGAGGATCGGCCCGCCGAGCGCGGACAGGTCCAGACCGTGGTCGCGGCCGGTGGTGCCCCGGGTCAGCCCCACCACGGCACCGGCCGAACCGTCGCCGTGGGCCGCGTTGTGGTCCGCGAGCGCGTCGACGACGGACTGCGCGACCTCCCGCATGCGGCGCCCGCCACCCGACCCGCCCGACCCGCCCGGCCCCGCGACCCACGCCTGCGCCGACTGCACCCCGGCGGCCTCGGGGTTCGACGTGCGGGCGAGCACGAACACCCCGCGCCCGGTGGCCACGGCGAGGTCGAGGGCCGGCGCCAGCGCGCCCACCCCCAGGTACGGCGAGAGCGTCACCGCGTCGGCCCGCAGCGGGGCATCCTCGGCGAGCCAGGCGTGCGCGTAGGCGGCCATCGTCGAGCCGATGTCGCCGCGCTTGGCGTCGGCGATCGTCAACACCCCCGCCTCGCGGGCGTCGGCGAGCGCCCGCTCCAGCACCGCGAGCCCGCCGGAGCCGAACGTCTCGAACAGCGCCACCTGCGGCTTGAGCAGGGCCACGTGCCCGGCCACGGCCTCCACGACCTGCCGCGTGAACCACTCGAGCCCCGCCACGTCGACGTCGAGCCCCCAGGCCTTCAGCAGACCGGGGTGCGGGTCGATCCCCACGCACAGCGGGCCGTGCTCGGCGACGGCGCCGGCCAGTCGCGCGCGGAACGGCGTGCGGGTCACTCGCCGGCCCCGAGCTGGGCGCGGGCCTTGGCCAGCCGCTCGTGGAACACCTGCAGCGGCGTCACCGCGACCTCCCCGCGGATCGCGGCCTCGACGGCCTGCACCGCGGCCGCCGCGCCCTGCACGGTGGTCACGCACGGCACGCCGACGTCGAGGCAGGCCGCGCGGATCTCGTAGCCGTCGATACGGGGCCCGGAGTGCCCGACCGGGGTGTTCACGACCAGCGCGACCTCGCCGGCGGCGATCCGGTCGACGATGTTGTCGGGTCCCTCGAAGTGCTTGCGGACCACCTCGCACGGGATACCGTTGCGCTCCAGCACGCTGGCCGTACCCGCCGTCGCGAGGATCTCGAAGCCGAGGTCGGCGAGGCGCTTCACCGGGAAGATCAGCGACCGCTTGTCGCGGTTGGCGACCGACACGAACACCTTGCCGCTGACCGGCAGGGGTCCCGACGCGGCCGCCTGCGCCTTGGCGAAGGCCGTCGAGAACGCGTGGTCGATGCCCATCACCTCGCCCGTGGACTTCATCTCCGGGCCGAGCAGGGAGTCGACGCCGCGCCCGTCGGGCCGGCGGAACCGGTGGAACGGGAGCACCGCCTCCTTGACCGCGACGGGGTGCTCGCGGGGCAGCTCGGTCCCGTCCCCGGTCGCCGGCAGGATGCCCTCGGCGCGCAGCTCCGCGATCGTCGCGCCGAGCATCACCCGGGACGCCGCGCCGGCCAGCGCGACGCCGGTCGCCTTGGAGACGAACGGGACGGTTCGCGACGCCCGCGGGTTGGCCTCGAGCACGAACAGCACGTCGTCCTTGAGCGCGTACTGGATGTTCATCAGCCCCCGCACGCCCAGGCGCCGGGCCAGCGCGACCGTCGAGGAGCGCACGGTCTCGAGCTCCGCGACCCCGAGCGTGATCGGCGGCAGCGCACACGACGAGTCGCCGGAGTGCACCCCGGCCTCCTCGATGTGCTCCATGACGCCGCCGAGGTAGACGTCGCCCTCGTCGTCGCACAGCGCGTCGACGTCGATCTCGATGGCGTCGTCGAGGAAGCGGTCGACGAGCACGGGGTGGTCGGGGGTGACCTCGGTGGCGCGGGCGATGTAGTCCGCCAGCGTCGCATCGTCGTAGACGATCTCCATGCCACGCCCGCCGAGCACGTACGACGGGCGCACGAGCACCGGGTAGCCGATGGACGCCGCGATCTCGCGGGCGCCGTCGAAGCTGGTCGCGGTGCCGTAGGGCGGAGCCGGGAGCTCGGCGTCGGCGAGCACGTGGCCGAACGCGCCGCGGGACTCGGCGAGGTCGATCGCCGCGGGCGGCGTCCCGACCACCGGCACGCCGGCCGCCTCGAGCCCGGCCGCGAGCTTCAGCGGCGTCTGCCCGCCGAGCTGCACGACGACCCCGACCAGCCCCGGTCCTGCCCCGTCCTTGTTCCGGCCTCGCCCCGAGACCTGCTCGGCGTGCACGACCTCGAGCACGTCCTCCTCGGTCAGCGGCTCGAAGTACAGGCGGTCGGAGGTGTCGTAGTCGGTGGAGACCGTCTCCGGGTTGCAGTTGAGCATCACGGTCTCGAAGCCCGCCGCCCGCAGCGCCGTGGCCGCGTGCACGCAGGAGTAGTCGAACTCGATGCCCTGCCCGATCCGGTTCGGACCGGAGCCCAGGATGATGACCTTGGGCCGCTCGGTCTGCGGCTCGACCTCGGTCTCGGCCGCGGGGTCGGACTCGTAGGCCGAGTAGTGGTACGGCGTGCGCGCGGCGAACTCGGCCGCGCACGTGTCCACCGTCTTGTAGACCGGGCGGACGTCGAGACGGTGGCGCAGCGCCCGCACGCCCGCCTCGCCGGCGAGCTCGGGGCGCACGGCCGCGACCTGGGCGTCGGAGAGCCCGGCGCGCTTGGCCCGGCGCAGGAGCACCTGGTCGAGCACCGGCGCGTCGGCGAGCTCGGCGCGCAGCGCCACCAGGCCCTCGATCTGCTCGACGAACCACGCGTCGATCCCCGAGGCCTCGCTGACCTGCTCGACGCCCGCCCCGAGGCGCAGCGCACGCTCGACGGCATAGAGCCGCCCGTCGCGCGGCAGCGAGGCCTGGTGCAGCGCCTCCTGGACCGTCTGGTCGGGATCGGGTCGCGTCCAGAATCCGAGCGCCGTCGTCTCCGCCGAGCGCAGCGCCTTGTTCAGCGCCTCCGGGAAGCTGCGGCCCAGCGCCATGGCCTCACCGACCGACTTCATCGTCGTGGTCAGCGTGGGGTCGGCACCGGGGAACTTCTCGAACGCGAACCGCGGCACCTTGACCACGACGTAGTCCAGCGTCGGCTCGAAACTGGCCGGGGTCTCGCCGGTGATGTCGTTGGTGATCTCGTCGAGGCTGTAGCCGATGGCCAGGCGCGCGGCGATCTTCGCGATGGGGAAGCCGGTGGCCTTCGACGCGAGGGCGCTCGACCGGCTCACGCGCGGGTTCATCTCGATGACGACCAGGCGCCCGGTGGTCGGGTGGATGGCGAACTGGATGTTGCAGCCACCGGTCTCGACGCCGACCTCGCGCAGCACGGCGATGCCGGTGTCGCGCATGACCTGGTACTCCCGGTCGGTCAGCGTCATCGCCGGCGCGACCGTCACCGAGTCGCCGGTGTGCACGCCCATCGGGTCGACGTTCTCGATCGAGCACACGACGACGACGTTGTCGGCGCCGTCGCGCATGAGCTCGAGCTCGAACTCCTTCCACCCGAGCACCGACTCCTCGATGAGCACCTCGTGCACCGGGCTCGCCGACAGCCCGGTGCCGGCGAGGCGCTCGAGCTCGTCGTGGGTGTAGGCCAGGCCCGAGCCGAGCCCACCCATGGTGAAGCTGGGCCGGATGACGACGGGCAGGCCGACCTCGGCGACCGTCGCACGCACCTCGTCCATCGAGTGGCAGACCTCGCTGCGCGGGACGTCGCCGCCGATCGAGCGGACGATCTCCTTGAACTTCAGCCGGTCCTCGCCACGCTGGATCGCGTCGATGTCGGCGCCGATCAGCTCGACGCCGTAGCGCGCGAGCACCCCGGCGTCGTGCAGCGCGATCGCGGTGTTCAGCGCCGTCTGGCCGCCGAGGGTGGCGAGCAGCGCCGTGACCGGGTTCCCGCCCTCCCGCTCGGCCTCGATGACCTTGGTGACGTGCTCGACGGTGATCGGCTCGACGTAGGTGGCGTCGGCGTACTCGGGGTCGGTCATGATCGTCGCAGGGTTGGAGTTCACCAGCGAGACGCGCAGGCCCTCCTCTCGCAGCACGCGGCAGGCCTGGGTGCCGGAGTAGTCGAACTCGCAGGCCTGCCCGATGACGATCGGGCCGGAGCCGATGACCAGGACGTGGCGGATGTCCTCGCGGCGCGGCATCAGTTACTTCCCATCCCGGGCGTTCTCCATCAGGTCCGCGAAACGGTCGAAGAGGCCCGCGGCGTCGTGCGGACCGGCCGCCGCCTCCGGGTGGTACTGCACGCTGAAGGCGGGCACGTCCTCGCAGGTCACGCCCTCGACGGTGCCGTCGTTGGGGCACGAGTGGCTCAGGTGGACCGTGCCGACCGGCGAGCTGACGCGCGCGCCCGGCTCGCCCGCGACGGCGAAGCCGTGGTTCTGGCTGGTGATCGCCACCGTGCCGGTGGTGTGGTCGACGACCGGGATGTTGATCCCGCGGTGGCCGTAGCGCATCTTGTAGGTCTCCAGCCCGAGGGCGCGGGAGAGGATCTGGTTGCCGAAGCAGATGCCGAACAGCGGCACCTCGCGGCGCAGCACCTCGCCCGTCAACGCCACCTGGTGCGACGCCGTCGCCGGGTCGCCCGGGCCGTTGGAGAGGAACACCCCGTCCGGCCCGCCCTCGAGCAGCTCCTCGATGTGCGCGGTGGCAGGCAGCACTCGGGTCTCGATGCCGCGCTCGGCGAGCATCCGAGGGGTGTTGGCCTTGATCCCGAGGTCGAGCGCGGCCACCCGGAAGCGCGTCGCACCGATCGCGGGCACCGTGTACGGCTCCGTCGTGGTCACCGCGCCGGCGAGGTCGGCACCCGCCATCTCCGGGCTGTCGAGCACCGCGGCGCGCATCGACGTCGCGTCGCTGACCGCGTCGCCGGAGAAGATGCCCGCGCGCATCGAGCCGGCCTCGCGCAGGCGCCGCGTGATCGCGCGGGTGTCGACACCGGCGAGACCGACCACGCCCTGCCGGGCGAGCTCGTCGGTCAGGTCGCGCTGCGAGCGCCAGTTCGACGGCCGCCGCGCGGGGTCGCGCACGACGTAGCCGGCGACCTGGATGCGCGCGGACTCGTCGTCCTCGTCGTTCCACCCGGTGTTGCCGATGTGCGGCGCCGTCGCCACGACGATCTGGCGGTGGTAGCTGGGGTCGGTCAGCGTCTCCTGGTAGCCGGTCATCCCGGTGGCGAAGACCGCCTCCCCCAGCGTGCGTCCGCGGGCGCCGAAGGCCTCGCCGCGGTGGAGGCTGCCGTCCTCGAGGACGAGCACCGCCTCATCAGCGGTCAACGGTCCAGCTCCCGCTTCGCTTCGTGTCCTGCGTGGCCCTCAACCATGGCCCTCAACCTTCCCGTCCCGCACCGTCCACCGGCCCCGAAGCATGGTGTGCACCACCGAGACCGGCATCTCCATCCCCTCGTACGGGGTGTTGTCCGCACGGCTGGCCAGCGCCGCGCCCCGCACGGTCCACGTCGCCTGCGGGTCGACGAGCGTCAGCGTCGCCGGTTCGCCCGCGACCAGCGGCCGCCCCTGGTCGGCGAGACCGGCGATCCGCGCGGGGGCCTCGCTGCACACCCGCGCGACGCCGCGCCAGTCGAGCAGGCCCGTGGCGACCATCGTCGTCGCCACCACCGGCAGCGCCGTCTGCAGGCCCAGCATGCCGGGCCGCGCGGCGGACCACTCGCAGTCCTTCGCCTCCACGGCGTGCGGCGCGTGGTCGGTGGCGACGCAGTCGAGCGTCCCGTCGGCGAGCGCGCGGCGCAGCGCCTCGGTGTCCGCCGCCGGGCGCAGCGGCGGGTTGACCTTGTGCACCGGGTCGTAGTCCTCGGCCGCGGTGTCGGTGAGCAGCAGGTGGTGCGGGGTGACCTCGGCGGTGACCCTGCCACCCGCTCGGAAGAGCGTCTCCCGGGCCCAGCGGAGGATCTCCGTGGAGCGCGCCGTCGACAGGTGGCACACGTGCAGACGCGCGCCCGCCGCCGCGGCGAGCATCACGTCGCGCGCGATGATCGACTCCTCGGCGGTCGGGTCCCAGCCCGCGAGCCCGAGCCGCGCCGCGACCGGTCCCTCGTGGGCCTGGGCGCCGACGGTGAGGCGGTGGTCCTCGGCGTGCTGCGCGACGACGGCGTCGAGAGCGCGGGCGTACTCCAGTGCCCGGCGCATGATCAGCGGGTCGTTCACGCACCGGCCGTCGTCGGAGAACATCCGCACCCCGGCGGGCGAGGCGGCCATCATGCCCATCTCGGCCAGCTTGGCGCCCTCGAGCCCGACCGTGACCGCCCCGACCGGGTGGACGTCGACCAGTCCGACCTCTCGCCCGAGGCGCCAGACGTGCTCGACGACGACCGGGGAGTCGGCCACCGGGTTGGTGTTCGGCATCGCGAACACCGCGGTGTAGCCGCCCAGCGCGGCCGCGGCCGAGCCGCTCTCGACGGTCTCGGCCTCCTCGCCGCCGGGCTCGCGCAGGTGGGTGTGGAGGTCGACGAGGCCCGGCAGCGCGACGAGGCCGTCGGCGTCGATCGTCTCGTCGGGGTCCGTGGGCGCCACGAGCATCCCGTCGCGGACGAAGAGGTCGGTCGGGTCCTCGCCGTACGGCCGGACGTTCCGGATCCTCGTGGTGCTCACGCGACGTCCTCTCCGGCGAGCAGGTGGTAGAGCACGGCCATCCGCACGTGGACCCCGGCGGTGACCTGCTCGGCGATGGCGGCACGGCTCGAGTCGGCGACCGAGCTGGCGATCTCCATCCCGCGCACCGCGGGTCCCGGGTGCAGGACGACCGCGTGGTCGGGCAGGCGGTCGGCGCGGCGCTGGGAGAGCCCGAAGCGCACCGCGTACTCGCGGGCGGAGGGGAAGAAGCCGCCGTGCATGCGCTCGGCCTGCACACGCAGCATCATCACGGCGTCGGGGCGCTCGGCCAGCGTCGCGTCGAGGTCGTGGGAGATCGTCACCGGCCAGTCGCCGACCCCGACCGGCAGCAGCGTCGGTGGCGCCACGAGCGTCACGCGGGCCCCGAGCGTGGCCAGCAGGTGCGCGTTGGACCGGGCGACGCGGCTGTGCAGGATGTCGCCGACGACCGCCACGTGCGCGTCCTCGACCCGTCCGAGCCGCGCCTGCAGGGTCGCCGCGTCGAGCAGGGCCTGCGTGGGGTGCTCGTGGGTGCCGTCGCCGGCGTTGACCACCGCGACGTGTCCGTCCCGGCCCAGGTGGGAGTGCCCGACGTGGTCGAGCCAGGCGGCGATGCGGTGCGGTGCGCCGGAGGCAGGGTGGCGCACGATCAGGCAGTCGGCGCCGGCGGCGCCCAGGGTGGCCGCCGTGTCGCGGAGGGACTCGCCCTTGCTCACCGAGCTGGCCGACGCGCTCACGTTGATCGTGTCGGCACTCATCCACTTGCCCGCGACCTCGAACGACACTCGCGTGCGGGTCGAGTTCTCGTAGAAGAGGGTCACGACCGTGCGCCCGCGCAGCGTGGGCAGCTTGCGTACCGCCCGGCCCGTGAGCGCCTGCTCCATACCGGCGGCGGTGTCGAGCAGCGCCTCGGCCTGCTCGCGGCGCAGGCCCTCGGTGGACAGGAGGTGGCGCAGACCGATGCCGGTGGTCGTCTCGCCGGTACCAGCACCGGTCATCGCAGGCTCACCCCGTCCGCGCCGTCCACCTCGGTCATGCGCACGGCGACGTCCTCCGAGCGGTTGGTCGGCACGTTCTTGCCGACGTAGTCCGCGCGGATGGGCAGCTCGCGGTGCCCGCGGTCGATGAGGACCGCCAGCTGCACGGCCCGCGGTCGGCCGTGGTCGCGCAGGGCGTCGAGCGCGGCGCGCACCGTGCGTCCGGAGAACAGGACGTCGTCGACGAGCACCACGATCGCGTCGTCGATGCCGCCGGGCGGCAGCTCGGTCTCCGCGAGCGCGCGTGTGGGGCGCAGGCGGAGGTCGTCGCGGTAGAGCGTGGGGTCGAGTGTCCCGGTGGGCACGGTGGCCCCGGTGATCTCGGAGATGCGCCGGGCGAGCCGCCGCGCGAGGTAGGTCCCCCGTGTCGGGAGCCCGAGGAGAACCACCCGGGCGGACGTGCCGTCCGGGGTGGTGCGTTCGATGATCTCGTGGGCGACGCGGGCCACGGTGCGCGCGAGGTCGGCCGCGGAGAGGAGCTCGCGCTCACCCTCGGCACTCGCGCCACCCGACCCGGGTTCGCCCCGGCGCCTCGACGGCACGGGGGGACCCTCCTTCTCCGCCTCGCCGGACGGCTCTTAAAGGATGTCGGTCAGGACTCGGTCCGACACTATCAGCGACGACACGCCGGTCCGGGGGCGCCCGTGTGACGGCCGTCGTCGCGCTGCTCCGGGTGGGGCACTACAGGGCGTGGTCCGTGTCCGGACGGAGTGCGACGAGCCACAGCGGCGACGATCCGTGCGGATCCCGGCTTGACCATGTGACGGCACTGGGCGCATCATCACTCTCCGTATCGACTTCGCTGAGTGCACGGGCGGGGCGAGCCGGGCGACGCGAGAGGACGGGTGTCCGCCAGATGGGTGACTATGCGAAGGCGCTGGGGTCGAAGCTCCGGGGCATCCGCCAGCAGCAGGGTCTGTCACTGCACGGGGTCGAGCAGAAGTCGGGCGGGCGGTGGAAGGCCGTCGTCGTCGGGTCGTACGAGCGCGGCGACCGCGCCGTGACCGTGCAGAAGCTCGCCGAGCTCGCCGACTTCTACGGCGTCCCCGTCGCCGAGCTCCTCCCCGAGGGCCGCGTGCCCTCCGGTTCGGAGCCGGCCGCCAAGATCGTGATCAACCTCGAGCGGCTGCAGCAGCTGCCCGCCGAGAAGGCGGGCCCGCTGGCCCGTTACGCCGCCGCCATCCAGAGCCAGCGCGGCGACTACAACGGCAAGGTCCTCTCGATCCGCAACGAGGACCTGCGCTCGCTCGCGATCATCTACGACATGAGCCCGGGCGAGCTGTCCGACCAGCTCGTCGACTGGGGCGTCCTGCCGCCCGAGGCGCGCGTCGCGCGGGCGCTGGACGAATAGACCCGGGTTTCGCCGTGGAGGCGGCGAACGTGCTGTTCGCTGCTTCTAGGCGCGCGAACTCCCCGTTCACGGGGAGCCTCACCCGCCGGTCGGCTCGTCGTCCGACGGTGCACCGGTCGCGCCGGGCGTGTCGCTCGCCAGCTCGACCCCGGCCGGCAGCTCGACGCGGTCCGGGCTCGGCGCTGCGACCGTGCCCGGACGCCCGGACGACACCCCGGCCAGCACGCCGTTGACGAACCGCGGCGAGTCGTCGGTCGACAGCTCGCGCGCGAGGTCGATCGCCTCGTCGATCGCGACCGGATCCGGCACGTCGTCCGACCAGCGGATCTCGAACACGCCGATCCGCAGGATCATCCGGTCGACCGCGGGCATGCGCGCCATGGTCCAACCGCGCGCGTAGGACGAGATCACGTCGTCGATCTCGTCGCGATGGGAGACGACGCCCTCCACCAGGGTCGCGGCGAAGTCGGACACCGGCGGGGCGTCGGCGCCGGCGATGCGCCGGGCGAGCACCTCCTGGGCGTCCTCGCCCCGCGCCTCGGACTCGAAGAGGATGTCGAGGGCCCGCTTGCGGGCCTTGGAACGGGAGCCCTTGCGGGGTGTGGCGGGTGAGGTCACGTGTCTGGCCAGCTCCGCTTCGCTACGTGGCTCGTCAGCCGCTCACGCGACCCAGGTAGCGTCCGTCCCGGGTGTCGACCTTGACCTTGGTGCCGGTCTCCAGGAACAGCGGCACCTGGATCTCCGCGCCCGTCGACACGGTGGCCGGCTTGGTGCCGCCGGTGGAGCGGTCGCCCTGCACGCCCGGGTCGGTGTGGGTGATCTCGAGCTCGACCGAGGCCGGGAGCTCGATGTACAGCGGCACACCGTCGTTGAAGGAGACCTGGACCTCCTGGTTCTCCAGCAGGAAGCGCGCCTGGTCGCCCACGGTCGCCGCGTTCACGGGGACCTGCTCGTAGTCGGCGGCGTCCATGAAGATGAAGTCGTCGCCGTCGCGGTACAGGTAGGTCATGTCGCGCCGGTCGACGTTCGCGGTCTCGACCTTCGTGCCCGCGTTGAAGGTCTTGTCGACCACCTTGCCGGTCATGACGTTCTTCAGCGTCGTGCGGACGAAGGCGCCGCCCTTGCCCGGCTTGACGTGCTGGAACTCGGTGACCGACCACAGGTTGCCGTCGATCCGCAGCACCATGCCGTTCTTCAGGTCGTTCGTCGTCGCCACGGGAGCGCTCTCTCCTACGGGTCGTTCCGGAACTCGAGGTCCCGGGGGCTCTGCGTGAGGGGCACGGCACCGGCGTCGGTGACGACCAGCGTGTCCTCGATCCGGACCCCGCCCCGTCCGGCCAGGTAGACCCCCGGCTCGACGGTGACCGTCATCCCCGCCTCCAGGGTAGCGGTCGCCGTCGCGGACACCGCCGGAGCCTCGTGGATGACGAGGCCGACCCCGTGGCCGAGACCGTGCACGAACTGCTCGCCGAGACCGGCGGCGACGATGACGTCGCGGGCGGCGGCGTCGACGTCGCGCGTCGCGGTGCCCGGCCGCAGGGCGGCGCGTCCGGCGGCGGCGGCCTCGGCGACGAGGGCGTGCAGGTCGCGCTGCCAGTCGGTCGGGGTACCGACGATCAGGGTGCGCGTCATGTCGGAGTGGTAGCCGTCGACGAGTGCCCCGAAGTCCATGGTCAGCAGGTCGCCGTCGGCCAGCGGCGCGTCGGTCGGGTGGTGGTGCGGGATCGCGGCGTGCGCGCCGGCCGCCACGATCGTGTCGAACGAGGGGGCCTCGGCGCCGGCCTCGCGCATGCGCTCCTCGAGCTCGCGGGCGACCTCGCGTTCGGTGCGGCCTGCTCGGAGCCCCCCGGCGCTGACCATGCCGATGAGCGCGACGTCCCCGGCGGCGCACGCCTGGCGCAGCGCGTCGATCTCGCCGTCGTCCTTCACCGCGCGGAGCATCTCGACGAGGCCGGGGGCCCGGTGCAGCTCGCCGTCGGTCAGCGCCGTCATCAGGTCGGCGTGGCCGTCGACGGTGACGTGGGCGCTGTCGAAGCCGATCCGCCCGGCGCGGTCGGCGAGCAGCGCCGGGGCGCAGGCCCGCTCGACGAGCACCGCGAGGTCGGGCGTCTGCGTCGCGGCCTGGGTGGTGTAGCGCCCGTCGGTGGCGAGCACCGTGCGGTCCTCCCCGGCGTCGGCGTCGTCATCGGCGTGGACGAGCAGCGCGGCGTTGGAACCGGTGAAGCCGGTGAGGTACCGGACGTTGATCAGGTCGGAGACGAGCAGGGCGTCGAGCCCGGCCTCGCGCAGCAGGCCACGCAGTGCGTCGCGGCGCCGCGCGTGCCCGCCGGGCGCGCGCTCCGGGCGGGTGGGCTCCACACCCGTCAGCCTAGGAGACGGCAGGTCGTACGGTGTCGGGGTGCGTCCTGACTCCCCGGTCCGGCTCCGCTTCGCTCCGCGTCCCTGGGTCCTCCGTGCCCTCGTGCTGACCGTGGTCTACGGCGTGGCCGAGACGCTGTTCGTGGCGCTGCGGTCGTGGTCGCCCGACCTGCTGCGGCTGTGGAGCATCGTGCTCCTGCTGGTCGTGGTGGCCGTGACGATAGGCTGGGTGGGCGCGGAGATCGTGCTCGACCGGCGCCCACCCGAGTGGACCTGGTTCATCACGGCCCTGGTCACCGCACCCGCCGCCGGCCTGCTGAGCTGGATCCTGCTGGCCCTGTTCGTCGACGGGACCGGGGTCGCCGACCTCCAGGCGGCGCTCGTCGGGCGCGCCTCGTTCACCGCGCTGCTCATCCTCGCGTCGGTGTTCGTCGGCACCCGCCTCGGCTGGCTGTCGATGCGCCGCCACGGCGAGGGCGCCGACGACCCGATGCTCGACGCCGACGACGAGGAGCTCGAGCGCCAGGTGGCCGACGAGCGTGCCCCCTCCGCGGCGCGCGCCGCCGCCCGCGTCGGCGTGGTACCGGCGCGCGTCGGGCCGGCCGCGGACCCGGCGGTGGCCGGGGTGCGCACGCCGCGGCGCCGGTCGGCGGAGCGGGAGCCGGTGCCGGCGGCAGGCCCCGAGGTCAGCGAGCGCGACCGGATGCCCGAAGCGCCCCGGCTCGCGGGTCAGCGCCGGGCGTCCACGGTGCGGCCGGCGGCTCCTCCGGAACCGGTGGCGTCGCCCTTCGGCGGTGCCACGGAAGATCCGTCGGGCGACGAGCCGGACTCCCTCGAGCCGCCGGTCGTCGCGGTCCTGCCGGCGTTCCCCCGCCCCGGCGGCCCCCTGGACGCGGCGAGCCCGCAGCCCGGCGTGGACGCCGAGCCGCCCGCCTCGCCGCCTGCGTCTGCTCCCGAGGAGCCGGAGCGGGGTCCGCGCCGCACGTTCGGGCTGCGACGCCCGAAGGGCTGAGCGCGCCCTCAGCTCGCGAGCGCCGCGTAGGCGGCGGCGAGGTCGGCCGGGTCGGGGCCCTCGAGGCGGCCGGGGTTCGCGAGGCCGTCGAGCACGACGAAGCGCAGCAGCGCCCCGCGGGACTTCTTGTCCACTCGCATCGTGGCGACGAGGTCGTCGAACGCCTCGGCGGGATAGGTCGTCGGGAGACCGACCGCACGCAGCGTCGTCGCGTGCCGGTCGGCGGTCGCGTCGTCCAGACGCCCGGCGCGACGGGCGAGCTCGGCGGCGAACACCAGGCCCACCGACACCGCCTCGCCGTGGCGCCACCGGTAGTTCTCGCGGCGCTCGACGGCGTGGCCGAGCGTGTGGCCGTAGTTGAGGATCTCGCGGAGGTGCGACTCACGGAGATCCGCGGCGACCACGTCGGCCTTGACCCGCACCGACCGCACGACCAGCTCGCCCAGCGCGTCGCCGGCCGGATCGAGGGCACCGTCGGGGTCGGCCTCGACGAGCTCGAGGATCGCCGGGTCCGCGATGAACCCGGTCTTGATCACCTCGGCCATCCCGGCGGCGAGCTCGGGACGGCTCACGGTGGCGAGGGTGTCGAGATCGGCGACGACCGCGGCGGGCTCGTGGAACGCGCCGACGAGGTTCTTGCCGGCGCCGGTGTTGATCCCGGTCTTGCCGCCGACCGCGGCGTCGACCATGGCGAGCAGCGTGGTCGGCACGTGCACGACCCGGACACCGCGCATCCAGCCGGCGGCGACGAAGCCGACGAGGTCGGTGGCCGCTCCCCCGCCGACCGCCACGAGCGCGTCGGAGCGGGTCACTCCGAGCCGCCCGAGCTCCTCCCAGCAGGCGCCGGCGGTGGCGAGGTCCTTGCCGTCCTCGCCCTCGGGCAGCACGAGCAGGTGGGTGCGGGTGCCCGCGGCGTCGAGCTCGTCGCGGACGGCCGCCGCGACGCCGGCGACGGCGGGCTGGTGGCCGACGACGACCGTGGCGGTATCGGCGAGGGTCTCCGCCACCGCTCCGGTGACCCCACGGCCGACGACGACGTCGTAGGGCGCACCGCTCGCGACGTGCAGCCGCCGCTCGGTGAGGGAGCTACCGGCCGGCACGGTCGGTCTCCGGGGAGAGCGCGGCGAGCACCGCGTCGACGACGGCCTCGGGGTCCAGGTCGTCGGTGCCGATCTCGTGGCGGGCGACGGCACGGTAGACCGGCAGCCGCTCCTGGAGCAGCGCCGAGAACGTCGCGCGCGGGTTCACGCCGGCGAGCAGCGGGCGCGCGGTCGACAGGCCGACCCGCCGGACGCCGGCGGCGAGCCCGACCGCGAGGAAGACCACCGGGTGGCCCTCGAGATCCGCGCGCACGCCCTCGGTCATCGGGGCACCGCCACCGAGGGCGAGAACGCCGCGATGCTCGGCGAGGGCGCCCGCGACCGCCTCGCGCTCCATGACGCGGAACGCCGCCTCGCCGTCGGACAGGAAGATGTCGCTGATCGCCCGGCCCTGCTGCGCCTCGACGATCGTGTCGCTGTCGGTGAACGGCACCCCGAGGCGCTCCGCGAGCAGCTGCCCGACCGTCGACTTGCCCGCGCCGGGCGGGCCGATGAGCACCGCGACGGGGCTCACGACTCGCTCCGCAGCAGGTGCGGGTCGATCGCGCCCCGGTAGGCCTCGAGGTTGCGGGCGGTCTCGCGCAGCGAGTCACCGCCGAACTTCTCGAGCGCCGCGTCGGCGAGCACGAGCGCGACCAGGGCCTCGGCGACGACCCCGGCCGCGGGCACGGCGCAGACGTCGGAGCGCTGGTGGTGGGCGACGGCGGCCTCGCCGGTGGCGGTGTCGACGGTCGCGAGGGCACGGGGCACCGTGGAGATCGGCTTCATGGCCACGCGAGCGCGCAGCGGCTCGCCGTTGGTCATGCCGCCCTCGATGCCGCCGGCGCGGTTGGAGGCGCGGCTGACACCGGGCTCGGCGACATGCATCTCGTCGTGGGCGGCGGAGCCGCGGCGCCGGGCCGTCCTGAACCCGTCGCCGATCTCGACGCCCTTCATGGCCTGGATCCCCATGAGCGCCCCGGCCAGGCGCGCGTCGAGCCGGCGGTCGGCCTGCACGTAGGAGCCGAGCCCCACCGGCAGGCCGTGGGCGACGACCTCGACGACCCCGCCGAGGGTGTCGCCGTCCTCCTTGGCGGCGTCGACCTCGGCCACCATCGCCCGCGTCGAGGCCTCGTCGACCGCGCGCACCGGGCTCGCGTCGATGCGCTCGCCGTCACCGGGCATCGGGATGGCGCCGGGGGTGGCGTCGGCGGTCCCGAGACCGACCACGTGCGAGAGCACCTCGACCCCGAGCGCCTGCGCGAGGAACGCCTTCGCCACGGCACCGAGCGCGACCTTGGCGGCCGTCTCGCGCGCGCTCGCCCGCTCGAGCACGGGGCGAGCCTCGTCGAAGTCGTACTTCGTCATGCCCGCGAGGTCGGCGTGGCCGGGACGGGGGCGGGTGAGCGGCGCGTTGCGCGCGCGGCCCTCGATCAGGGCGGGGTCGACGGGGTCGGCCGACATGACCGTCTCCCACTTCGGCCACTCGGAGTTCGCGATCCGGATGGCGACCGGGCTGCCGAGCGTCACGCCGTGCCGGAGCCCGCCCGAGAGCTCGATCTCGTCGGCCTCGAAGCTCATCCGTGCGCCGCGCCCGTACCCGAGGCGCCGCCGCGCCAGCTCGGCCGACACCTCCTTGGAGCTCACCGAGACGCCCGCGACCATGCCCTCGAGCACGGCCGTGAGCGCCGCTCCGTGCGACTCTCCCGCCGTCAGCCACCGCAACACGCGTCCATCGTTCCACGTCACCTCCCCTCACCCGCCCGTCAGGGACGCCGTGAGGACGAGCCACGCCGCCACCAGCAGTGCAGGCCCGAACGGGACGCGGCGCGAGCGCTGGATCGACGCCAGCACGAGGACGCCCGTCGCCGCCAGGACGACCGCGAGCACCGGCGCCGTCCAGGACACGGCGGCCAGGGGCGCACCCAGCGACGGGGCGAGCTTCACGTCGCCGGCCCCGAGAGCGGTGGGCACGGCGAGGTGCACCGCGGCGAAGACCGCGCCGGTGGCCACGCCGCCGAGCATCGCCGCGCCGAGCGTGAGCGGGTCGAGCGGGATGAGCGCGGCGAGCGTGGTCACCGCTGCGGCCCCGGTGAGCGCGTCGGGCAGGCGATCGGCGGCGAGGTCGACCGCGCTGCCGGCCACCACGAGCGCGCCCAGCACCAGCTGTGCGGGCAACCAGGCCGTCGGCACCACGTCCGTGGCGACGAGGGCGCACGCCACGGCCCAGAGCACCGCGAGCACCCCGGCGCACGCGAGCGCCGGGACCAGCGCCCCGCGTCGCAGGCGCGCGAGCCACGCCCGGATCGCGAGCCCACCGAGGGCTCCCGCTGCCCCACCCGCCGCGCCGGCGAGCACCACGTCCCTGACCACGTCGGCGAGCGTGCTCTGACCAGGTCCGATTCGTCACGCACCGGCCTCGGAGCCTGTGGACGCATTCGGTCGATGGGGATGGCACCCGACGCAGCGCCGGCCTCCGTCGTCCCGCGAGCCGGGCGGATTCCCGCGAGCCGAGCGGATTCCCGCGAGCCGGGCGGATCTCCCGACGTTGAACGCCGCTGGGGCCGCCACGGCGACACAACCCGGTGCGTCAGTCGCCCGGCGTGTCGCGCGAGCGAGGCTGTGGCGATCCTGGCGTCACACGCCAGCGATGCCGCATCGCTGGCAACCCGGCACCACGCCAAGGCCTCAGGAGGGCAGGGGCAGGAGGGGGGTGTCGGTGGTCGCCGCCAGCGCACGGTGCATCGCCTCGCGAGGCGCCGCCAACCCCGTGAACTGTTCGACCTGGCCGAAGGCCTGGTGCAGGAGCATGTCGAGGCCCGTCGCCACCGCGAGCCCGCGGGATGCGGCCGCGGCGGCCAGGGGGGTCGGCCACGGGTGGTACACCGCGTCCAGCACGACCGCCCGGTCGGGCAGGGACGCGACGAGCCGGGTGGCCAGCGCCGCGTCGATGGAGCCCGCCGGGGTCGTGTTCACGAGCGCTTTCGTGGTCGCCAGGTCCGAGAGCGCGAGGTCCGCCCACGTCAGCGCCCGCCGCGCGAACCCGAAGTCCCGCGCCACGTCGAGCGTCCCGGCGGCCCGCTCCCGGTCCCGCACCACGAGAGTGACCCCCTCGCAGCCGATCTCGTGGATCCCGCCCAGCGCCGCGCACGCCGTCGCCCCGCTGCCCAGCACCACGGCGTCGGCGGCGAACACGGTCGGCGGGAAGTCGCGCACCCCGGCCGCGCGCAGGGCCCCGGCGATGCCGTCGACGTCGGTGCAGTCCGCGGCCCACCCGCCCTCGCGCGGCACGAGCGTGTTGGCCGCCCCCACGCGCCGCGCGCGCCACGAGACCGAGGACGCCGTCTCCAGCGCCGCCCGCTTGCCCGGCATCGTCACCGACAGCCCGGCCCACGAGGCGTCCCGTGCCGCGACCCACCCGGGCAGCTGCTCGGCGGTGCACTCCACGGTCTCGTAGGTCCAGTCGTCGAGCCCGAGCGCGGCGTAGGCGGCGCGGTGCAGCACCGGCGAGCGGGAGTGCGAGACCGGCGAGCCCAGGACGGCGGCGCGTCGGGAGACGGAGCGGTCGACGGAGCACGCCGATCCGGGAACTCGACCCATCGCCACCGCTCAGTAGACCCCGCGCTCCTGTGCGAGCCGCCGGTTGGCGTCGTGCTCGGCAGGCGTCACCGCGAAGCACGAGATGCCGTCGGTCTGGCACTTCACGAAGTACACCCACGGTCCCGGCTCCGGCTCCAGCGCCGCCCGCAGCGCGTCCGGGCTCACCGCGCCGATCGGGGTCGGGGGCAGCCCGAGGTTGAGGTAGGAGTTGTACGGGCCGGGGCGGGCGCGGTCGTACGGGCTGGTCAGCAGCGTCTGCCGGTCGAGCGGGTAGTTCACCGTCGAGTCGAACTGCAGACGCATCGGGATCGCCAGGCGGTTGACGATCACCCGGGTGACCTTGGCGAAGTCCGCCGCGACGCCCTCGCGCTCGGCGAGCGAGCCGACGATCAGCGCGTCGTAGGGCGCCATGCCGGCGGTCTCGGCGCCGCGGACGAGGCCACCCGCCTCCAGCCGCGGCGCGGACGCCCGCACGACGGTCTCGAGGGCGTCGCGCGCGCTCGTACCGGGCGCGAGGTCGTAGGTGCCGGGGGCGAGCAGGCCCTCGAGGCGGCGGTTCGGCTCGGCGCGCCGGGCGCCGTCCTGCGCCCAGGTCGGGACCCCGAGCTGCGCCGGGTCGACGTCCGCCATCACCTGGCGGAGCTCCTCGACGGTGGCGCAGCGCTCGGCGCCGGACTCGTCGAGCGTGCAGGTGGCCCGGGAGATCTGGGACAGCACGCCCGGGACGGTCGCGGTGCCGGCGCCGACGGTGTCGTCGAGCTGGACCCCGCTGCGGATCTCCAGGCGCCCGACGCGGCTGGCCGGGTCGAGCAGCGCGGTGACCGCGCCCGCCGAGGACATCCGGCGCGCCAGCTCGTAGAAGCCGGGCTGGATGGCCCGCCCGTTCGGGTCCTCCTCGGCGGCGTCGGCGAAGGCCCGCGCCGAGGCGACCACGTCGGCACGGGCGAGCTCCTCGCCGATCGCGCGGGTGGACGAGCCGTCGGAGACCTCGACGACGACCCGGCCGTCGCCGGGCCCGTCGTAGTCGGGAGGGAACAGGATCGGCCACAGGTCGCGGGTGAAGAACACGCCGCCGATCAGCGCGAGCACGAGCACCGCGGCGACCCCGGGCCACAGCCAACGGCGACGCCGGCGCCGGCCCTGGCGCAGCGCCTCGGTGACGGGCTCGCCGGCGCGGTCCGTCTCGTCGTCGCCGAGCAGCCACCCGGCGTCCGCGTCCGGCGCGTCCTTCGAGACGTCAGGAGGCTGGGACGAGGCCGCCGGCGGCACCCGCCACGCCGCCGCGTGATGCCGGTCGGTCTCGGCGTCCGGGTGCGCGACGTAACGATCGCGCGACACCGCCGTGCGCGCGCGTCCCGTCGTCGCCGACATCCGGATGACCCGCCGCTCACCGTGCGAGCCGTGCGACCCGTGCGTGCGTCCGTCGGGCCGGCCGGGCCCGGGGTGACGTCCGGTCACGAGTCCTCCGCGCGGCGCACGGCCCGGCGCCCGTCGAGGTAGCCCTGCAGGATCTCCACGGCCGCGGCCTGGTCGATCACCCGGCGCTGCTTGCGGCCCTTGACGCCCCGGTCGGACAGCGTCCGGGTGGCCGTCACCGTGGTGAGCCGCTCGTCGGAGAGCACGACCGGGACCGTCAGCCGCTCCGTGAGCGCCTCGGCGTAGCCGCGCGCGGTCTGCGCGGCCGGGCCGTCGCGACCGGCGAGCGTCCGGGGAAGTCCCACGACCACCTCGACCACCTCGTGCTCGTCGACGAGCGCCACGAGCCGGTCCAGGTCGGTACCGGCCTCATCGTGATCGAGGGTAGCGAGCGGCGTGGCGAGCACCCCCGCCGGATCCGAGAGCGCCACGCCCACCCGCACGCT
Organism: Actinomycetospora sp. 2LY8.5; assembly: GCF_057180585.1. Classification (NCBI taxonomy): domain Bacteria; kingdom Bacillati; phylum Actinomycetota; class Actinomycetes; order Pseudonocardiales; family Pseudonocardiaceae; genus Actinomycetospora; species Actinomycetospora sp. 2LY8.5. Next base: position 237,633 of record NZ_JBXUHE010000004.1, read on the forward strand.
GCCGACGTCGACGCCGAGGCGCCGGCCGGGGTCGGCGGCGAGGTCACCGGCCAGCGAGGTCCACCTCCGCACGGAGGGCGGCGACGGCGTCGTCGATGCCGGCGACACCGCTGCCGCCGCCCTGGGCGAGGTCGGGCTTGCCGCCGCCACGCCCGCCCACCGCGGGGGCGAACGCCTTGACCAGGTCGCCGGCCCCGAGGCCCCGCTCGCGGGCGCCCTCGGTGGTGGCGACGACGAAGGAGACCTTGTCGCCGTCGGGGGCGAAGAGGGCGACGACGGCGGGGCGGACCTGAAACCGACCCCGGACGTCGAGGGCCAGCGAGCGCAGGTCTCCCCCGCCGACGCCCTCGGGCGTGCGGGCGGCGACGAGCGCGACCCCGCCGACGTCCTCGGCGCCGTCGGCGAGCGCGCCGGCCGAGGAGAGGACCTCGCGGGCCCGGACGGCCTCGAGCTCCTTCTCGGCGGCGCGCAGCCGGTCGACGACGCCGGCGATGCGCTCGGGCAGCTCGTCGGGCTGGGCCCGGAACTGCTCGGCGAGCTGGTTGACCAGCACGTGCTCGCGGGCCAGGAACCGGAAGGCGTCGATGCCGACGAGGGCCTCCACACGCCGCACCCCGGAGCCGATCGAGCCCTCGCCGAGCAGCTTGACCAGCCCGAGCTGCCCCGTGCGCCCGACGTGCGTGCCACCGCAGAGCTCGCGGGAGTAGTCGCCGATGTCGACGATGCGCACCTCGTCGCCGTAGCGCTCGCCGAACAGCGCGATGGCGCCGAGCTTGCGGGCCTCGTCCATCGAGGTCACGTAGGGGCGCACCTCGTCGTCGCCGAGGAGCACCGAGTTGACCTCGTCCTCGACGTCGGTGAGCACCGAGGCCGGCACGGCCCCGCCCGGCGAGGTGAAGTCGAACCGCAGCCGGCCCGGGGCGTTGAGCGACCCGGCCTGCGCGGCGGCGTCCCCGAGGGCGCGGCGCATCCCGGCGTGCACGAGGTGGGTGGCCGTGTGCGAGCGCGAGATGGCGTGCCGGCGCTCGATGTCGACCTCGGGGTGCACGGTGGCGTCCCGCAGGGCCTCGCCGGTCACGACGCGGCCGCGGTGGACCTCGAGGCCGGGCACCGGGGTCTGGGTGTCCTCGACGGCGATGACGAAGCCGTCGCCGACGATCCGCCCGGTGTCGGCCTGCTGGCCGCCGCCCTCGGCGTAGAACGGGGTGCGGTCGAGGATGACCTCGACCTCGGCGCCCTCGCCCGCGGCGAGCACCGGCTCGCCGCCCACGATCAGGCCGACGATCGTGGCGTCGGTCTGGAGCAGCTCGTAGCCCAGGAACTCCGTGAGCCCCGAGCGCTCGAGGATGTCGCGGTAGGCGTGGGTGTCGCCCCCGCCGGTCTTGCGAGCGGCGGCGTCGGCCTTGGCGCGGGCCCGCTGCTCGTCCATGAGCGTGCGGAAGGCGCCCTCGTCGACCTCCAGGCCCTGCTCGGCCGCCATCTCCAGGGTGAGGTCGAGGGGGAAGCCGTAGGTGTCGTGCAGGGCGAAGGCACTGGCGCCCGGGATGGTGCTGCCACCCGCGGCACGCGTCTCGGCCACGGCGCCCTCGAAGATCTTCGAGCCCGTGGCCAGCGTGGCGAGGAAGCTCTCCTCCTCGGTGCGGCAGGCGGCGGCGATGCGCTCGTAGGAGGTGTAGAGCTCGGGGTAGGACGGGCCCATCGAGTCGCGGACGACGCCCACGAGATCGACGAGGACCGGCTCGGTGCAGCCGAGGATCCGGGCGTTCCGGATCACCCGGCGCATGAGGCGGCGCAGCACGTAGCCCCGGCCCTCGTTCCCCGGGGTGGCGCCGTCGCTGATGATCATCGCGGCGGTACGGACGTGGTCGGCGATGACGCGGAAGCGGACGTCGTCGGCCTCGTCGTCGCCGTAGCGCCGGCCGGTGAGCTCCTGGGCCCGGTCGATCACCGGGCGCAGCAGGTCGGTCTCGTAGACGTTGTCGACGCCCTGGAGCAGGAAGGCCACACGCTCGACGCCGAGCCCGGTGTCGATGTTCTTCTGCGGGAGCTCGCCGATCGGCTCGGCCCCGTACTTGGGGCTGGCCTCGCCGCGGACGTCCTGCATGAAGACGAGGTTCCAGATCTCGAGGTACCGGTCCTCGTCGGCGACCGGGCCGCCCTCGACCCCGTACTCCGGGCCGCGGTCGTAGTAGATCTCCGAGCACGGGCCGCCGGGACCGGGGATGCCCATGTCCCAGTAGTTGTCCCGGCCGTCGCGGCGCTGGATGCGCTCGGGTGGCAGGCCGGCGACCTCCTGCCACAGGCGCTCGGCCTCGTCGTCGTTCTCGAAGACCGTGACCCAGATCCGCTCGGGGTCGAAGCCGAAGCCCCCGTCGTCGAGGCTCCCGGTGACCAGCGACCAGGCGTGGCGGATCGCGCCTTCCTTGAAGTAGTCGCCGAAGGAGAAGTTGCCCGCCATCTGGAAGAACGTGTTGTGGCGGGTGGTGTGGCCGACGTTCTCGATGTCGCCGGTGCGCACGCACTTCTGGATCGACGTGGCCGTCGTCCAGGGGGCCGGCGCGTCACCGAGGAAGTACGGCTTGAACTGCACCATCCCGGCGTTGACGAACAGCAGCGTCGGGTCGTCGAGGATCAGCGAGGCGCTGGGGACGGGGGCGTGGCCGGCGTTCTCGAAGTGGGCGAGGAAACGGCGGCGGATCTCGTGGGTCTGCACGGTGTCCTGCTCGGGGAAAGATGCGGGTGAGGGCGCGAGGGCGCGGGGACGTGCTACTCAGCGGGCGTGTGAGTCTCCCCGCCGGGGCGCTCGCGCGTGGCGGGCCGACGACGGCGTGACGCCGGGCCGCACGGGAATCTCGGTCGTGTCCTCCACCATCGTGTACAGCTCCTCGGAGCGCTCGTTCATTCCGGCGCGCACCTCCGCGCCGAACGCCCCGAGACCCGCGCCGAGCTCGCGCAGGCCCTCCCCCAGGCTCGCGCCCACACCGGCCGGCGTGGCCTTCTGCGTCATCTCGTTGACCTTGCGGGTGGCCGTGACGCCCACCGCCACGCCCACGCCGACCCAGAACAGACGCCTCATGCGCGCACACTCCGCTTCGATTTGCGGCCCTTGGCCGGCGGCGCGTTCTTGAGCTTGCGCGCCTGCTGGGCCTTGCGCAGCCCGTAGGACAGGGCGGCGACCTTCACCAGCGGCCCGCCGAGCGTCGCCGTGAACAGCGTGCTCAGCGCCTTGGTGTTGGCCGCGACGGCCTGGGCGCTGGCGGTGACGCCGTCGACCCGCTCGAGCTGGGTGTTCACCGTGGTCAGCGTGACCCCGGCGTCCGAGAGCAGCGGTTCGGTGCCCTCGTGCGCCTTGCGGATCGCGATCGTCGCCTCGTCCAGCGTCCGGCCGAGCTTGATCAACGGGATGGCGAGCAGCACCACCAGGATCACGAATGCCACCGCAGCGACGATCGCCGCGATCTGGCCGACCGACACGGGTCCTCCTCGGGTGCTGGGTGCGGTACAGGTCCCCGGACCGACGCCCGACGACACCACCCGGGGGCGGGACGCGGACGACACCTGGCGCAGGTGGCGGCAGGTTACCCTGCGCCGTCCGGGCGATTTCCGGCCCCGCCGGGCCTCCGATGATCAGCACTCGATCAACAGGGCGGCAACCCCAGGCCGCCCCGGTACGCCGGCGCGAGGTAGACCTCGGAGATGTAGCCGACCCGTCCGTCGGGGGCCCGCACGCCCAGCCAGAGCTCGGACACCGCGGCGTTCGGGTTCTGCCCGATGTTCGTCGAGGTGACGTCGGCGTTGGTGATCACCTCGCCGGTGAGCTGGCAGACCGCGACGACGGTGGAGCCGCTGCCCACGTCGGTACCGGGGATCTTGCAGCCGGGCAGGTTCGCGCACCGCGCCACGGGCCGGGACGACAGGTACGAGGGAGTCCGGTCCTCGACGAGCGCCCCGTCGCCGATCGCGACGCGGTTCTGGACGACGACGGTGCGGTACACCGGCGGGTCCGGCGCGGCGGCGAGCACCAGGACGAGCGCGGTCGCGAGGCCCGCCACGAGCGCGACGAGCACGGTGAACACCGCGATCTCGCTCCGGCGGCGGGTGGGGCGGCGAGGTGGGGCGGGGGGCGCCGGTGGCCCGGGCGTCCGCAGGGGCGCGTCGGGCTCGCGCAGCCGATCATGACGCGACCGCCAGGCCGCCACCTCGTCCGACGTGACACCGACGGCGCCGAGCACGTCGGTGACGAGGTCCGCGTTCGGCAGCCCCGGCCCACGCGTCGCTGCGGCGATCGTCGACTTGCCCCACCCGGAGAGCTCCTCCGCCCGCCGGAACGACACGTCCCGGGCGCGCAGCGCGTCGCGGAAGTCCCCGCAGAAGCGTTCCGGGGAGTCCCGTCCCCCGGGCTGTCCCGTCTGTGGTCCCACACCCTCGCCGTCGATGACGTCCCCCTCAGGTACCCCTGCGGTCCCCCCGGACCCCACGCGTGATCATCCGGCACGACGGGCCCGATGCCCAGCCGCCGTCCGGCCGCTGTCCGGGACGACGCCCGGACGGCGCCCGGACGCCGCAGGACGCGTCCCCGGAAACCCTGCGGTGATCGCCCGCGAAGATGCGTGCGAGGCCACCGCGATCGTCGGGGGGCGGTGGCCCCGCGCTCGAGGTGCCGCGGGCAGCCGGGGGGCGTGCCCGCGGCACCTCACGCGTCAGCTCCCCACCGCTACGTCGAGACCGCTACGTCGAGCCGGGTCCCCGCACGACCTCGCGGAGCCGGGCCAGCCGCTCGGAGCGCTCACGCTCGTCGCCGCGCCCGCCGGGGCGGTAGTAGTCGCGGCCGACCAGCTCGTCGGGCGGGTACTGCTGGGTGACGACCCCGGCGCGCTCGTCGTGCGGATAGACGTAGCCGACGGCGTTGCCCATGGCCTGGGCGCCCGCGTAGTGGCCGTCGCGCAGGTGGGGCGGGACAGGTCCGGCGGCACCGGTGCGCACGTCGCCCATCGCCTCGTCGATCGCCGTGATCACGGCGTTGGACTTCGGCGCCGTCGCGAGGTGGATCGTCACCTGCGCCAGGTTGATCCGGGCCTCGGGCAGGCCGATGAGCTGCACCGCCTGGGCCGCGGCCACGGCGGCGGGCAGCGCGGTCGGGTCGGCCAGGCCGATGTCCTCGCTGGCGTGCACGACCAGCCGGCGCGCGATGAACCGCGGGTCCTCGCCCGCGACGATCATGCGGGCGAGGTAGTGCAGCGCGGCGTCGGGGTCCGAGCCACGGATGGACTTGATGAACGCCGAGATGACGTCGTAGTGCTGGTCGCCGGCGCGGTCGTAGCGCACGGCGACCTCGTCGACGACCCGCTCGACGTCGGCGAGCGTGATCTCCACCGGATCGCCGGGCTCGGTTTCGCTGCGTCTCCCGCCGGTCCCCCCGACCGCGTCGGCGGCGGCCTCGAGCGCGGTCAGCGAGCGCCGCCCGTCGCCCGCCGCGAGCCGGACGAGGTGGGCGCGGGCGTCGGGGTGCAGGGTCACGGCCGCGCCGAGCCCGCGGGGATCGGCGACGGCACGGTCGAGCAGCGTGCCGACGGCCTCGTCGTCGAGGGCGTGCAGACCGAGCACCAGGCTGCGCGACAGCAGCGGGGCGACCACGGAGAAGCTCGGATTCTCGGTGGTGGCGCCGACGAGCAGCACCACGCGGTCCTCGACGGCGGCGAGCAGGGCGTCCTGCTGGGTGCGCGAGAAGCGGTGGATCTCGTCGATGAACAGCACGGTCTGCGTCGGCCGCCCACCCGACCCCGCGGCGGCGAGGCGGCGGCGCGCGACCTCGATGACCCCGCGCACCTCCTTGACCCCGGAGTTCAGCGCGCTGAGCGACTCGAACGCACGCCCCGTGGCCTGGGAGATCAGCCGCGCGAGCGTGGTCTTGCCGGTGCCGGGCGGGCCGTGCAGGAGCACCGACGCCGGCGCGGCGCCCTCGACGAGCCGGCGCAGCGGCGCGCCGGGCGCGAGCAGGTGCTGCTGCCCGACGACCTCGTCGAGGCTCGCCGGGCGCATCCGGACCGCCAGCGGCGCGGCGACGCCCTCGGCCGCCGGGGGCGCGTCCGCCGGTCGAGCTCCCCTCTCGGCGTGCTGCCCTGTTCGCTGCGTCTCCCACCGGTCCTCCACCACCCCGCGCGTCACCGGGCGGTCGGGGTCCGGGCCCTCGTGGACCGGCTCCGGCGCCGCGACCTCGAACAGGCCCTCCTCGCTCATGCTCCGCACGGTACTGACGCCCCTGACGGGTGACGCTCCACCGGTCCGCGGCCCGTCGACGTCGACCCCGACGGCGACGAAGGTTGCCTTGGCCGTGGTGCTCCTCCCGACGGTGCCGACACCCGCCGACTAGGGTTCCCCCATGCGCGAGATCCTCAGCGTGCTCGAGTCCGACGCCCGTGCCACACCCGACCGGATCGCGGCGCTCACCGGGATCGCACAGGACGAGGTCCGCGCGCAGATCGCGGCGTGGGAGGCCGAGGGCGTCATCCGCCGCTACAAGACCGTCGTCGACTGGGACCGCTTCGGTGACGAGCGGGTCCGGGCCTTCGTCGACGTCACCGTGGCGCCCGAGCGGGGCCGCGGGTTCGACGACGTGGCCGAGCGGATCGCGAAGTTCCCGGAGATCCGTGCGGTGCACCTGGTGAGCGGGGCGCAGGATCTGCGCGTCGAGGTGGAGGGAGCCTCGATGAAGGAGGTCGCCGACTTCGTCGCCCAGAAGCTCTCCGGCGTCGACCGTGTCACCGCGACGAGCACCCACTTCCTCCTGCGGCGCTACAAGGAGGACGGCGCGCTGCTGACCGAGCCCGAGCCCGACCAGCGTCTCTCGGTGATGCCGTGAAGCCACAGAAGCCACAGAAGCCACAGAAGCCACAGAAGCCACTGTCGCGGGTCGTCGAGGCCTGCCCACCCTCGGGCATCCGGAAGTTCTTCGACCTCGCCCAGACGATGAAGGGCGTGATCACCCTCGGCGTCGGCGAGCCCGACTTCCCGACGCCGTGGGGCGTGCGCGAGACGGCGATCCACGCGCTGACCCGCGGGGCGACGACGTACACGGGCAACTCGGGCCTGCTCGAGCTGCGCGAGCTGATCTGCGCGGACCTCGAGGCGCGGCTCGGCATCACCTACCGTCCCGCCGACGAGTGCCTGGTGACCTCGGGGGTCTCCGAGGGGCTCGACCTGGCACTGCGGGCGCTGATCAACCCGGGCGACGAGGTGATCGTCCCCGAGCCGTCCTACGTCGCCTACCAGCCGTGCGTGGCGTTCGCCGGCGGGGTGGCGGTGCCCGTGGCGATGGACCCGGCGGAGGGCTACCGGCTCGACGCCGAGCGGATCGCGGCGGTGGTGACGCCGCGGACCAAGGCGGTGCTGTTCGGGTCGCCGTCCAACCCGACGGGCGCGGCGCAGTCGGCGGCGGACCTCGCGGCGCTCGCGGAGCTCGCCGAGCGCGAGGACTTCTGGCTGGTCAGCGACGAGATCTACGACCGGCTGACCTACACCGGCACGCACACCAGCACCGCCGCGCTCCCGGGCGCGTGGGACCGGACGGTGCTGCTCAACGGGTTCTCGAAGTCGTACGCGATGACCGGCTGGCGCGTGGGCTACGTGTGCGCGCCGGAACCGCTCGCGGCGCTGATGCACCGCATCCACCAGTACACGATGCTGTGCGCGCCGCACGTCAGCCAGGTCGCGGCGATCGAGGCGCTGCGCAGCGCCGAGCCCGACGTCGCCGAGATGGTCGCCGACTACGACCGCCGGCGGCGGCTGTTCGTCAAGGGTCTCGACGAGCTCGGGATGGCGTGCCCGGAGCCGGGCGGCGCGTTCTACGCGTTCCCGTCGATCCGGGCGAGCGGGCTGTCGTCGCAGGACTTCGCCGAGCAGCTGCTGAACGAGCAGAAGGTGGCCGTCGTGCCGGGCGACGTCTTCGGCCCCTCCGGCGAGGGCCACGTCCGCTGCTCCTACGCCACCGCGCTCCCCCTGCTCGAGGAAGCCCTCGAGCGCATCGGCCGCTTCCTGTCGTCCCGCATGTGAGCACTTTCCGGGCGTATAGGCCCGGAAAGTGCTCACATGGGGTCAGTTGAGCTTGCGGGTGCCCTCGGGGAGGCCGCCGCCGGCGTAGGCGTCCTCGGCGAGCTTCGCCAGGGCGGTCAGCGCGACGTTCTGGCTCCACGGGCCGAAGGAGCAGCGGGCGACCCCGAGCTCCGCCAGCCGCGAGGTCCCGGGCATCCCGGGCACGCCGATGACGTTGACCTTGCGCTCGCCCAGCTCGGACACCAGCGCCTGGATCGTCTCCTCGTCGAGCTTGCCGGGCACGAAGAACGACGTGGCGCCCGCCTCGAGGTAGGCGCGCCCCCGCTCGATCGCGTCGTCGAGGACGACCTTGGGGTCGCGGTCGCCGCCGCGCACCCAGGCGTCGGTCCGAGCGTTGAGCGCGAACGGCACGCCCGCCTCGTCGGCCGCCGCGACGGCCGCCTCGACGGCCTTCACCGACTCGGACAGCGGCTTGAGCCGGTCCTCGAGGTTCGCGCCGGCGATCCCGACGTCGATGGCCCGGGCGATCGTGCCGCCCGGATCCCCGTAGCCGGCCTCGAGGTCGGCGGTCACCGGCAGCTCGGTCTGCCGGGCGATCAGCCCGACCTCGCTGATCATCTCGTCGCGCGGGATCACCTCGCCGTCGGGGTAGCCACGGGACGCGGCGATGCCGTGGCTGGCGGTGGCGAGGGCCGTGGTGCCGGGAGTGTTCGCGACCGTGGTCGCCGTGATCGCGTCCCACACGTTGACGACCACGAGCAGCTCGGGGTCGGAGTGCAACCGGCGGAGTTCAGCTGCCTTGTCAGCGGTGCTCATGATCCCCCGGTACCCACGGGGAAAGGGTGTCCATACTGTGAGTCGCCCCTACGTGACAGGTCCACTTACCGGGTCCCCACCCCGCTGGCAGCCTGACTGACCTCGGCGGACCACCACCTGCCACACCGCCGTGGACCGGTCGGGGGACGCCGTGACCACATTCACCGCACACGACGACACCACGGTTCACATCCTCTGGATGAATGCGGGCCTCTCGTGCGACGGCGACTCGGTGGCCCTCACGGCCGCGACGCAGCCCAGCATCGAGGAGATCGCCCTCGGCGCACTGCCGGGCATGCCGAAGGTGGCCGTGCACTGGCCGTTGATCGACTTCGAGTCGGGCCCCGTGGACGGCGACGAGTCGTTCATCGACTGGTTCTTCAAGGCCGAGCGCGGCGAGCTCGACGGCCCGTTCGTGCTGGTCGTCGAGGGGTCGATCCCGAACGAGGCGATCAAGGCCGAGGGCTACTGGTGCGGGTTCGGCAACAACCCGATGACCGGGCAGCCGATGACGACCAGCGAGTGGATCGACCGGCTCGCCCCGAAGGCGCTGGGCATCCTCGCGGTCGGCACGTGCGCGACCTACGGCGGCATCCACGCGATGGCGGGCAACCCGACCGGCGCGATGGGCGTCGCGGACTACCTGGGCTGGGACTGGAAGTCGTCGGCCGGCCTGCCGATCGTCAACGTCCCGGGTTGCCCGGTGCACCCGGACAACCTCTCCGAGACCATCCTCTACCTGCTCTACCAGGCCGTCGGGTCGGCGCCGATGATCCCGCTGGACGAGGCGGGCCGGCCGACGTGGCTGTTCGGCGCCACCGTGCACGAGGGCTGCGACCGCGGCGGCTACTACGAGCAGGGCCAGTTCGCCTCCGAGTACGGCTCGCCGGAGTGCCTGGTGAAGCTCGGCTGCTGGGGCCCGGTCGTGAAGTGCAACGTCCCCAAGCGCGGGTGGATCAACGGCGTCGGCGGCTGCCCGAACGTCGGCGGCATCTGCATCGGCTGCACCATGCCCGGCTTCCCGGACAAGTTCATGCCCTTCATGGACGCCCCGCCGGGCAGCAAGGTCTCCGGCGCCGCGAGCGGGGCTTACGGGACCGTCATCCGCAAGCTGCGTGGCATCACGGCGAAGACGGTCGACAAGGAGCCGCGCTGGCGCGCGAGAGGCCGGCGTCTGACGACCGGCTACCAGCCCACGGCCTTCTGACGCACCCGGGACGACCACCACCGCGAAGGGACCGCAGCGATGACCGCCGTGGCACCGAAAGGCACGACCGGACAGAAGACCGACCTCGTCGAGATGGCGTGGGACCCGATCACCCGCATCGTCGGCAGCCTCGGGATCTACACGAAGATCGATTTCGCGGCGAAGCGCGTGGCCGAGTGCCACTCCACGTCGTCGATCTTCCGCGGCTACTCGATCTTCATGAAGGGCAAGGACCCCCGCGACGCGCACTTCATCACCAGCCGCATCTGCGGCATCTGCGGGGACAACCACGCGACGTGCTCGGTCTACAACCAGAACATGGCCTACGGGGTCCGCCCGCCGCACCTCGGCGAGTGGATCATCAACCTCGGCGAGGCCGCCGAGTACATGTTCGACCACAACATCTACCAGGACAATCTCTGCGCCGTGGACTACTGCGCGAAGATGATCGCGCAGACCAACCCGGGCGTGCTCGAGCTGGCGGACCGCACCGAGGCACCCCACGCCGCGGAGCACGGCTTCCGGACCGTCGGCGACATCATGCGCGCGCTCGACCCGTTCACCGGCGAGTTCTACCGCGAGACGCTGCAGGTCAGCCGGTACACGCGCGAGATGTTCTGCCTCATGGAGGGGCGCCACGTGCACCCGTCCACGCTCTACCCCGGCGGCGTCGGCACCCACGCGACGATCCAGCTCTTCACCGACTACATGACCCGGCTGATGCGCTACATCGAGTTCATGAAGCGGGTCGTGCCGATGCACGACGACCTGTTCGACTTCATGTACGACGCGCTGCCGGGCTACGAGGAGGTCGGGCGCCGGCGAGTGATCATCGGGTCCTGGGGCGCGCTGAACGACCCGGAGCACTGCGACTTCGACTACAAGACCATGACGAACTGGGGACGGAAGATGTTCGTCACCCCGGGCGTCGTGGTCGACGGGAAGCTGGTCACCACCGACCTCGTCGAGATCAACCTCGGCATCCGGATCCTGCTGGGCAGCTCGTTCTACCGCGACTGGTCCGACCAGCCGATGTTCGTGACGCGGGATCCGCTCGGCAACCCCGTGTCCCAGGACCACCCCTGGAACCAGCACACGATCCCCGCGCCGCAGAAGCGCGACTTCGACGACAAGTACTCCTGGACGATGTCGCCGCGCTGGTTCGACGGCACCGAGCACCTGGCGATGGACACCGGCGGCGGCCCGCTCCCCCGGCTCTGGGTCACCGCGCTCGCCGGCCTCGTCGACTGCGGCTACGTCCGCGCCACCGGGCACAACGTGGAGATCAACCTGCCGGAGACCGTCGGGCGTCCGGCGCGGACCTTCGTCTGGACACCGCCGACCGACCGGGCCGGCAGGCCGCTGTCCAACGCCATCGAGCGCAACCGCGCCCGCACCTACTTCCAGGCGTACGCGGCCGCGGTCGCGATGCACTTCCTGGAGAAGGCGCTCGCCGAGGTCCGCGGGGGCAACGCGAAGACCTGGGAGCGGTTCGTCGTCCCCGACGAGTCGGTGAGCTGCGGGTTCACCGAGGCCGTGCGCGGGGTGCTGTCCCACCACATGGTGGTGCGCGACGGGAGGATCGCGAACTACCACCCGTACCCGCCGACGCCGTGGAACGGCAGCGTGCGCGACAAGTTCGGCACCCCGGGCCCCTACGAGGACGCGGTCCAGAACACGCCGATCTTCGAGGAGAACGGGCCGGACGCGTTCAAGGGCATCGACATCATGCGCGCGGTCCGCAGCTTCGACCCGTGCCTGCCCTGCGGCGTCCACATGTACCTCGGCGACGGCAAGCAGCTGCACCGGGAGACCTCGCCGACCCAGCTCAACCTGCCATGACCGCGGGCGCCGGCGATCCCGACGCCGTCGCCGCGCGCATCGCCGAGCTGCTCGACGAGCTCACCTGTGACGCCCGCGAGGTCGGCGAGGACCTCGTGCGCGAGCTGATGGCGTTCTACGGCAGCGGTCTGGCGCGGGTCGTGGAGATCGTGCGCCTCGGGGCGGGCGACACGCTCGTGCACCGCCTCGGCGCCGACCCGCTGGTCGCGGCGCTGCTCGCTCTGCACGACCTGCACCCCGTCGACCTGCCGACGCGCGTCGGCCACGGCGTGGACGCCGCGCGGCGGCGCCTCGGACACCACGGCGCCGGGATCACGCTCGAGCGCGTCGACACGCACACCGGCACGGCGTACGTCGCCCTCGCGGCGGGGTGCGGATCCTCGTCGGAGACCGTGCGCGACGTCGTGCGCACGGCGGTGGGCGAGCTGGCCCCGGAGATCGCGACCGTCGAGTTCGGCGCCGCCGACGCCGGCCCTGCGCTGCTGCAGATCGGGCTCGGGCCGCCGGCGGGGGTCCCGCGATGAGCGCCTCGCTGCGGCAGTACCTGGCCCCCCGGGCCGTCGCCCAGGCGCCAGCCCCCGAGCGCTGCGACCTGTGCGCCACCGAGGTCCCCGTCGAGCACCCCCACCTCGTCGACGTCCGGGCCCGCAGCATGCGCTGCGCCTGCCGGCCCTGCGCGCTGCTGTTCGCCGACCGGCCGCGCGAAGCCATGGGCGGCTTCTTCCGGACCGTGCCCGACCGCTGGCTGGGCGACCCCGGCTTCGCGCTCACCGACACCCAGTGGGACGCGCTGCAGATCCCCGTCGGGCTCGCGTTCTTCCTGCGCCACGGCGACGACGGCGCCGTGACCGCCTGCTACCCGGGGCCGGCCGGGGCCACCGAGAGCGAGCTCGACCTCGCCCGCTTCGACGACGGCGTGGGTACGAGCCGGCTCGCGCAGGTGCTCGAACCGGACGTCGAGGCACTGCTCGTGCGCCACGACGACACCCACTCCGAGTGCCTCCTCGTCCCCGTCGACGCCTGCTACCAGCTCGTCGGGCTCGTGCGCCGCCACTGGAAAGGCTTCGACGGCGGCGCCGAGGCCTGGGCGCACGTCGACACGTTCTTCGACGACGCCCGCCGGCGGGCCCGGGCGGTGAGCCCGTGACCCTGCCCTTCCCCCGGGCCGCGCCGGGCCCCGCCTTCACGATGACCGTCGTCGACGCCGACCACGACGCCCACGCGCTCGGCCCCACGCTGCGCCTGCACCTGCGGGTCACCGAGACCACCGGCACCCGGATCCACGCGCTCGCCCTGCGCACCCAGATCCGGATCGAGCCCGCCGCCCGCCGCTACCGCCCCGCGCAGCAGGACCGGCTGGTGGAGCTCTTCGGCGACCCGTCGCGGTGGGGGCGCACGCTCGCGCCGATGCAGCTCGCGACGGTGTCGTCGCTGACCCCGTCGTTCGACGGCGAGCACCCCGCCGTGCTCGAGGTGCCGTTGACCTTCGACACCGAGCTGGCCGTGACCCGGTACTTCCGCGGGGTCTCCGACGGGGAGGACGGACCGGACGACGTCGTGCCGCTGCGCCTGCTGTTCAGCGGCACGGTCTTCTACGCCGGCCCCGCCGGCGAGGTCCAGATCGGCCTCGTGCCCTGGCACCTGGAGGCGACCTTCCGCCTGCCCGTGACGGTGTGGCGGGACATGGCGCGGGCCTTCCACGGCGGAACGACGTGGCTCGCACTGCCCGAGCACACCCTCGCCGCGCTGAGCGCGTGGCGGGCGGCACGGGCCCTGCCGACCTGGGAGCAGACGTTCGCCGCCTTGCTCGAGGCAGCCGGAGAGGGTCGGGAACAGGCTCATGGGTGACCCGCTGGACGGCGCCCTCGCCGTGGCCGACGCGGTGCTCTTCGAGGGCTACCTCCTCTACCCCTACCGCGCCTCGGCGCAGAAGAACGCCGTGCGCTGGCAGTTCGGCGTGCTCGTGCCGCCGGCGGTGAGCGAGACGCTGGCCGAGCCGTCCCGCAGCCGCACCGAGTGCGTGGTCGACGTCCGGCCGGGCGCGACCCTGCGCCTGCGGCTGCGGTTCCTGGCGCTGCAGGGCCGGACCGTGACCGACGCCGACGGCGCGCCGGCGGACCGGCTCGAGGTGGACGGCACCGCGCACCTGTCGTGGGACGAGGGGCTCCCCCACGAGGTCGACGCCACCGTGCCGCTCGCGACACTGGCCGCGCGACCGCTCCGCGTGCCCGTCGACGTGCCGGCGGCGACCTCCCGCGAGCCGATCCGCGACACCACCGGGGCCGTGCGGGGTCACTACCTCCGGGAGACCGCGGCGATCCGCGGGCATGTCACGCTCGCGACCACCGCGGTACCGGGCCCGTACGGTGCCGTCCGGCTGCGGATCGACGTGGTCAACGAGAGCGACGTCTCCGGCCGGGGACGTGCCGAGGCCCTGCGCACCGCGCTGATCTCCGCGCACACCGTGCTCGCCCTCGACCGGGGCGCGTTCCTCTCCAGCGCCGACCCGCCGGAGTGGGCGGCGCCGGCCGTGCGCGCGTGCAGCAACGAGCACAGCTGGCCGGTGCTGGCCGGCCCCGCATCGGCGTGCTCCCCCGACCGCGGCTCGCTGCTCCTCGCGTCGCCGATCATCCTCTCCGACCATCCGCAGCTGGCGCCGGAGAGCCCGACCGACCTGTTCGACGGCACCGAGAACGACGAGATCCTCAGCCTGCGCACGCTCGCGATGACCGACGAGGAGAAGCGTGAGGCGCGCGCCACCGACCCCCGCGCCGCGCACCTCGTCGACGCGGTCGACGCCATGGGCCCGGCGATGTTCGCGCGGCTGCACGGCGCCGTCCGGCCGGACGGCCGTGCCCCGGAGGACGCCGGGGCTCCGCGGACGCCGTGGTGGGACCCCGGGTCGGACGCCTCGGTCGACCCGGAGTCCGACAGCGTGGAGATCGACGGGGTCGCGGTGGCCCGGGACAGCCGCGTGGTCCTCGTGCCGGGCCGGAACAGCGACGCCCAGGACGAGTTCCTGCGCGGGGCGTCCGCGACCGTCGCGGCCGTGCTGCACGACGTCGACGGCGGCGTCCACGTCGCGGTCACCCTCGACGACGACCCCGCCGCCGACCTCCAGCGCTCCCACGGCCGCTACCGGTACTTCCGGCCCGACGAGCTGGCGGTGCGCGCATGAGGATCCTGGTCGCCGGCGTCGGCAACGTCTTCTGCTCCGACGACGGGTTCGGTCCCGCGGTCGCGACGCGGCTGCTCGCGCAGGGCGGGCTGCCCGAGGGCGTCGAGGTCATCGACACCGGCATCCGCGGCATGCACCTCGCCTACCAGGTGCTCGAGGGCTACGACGCGCTCGTGCTCGTCGACGTGACCCGCGGCGACGGCGAGCCGGGCACGCTCTACCTGCTCGAGCACGACCTGCGCGCCGACACCGACGCCACCGCCCGCTTCGACCCGCACGGCATGGAGCCCGACGCCGTGCTCGACCTCGTCGTCGCGCTGGCCCGCGGGGTCGGCGTGGACACCCTGCCGCGGCGGGCGCTCGTCGTGGGATGCGAGCCCGCCGCGCTCGGCCCGGGGATGGGCCTGACCGACGCCGTCGCCGCCGTCGTCGACGAGGCGGCCGCGACCGTGCGCCGGGTCGTCGACCGGCTGCTGACCGATGTTCCCTTCACCGAGGTGGTCCCATGATCAAGTTCTTGCTGCTCGCCGCCCTGATCGGCGGGATCGCGTACGTCGCCCGCAGCAACCGCGAGGACGTCGACCGCTACCGGCGCATCCGGGACATGTGAGCGCCGTGCACGAGTTCGGGGTGGCCGCCGGGGTCCTCGAGACCGTCGAGCGACGTGCCGCCGGCCGGCCGGTCCGCGGCGTGCGCCTGCACGTGGGCGCGCTGCAGCGGCTCGACCGCGCGGTCTTCGACCAGGCGTGGTCGCTGATGACCGGTGGTGGGGTCGCGGACGGCGCGGCGGTCGAGGTCGTCGAGGTGGCCGTCGAGGTCCGCTGTCGCGCCTGCCGCGCCACGGCCACCGGCGACGAGCTGATCACCGCCTGCCCGGCCTGCGGCGCGCACGACCTCGATCTCGTTCACGGCGAGGACCTCGTCCTCGAGTCGATCACGCTGGAGTACCAGGAGGTGGGCTGATGTGCCTCGGCATCCCCGGTGAGCTCGTCGAGCTCGCGCCGGACGAGAGCGACCTCGCGACCGTCTCGGTCGCCGGGGTCCGGCGGAAGGTGAACATCGGTCTGTTGCGCGACGAGGAGGAGCTCGCCGTCGGCGACTGGATCCTCATCCACGTCGGCTTCGCGCTCGCCAAGATCGACGAGGCGGAGGCCGCGGCCGCGCTCGAGATGCTGCACAGCATGGGCCCGGCCTACGACCAGGAGCTCGAGGAGTTCGTCAGCTCCTCGGTCGGGAGGGAGGGGCTGTGAGGTACGTCGACGAGTACCGGGACGCGGAGACGGCCCGCGCGCTGGCCCGGCGGATCGCCGCGCTCGCCGAGCCCGGCCGGCGCTACGCCTTCATGGAGGTGTGCGGCGGGCACACGCACACGATCTACAAGCACGGCCTCGAGGACCACCTGCCGGAGTCGGTCCGGCTGGTCCACGGACCGGGGTGCCCGGTCTGCGTGCTGCCGATGGGCCGCGTCGACGACGCGATCGCGATCGCGCAGGACCCCGACGTGATCATGACCGCGTTCGGCGACATGATGCGCGTCCCGGGCAGCGACGGGTCGTTCTTCGACGCCAAGGCCGCCGGCGCGGACATCCGGATGGTCTACTCGCCCCTCGACGCCCTGAAGATCGCCCGGAACCACCCGGACCGCCAGGTCGTGTTCATGGCCATCGGCTTCGAGACGACCACCCCGTCCACGGCCATGACGGTCCTGCGGGCGGCGCGTGAGGGCATCGGGAACTTCTCGGTGTTCTGCAACCACGTCGTCGTCATCCCGCCGATGACCGCGATCCTCGACTCCCCCGACCTGCGCCTCGACGGCTTCATCGGTCCCGGGCATGTCTCCACGATCATCGGCTGCGAGCCCTACCGCTTCATCGCCGACGACCGCGGCAAGCCGCTCGTGGTGGCCGGGTTCGAGCCACTCGACATCCTGCAGGCGATCCACCAGCTGATGGTCCAGCTCGCGGAGGGACGCTGCGAGGTCGAGAACGAGTACGGCCGCGTCGTGCCGTGGCACGGCAACCGGCGCGCGCTCGAGGTCGTCGACGAGGTCATGGAGCTGCGGGACATCTTCGAGTGGCGCGGGCTCGGCTGGATCCCGGAGTCGGCGCTCCAGCTGCGCGAGGACTACGCCGCCTTCGACGCCGAGCGCCGGTTCACGATCCCCGGGCGCCGCGTCGAGGACCCGAAGGCGTGCCAGTGCGGCGAGGTGCTGCAGGGCACGCTCGAACCCTGGGAGTGCGGCGTCTTCGGCACCGCGTGCACGCCCGAGACCCCGATCGGCACGTGCATGGTGTCGTCGGAGGGCGCCTGCGCCGCCTATTACAACTACGGGCGGTTCAGCCGGACCCGGAGGACGAGCCTCCCCGACCCGGTCGTGGCGCGGTGAGCGGGCCGCCGCGCACCGAGCAGGCGGTGCTCGAGCGCATCGAGCGGGTGCGCCGGCGGCGCCCGGTGCTCCGCGAGGAGCGCGTGACCCTCGCCCATGGGGCCGGGGGCAAGGCGACGAGCACGCTGATCGACGCCGTGTTCCTCGAGGCGTTCCGCAACCCGGAGCTCGAGCGGCTCGACGACGGCGCGAGCCTGACGCTCGACGGCGCGCGCCTCGCGTTCACCACCGACTCCTTCGTGGTGTCGCCGCTGTTCTTCCCCGGCGGCGACATCGGCGACCTCGCGGTGAACGGCACCGTCAACGACCTCGCGATGTGCGGGGCGCGCCCCCGGCACCTCTCGGCCGGGTTCGTCCTCGAGGAGGGCTTCCCGATCGCCGACCTGCGGCGCATCACCACCTCGATGGCTGCGGCGGCAGCCGCGGCCGGGGTCACGATCGTCACCGGCGACACCAAGGTCGTCGGGCGCGGCAAGGGCGACGGCTGCTTCGTCACCACCGCCGGGATCGGGGTCCGCGAGCACCCGGTGACGCTCGGGGCCGACACCGCCCGTCCCGGCGACGTCGTGCTCGTCTCCGGACCGATCGGCGACCACGGCGTGACGATCATGCTGGCCCGCGGCGAGCTCGACATCGAGGCCGACCTCGCCTCCGACACCGCGCCCCTGCACGGGCTGGTCGGCGACCTGCTCGACGCCGCGGGCGACGGGGTCCGGGTGATGCGGGACGCCACCCGCGGCGGGGTGGCGACGATCCTCAACGAGCTGGCGGTCGCGTCCGGGGTCGCGGTGGTCGTCGACGAGGCGGCGGTCCCGGTGCGCCCGGAGGTCATGGGCGCCGCGGAACTGCTCGGGATCGACCCGCTCTACGTGGCGTGCGAGGGCCGGATGGTCGCCGTCGTCGCCCCCGACCGCTGCGACGCCGCGCTCACCGCCCTCCGGGCCCATCCGGCCGGCGCCGACGCGGTCGCGATCGGGCGCATCGCCGACGACCCACCGGGGCTCGTGCTGCTCGACACGGCCTTCGGCGGCCACCGGATCGTCGACGTGCTGGTGGGCGACCCGCTGCCCCGGATCTGCTGACGGGCAGCACGCATTCCCCCGTCGCGCCTCGAAGGGCGGCGCCACCCCACCCACGCCGCCACCGCGTCGGGCGCCGCCCTCCGGAACGGGAGAGCGGCCGCCGGCGCATGGTCGATCAGAAGGGCGGCGGGTCGTCGTCCTCCAGGTCGTTGCTGCGGCCGCTGGCTCGCGGCGGTGGCCTGTTCGGCGGTGTGTCGGCGGGGTAGGGGTCGTTGGTCCAGAGGGGGTCGTCGCCGGCGAGCTCGTGGGGGTTGGTGCTGGAGCGGTGGCGGTAGTGGCCGGGTGCGGGGATGTGGGGGGTGACCGGGCGGGGTGGGCGGGGGTAGGTGTGTCCGGTGGGGCTGGTCCACACGAAGTGCCCGGGGGTGGGTTGCTCGAGGTGCCAGCCGCCGTCGTGTTTGAGCAGGTGGTCGTGGCCGCAGACGGGGTCGAGGTTGTCCGCGAGGGTCGGGCCGTGCGCGGTGACCGGGCGGGTGTGGTCGATGTCGGCGACCAGCGAGGACGCGCGACACGGCGGGAACACGCACGTGCGGTCGCGGGAGCGGATCCAGCGGGCCAGCGCGGCGGAGGGGAACCGGCGCCGGGCCTCGTGCTCGCCGGCGGGTGGGCCGCTCCAGGTGCGCAGCTGGGCGCGCAGGTCGTCGAGGACCGGTGTCCACATCCGGGGTTCGCGCAGCCGCCGGGTCAGGTCCTGCTCGGTGATGTGCAGCTCGAGCACCGGCCGGGCGGCCGGCCGTGCTGATGGTGGCGGCGTGGGGGTGGTGCGGTAGCCGTGGGGGCGGACTCGGGTGACCAGCGCGGCGATCAGGTGGCCGTTCTCGTCGGTGACCGCGATCCGCCACTGGGCGTGGCAGAGTTCGCGGGCGAACCCGCGGGCGAAGGGGGCGTGGATGACGCCGTAGCCGGGCATGGTGCCGGGTTTCTCGTCGAACCCGAGCAGGGTGAGCAGCCCGATCCGCATCTCGATCCGCGCCCGCCGCGACGCCGTCACCCGCCGGCCCGCCACCGCCGGCCCAGGCTCCCCGGGCTCCTCGGGCTCCTCGGGCTCCTCGGGCTCCTCGGGTTCGGGGGTGTCGGTGTCGGTGTTGGTGGTGGTGTCGCCGGGGTGGGGGCCGGGGGTGCCGACGTGCTGGGGGGTGCGGCGGCCGCGGGGTCGGTGGGGTCGGCGTGGGCGACGACGTGGGCGACCAGGGCGTCGTCGTCCCACCCGGCCGGGCGGGGACCCAGCAGGGCGAGGTACACATCGGCGCGCACGGTGTCGATCAGCCCCGGGTGCCCGGCGGCCTTGGCGCGCAGCGCCAGGGTTTCCACGTGCGCGACCGAGAGCGCCCCGGCATCCAGGGGCAGATCGAGCCCGGAGAGGTTCACCGTCCCGGTCTCGGTGCGCCGGGCCCGCACCCGGCGCTGGCGGCGCGCGTGGTCGTACAGCCGGGCCGCCCACCCGGGGTCCAGCCCGGTCGCCACCTGCTGGAGGCGTTCGATCAGCCCCGACAGCGTCAGCCGCGGCGCCTCGGGCAGCACCGCCAGCACCACGGCGCGGGCGTGCTCGGCCGACAGCGAGGAGGTCCAGGTGACACACAACCGCACCCGGTCGGTGTCGACCCGGCCGGCGTCCCAGGCCGCCCACAACTCGGGGATCGCCACGATCGCGGTCTCGGCCCGCCCCAACAGCGTGGACACCCGGGTGCGGGACTCGGCCAACAGCGCCCGCAGCTCGTCGGTGTGGAACTCGCCGTAGCCCTCGCGGCGCCCGCCCGGGCGCTCCGGGTCGGCCAGCGCGACCTCGCGGGCCGCCAGCGCGAACCGGGCCTCGTGGTGGGAGAGCTGGCGGCGCCACGCCCCGGCCAGGACCACCGCGTCGTGCGGGGACACCTGACGGGGGTCGACCTGCTCGAGCAGGGCGCCCAACGCCGCACCGGGCGGGGTGGTGGCGACACCCTCCGGCAACGATGCGAACACCTGTTCGAACACAACCCCAGACTAGCGCCACCCCCCGACAACGACGCCCGAACCGGCGCACGGGCGTCAGCGGCTCGCCGCCACTGCCACCTGGCCGAGGCTGATCCCGCCGTCGGAGCAGGGCACCCGCTCGGGCACGAGCACGCGCAGGCCCGCCGCCTCGAGCCCGGCCCGGACCCGCTCGAGCAGCACGAGGTTGACGAACACCCCGCCCGAGAGGACGGCGGTGTCGACGCCGTGCTCGGCGGCCGCCCGCACCGCGGCCGCGACCGTCGCGTCGCCGAGCCCGTGGTGGAAGCGCGCCGCGATCCGGCCGCACCCGACCCCGGCGCGCACGTCCTCGATCACCGCCGCGACCAGCGCGTCGGCCCGGAGCACCCCGCCGCGGGCGGCGGGCACGGGGTACGCCGAGCACTCCGAAGGGTCGACGCGCTGCTCCAGCTCCACCGCCGCCTGGCCCTCGTAGCTCGTGGTGTCCCGGACACCGGCGAGCGCCGCGACGGCGTCGAAGAGGCGCCCCGCGCTCGAGGTCGCCAGCGTGGCCGGCGCCCGGGCCAGCGTCGCGACCGTGTCCCACCGCTCGGCGTGCCGCCGCGCGACCGCGAGGTCGGCGCCGTCGACCCCCAGCGCCGCGCACCACGCCGCCGCCATCCGCCACGGCTCGCGGACCGCCCCCTCCCCGCCCGGCAGCCCGACCGTCCGCAGGTGCCCGACGCGCCGGAACCCGCGCAGGGACGCCAGGAGCAGCTCGCCGCCCCAGACGGTGCCGTCGCTCCCCCAGCCCGTGCCGTCGAAGGCCACCCCGAGGACGGCGGGATCGTCGGGGCCCCACCCGTGCTCGGCGAGGCATGCGGCGAGGTGGGCGTGGTGGTGCTGCACCCCGACCGGTTCCAGGTCGTCGTCGACACAGCGCTCCAGCGCGTAGGCGGTCGAGCGGTACTGCGGGTGCAGGTCGTGGGCGACGACGGCGGGCGTGATCGCGAACAACCGCCCGAGGTGCTCGACCGCGTCGAGGTAGGCGCGGTGGGTCGCGAGGTTCCCGAGGTCGCCGATGTGCGACGACACGAACGCCCGGCGCCCGGCCGCGAGTGTGATCGTCACCTTCTGCTCGGCGCCGCAGCCGAGCACCGGGCGCTCGACGTCGAAGCCGAGTGCGACGGGCTCCGGGGCGTAGCCGCGCGCCCGGCGGACCGGGACGACCCGGCCGCGCGCCGTGCGCACCACCGAGTCGTCGACGCGGGTGCGGATGCCGCGGTCGTGGGTGAGGAAGCCGTCGACCAGCGGCGCGAGGCGCACGGCGGCGTCGTCGTCCCGGTGCGCGATCGGTTCGTCGGAGACGTTGCCGCTGGTCAGGACGAGCGGGCGGGCGAGGTCGCCGGCCAGGAGGTGGTGCAGCGGCGTCGGGGGCAGCATGACGCCGAGGTCGCGCGTGTGCGGTGCCACGGCGTCGGCGACCCGGGCCCCGGACCGCCGGGGACGCAGCACGATCGGGCGGCGGCGGCCTGCGAGCACCGAGCGCGCGACCGCGTCGGTCTGCACCAGCCCCTCCGCCGCGTCGAGGTCGGCGGCCAGCAGGGCGAACGGCTTGTCCTCGCGGTGCTTCGCCGCGCGCAGCCGGGCCACGGCCGCCTCGTCGTCCGCCCGCACGGCGAGGTGGTAGCCGCCAAGGCCCTTCACCGCGAGGATCGCGCCGTCCTCGAGGCGGGCCACCGCGCCCTCGAGAGCATCCTCGGCGTCCCCGTCGAGGCGCAGCGTGGGCCCGCAGTCGGGGCAGCACACGGGCTGCGCGTGGAAGCGCCGGTCGGCGGGGTCGTGGTACTCGGCCGCGCAGGCGGGACACAGCGGGAAGGCCGCCATCGTCGTCGTGGCCCGGTCGTAGGGCACGTCGCGGACGATCGACAGGCGCGGCCCGCAGTTCGTGCAGTTGACGAACGGGTGCCGGTACCGGCGGTCGGTGGGGTCGGCGAGCTCGGCGAGGCAGTCGTCGCAGGGCGCCGTGTCCGGCGAGACGAGGGTGCGCGGGCCGGCGGCGCCCGGGTCGCTCGCCGCGATGCGGAACCCGCCGTCCCCGGTCGGCGCGAGGTCGAGGCGCCGGACGTCCTCGACGACGGCCAGCGCCGGCGGGCGCTCGCGCAGCGCGGTACCGAACGCCTCGACCGCCCCGGGCGGGCCCTCGACCTCGACCACGACCCCGGAGGCGTCGTTGCCGACGAACCCCGCGAGCCCGAGGTCCGTGGCCAGCGCGTGCACGAAGGGCCGGAAGCCGACGCCCTGGACGATCCCGGTCACCGCGAAGTGGGCGCGTCTGACAGACAGGCGATCGCCTCCCCCGCGTGCACGAGCACGACGTCGCCGACCGCCGCGTCGACGAGCGCCACGCTGATCTGCTCGCGCGAGCCGCCGGTGTCGACCCACGCGAGGTCGCCGTCGATCGCGACCACCGGCCACGGCAGCGCCTGGTCCGAGCATGTCAGGCACACGTCCCCGTCACAGCTCACCGCGACCCCGCGGGCAGCGAGCCGCAGCGCTCGAGGAACGCGTGGACGAGGTGATGGGTGGCCTCGAGGGTCTCGACCTGGCGGCGCAGCGCCTCCTTCCCGTCGGCGGTCAGCGCATACGTGCGTCGTGCCGGCCCGGACGCCGAGAGGCACCAGGAGGACGAGACGAGGCCTTCGCGTTCGAAGGACCGCAGCGTGCGGTACACCCCGCCCGCGTCCGTGTCGTCGATGAACGAGCGGTGCAGGCGCTCCACGAGGTCGTAGCCGTGAGCCGGGCGTTCCTGGAGCAGCAGCAGGAGGCAGGGACGCAGGAAGTTCCGTGGCTCGCATTCGCCCATGACGTTCTCCGCCCCGGTCCCCAGGGTGGTGGAGGGACCGTTGCTGGTGTGGTGGTCATCACATAGGGTCCTCCTCAGCGAGCGGTCCGACAAGCGATCCGGTGGACGGGCGGCGAGGCCGATGCACGAGGCGGCACAGGCGGTGCTCGAGCTCTGGGACGTCGCTGAGTCGGCCGTCGACCATCTGGGCTCGGACGACTGGGCACGGCCCGCACCCGGCGCGGAGCCGACGGTCGGCGACCTGGTCGCGCACCTCGGGGGCGTGCACGCCGGGATCCACTTCGCCGGGCCCGACCGGCTCCGCGCGTCCCTCGGCGAGGCCCGCCGGCGCACGGCCCTGCGCCTCGACGGGCGCACCGCCGGCGACCGCGTGCTCGGCGCCGACTGCCTGGACCTGTGCCTGCACGCCCACGACCTGACCAGCGCCCTCGCCGCGCCCGTCGACCTCGCCGATCACGCCGCGGCCACCGTCGAGGCCTGCCGGCTCGTCATCGACATGGCGCCGCGCCTGCTCGTCGCGGCCCTCGGGGCGCGCGACGCCACGGTGCGCCTGGTGGTCCGCCGCCCGGAGGGCGCCGCCGCGCTGGAGCGCACGGTGCACGTCGTCGGCGGCCGCTGCACCGGTGCCCCCCACCCCGACCCGGACGTGGTCGAGATCGACGCGGACGCCCTGCTGCTCCTGCTCGCGGGCCGACGTCGGGCCGAGGCGCTCGCCGCCACCGGGGCGGCGGCGTGGTCGGGCCGCGCGGCGGACGCGTTCGTCCACCGCGCCCGACTGGGCTGAACCGCCGTCAGGCGAAGGCCGGGTACGGCGGCAGCGCGACGTCACCCCCGTGACGCCCCAGCGCGCCCACGGTCGAGGCGGCCAGCTCCGCGGTCGCGACCCGCCCCGCGCGCTCGGCGTCGGTGCCGAGTCGACGCCAGAGGCCGCTGAGCACCGAGGGGGCGTCGTGCCCCGGGTCCGCGACGACCACGTGCGGCGGGCGCTCGGACTCCGCGGCGCCGACGACACCGGGCAGCAGCGCCCGGGTGGCGAGCCAGACCCACAGCACCTCGGCGTGCAGGAGGCGCTCGCGCAGGACCTCCGGGTCGGCGAGGTCGTTCCACACCGGCGTCAGCTCCGCCTGCCAGGCGGCGACCATCGCCTCGGCCATCCCCGGCGGCTGCGCGTGGGCCGGGCCGCCGCTGGGCAGGGGCAGGCGCAGCGAGGCGCCGGTGAGGGCGACGTCGCGGAAACAGGCCCACTCGAAGTCGAGGAACCGCGAGCCACTGCCGGTGACGAGGCAGTTGTCAGGGCGGATCTCGGCAGGGCTGAACGCCCGGTAGCCGCTCCCGCCGAGCAGGCGCGCCGCCTGGCGCGCCTCGGCCACCGCGGCCGGGGCGGCCTCGACGCGCAGGAGCTGCGCCAGCTGGTCGGGCACCTCGGCCAGCGCCGCGCGGGCGTCGTCGGCCAGCGGGTCTCGCCAGGTGCGCTCGCCGAAGCGCCGCAACAGGGCCCCGAAGTCGTCCTCGCGGCCCGCCGTCGACGCCTGCATCCGCCCGAGCGCCCGCGCCCAGCCGAGCAGCGCGCGCTCCGCGGCCTTCGGGTCGCGCTCCTCGAGACGGTCGGCGAGCGTCGCGCAGCGTCCGAGGTCCTCGAGCACCAGCAGACGGTGCGTCGGATCCTGGGCCACGAGCATCGGGCTCGCCCGTTCCTCCGACGGCATCGCCGTGAGCAGCTGGCAGGACGCCGCCTCGTAGCTGAACCGGTCCGCGCCGTGCACGGCCGGCTCGTCGAGGTAGTGCTTGACGACGAGGGTGCGCGGCAGCGAGAAGGGGTTCTCCGCGACCCGCACGCGCACCACGAGCGAGCGCTCGCTGCCGCCGAGGTCGACCGCGTCGGCGAGCCGGACCGTGGCGCCGTGGCGTCGGGTGAGCAGCTCCTCGGCCAGCGCGACCAGCTCGGCGGCGCGGTCGGACGAGCCCGGAGCACCACCTGTCTGACCGTCGGAGGTGCCTGCGCTGTCCGTCGTGAGGGAGGCCATCAGCCGGTGAACTCTACCCGCTCGCGGTGTGCGTGAGGTAGGAAACGGCGGCTCCCGACATCTCGTGAACGTTCCGCGGAGCGTGTCACTGGACGGGGCGCTCCGGCGGCTTGACCGGTGCGGCCGGCTTGCTCGGCGCGTCGACCCCGGCCTCCTTGCGTTGGAGGGCCGTGATGGGCGCCGGCGCCGCCGTGAGCGGGTCGTAGCCGCCGCCGGTCTTGGGGAAGGCGATGACCTCGCGGATCGAGTCGAGCCCCGCGAGCAGGGCGCAGATCCGGTCCCAGCCGAACGCGATCCCGCCGTGCGGCGGCGGACCGTAGGCGAACGCGTCGAGCAGGAAGCCGAACTTCTCCTCCTGCTGTTCGGGCGTCAGCCCCATGAGCGCGAACACCCGCTGCTGGACGTCCTTGCTGTGGATACGGATGGAGCCCCCGCCGATCTCGTTGCCGTTGCAGACGAGGTCGTAGGCGTGGGCGAGGGCGTTCTCGGGGTCGTTCTCGAACGAGTCGATCCAGTCCGGGGTGGGCGAGGTGAACGCGTGGTGCACCGCGGTCCACTGCCCGGACCCGACGGCCACGTCGTCGGTGCTGCCGGCCGCCTCGAACAGCGGGGCGTCGACGACCCAGACGAAGGACCAGGAGCCCGGCGGGATCAGGTCGAGGCGCCGGGCGATCTCGCCGCGGGTGGCGCCGAGCAGGGCGCGCCCCTCCGCGGGCGTGCCGGCGCCGAAGAAGATGCAGTCGCCGGGGTTGGCACCTGCCGCCTTGGCCAGGCCCTCGCGCTCGGCCTCGCTGATGTTCTTGGCGACGGGGCCCGACAGCGTGCCGTCCTCGCCGACGAGCACGTAGGCGAGGCCCTTGGCGCCGCGCTGCTTGGCCCAGTCCTGCCAGCCGTCTAGGGTGCGCCGCGGCTGGGACGCCCCGCCGGGCATGACGACCGCGCCCACGTAGGGGGCCTGGAAGACACGGAACGGCGTGTCGGCGAAGTACTCCGTGAGCTCGACCAGCTCGATGTCGAAGCGCAGGTCCGGCTTGTCCGAGCCGTAGCGCGCCATCGCCTCGAGGTAGGGGATCCGCGGGATCGGCGTCGGTATCTCGTGGCCGACGAGCTCGGACCACAGCGCGGTCACGATCGCCTCGCCGAGCGCGATGACGTCGTCCTGGTCGACGAAGCTCGCCTCGATGTCGAGCTGGGTGAACTCGGGCTGGCGGTCGGCACGGAAGTCCTCGTCGCGGTAGCAGCGCGCGATCTGGAAGTAGCGCTCGAGCCCGGACACCATGAGCAGCTGCTTGAACAGCTGCGGCGACTGGGGCAGCGCGTACCAGCTGCCGGGCTTGAGCCGCGCCGGGACGAGGAAGTCGCGCGCGCCCTCGGGCGTGGACCGGGTCAGCGTCGGCGTCTCGATCTCGACGAAGTCGCGGTCGGCGAGCACGTCGCGCGCGATCTTGTTGGCGCGGCTGCGCAGCCGGATCGCCGACGCCGGGCCCTCGCGGCGCAGGTCGAGGTAGCGGTAGCGGAAGCGGGCGTCCTCGCCGACGCCCCCCGACTCGGAGCCGTGCTCGTCGAGCTGGAACGGCAGCGGCGCGGACTCGGAGAGGACGGTGAGCGCGGTGGCACTGACCTCGACCTCGCCGGTCACGAGCTCGGCGTTCTCGCTGCCCGCCGGGCGCTGCTCGACGACACCGGTGATCTGCACGCAGAACTCGGAGCGCAGCCGGTGCGACTCCTCGGCCACGTCGCCCAGGCGGAACACCACCTGCACGACGCCGGACGCGTCGCGCAGGTCGATGAACACCACGCCGCCGTGATCACGCCGCCGGGCCACCCATCCGGCGAGGGTGACGGTGGCGCCGACGTTCTCGGCGCGCAGCGTGCCGGCGGAGTGCGTGCGCATCATCTGGGGTGGTGCTCCCGGGTCGGCTCGGAACGTGTCCCCTGAGGTTATCGACCGCAGGGAACCGGGATCTCAGCCGCTCACGTTCGGGCCGGCCCGGTCGAGGTGCACGCGCAGCAGGACGCGGCGCTCGCGGCGCATGGCCTCGTCGTAGTCGTCCCAGTCGGGGTGCTCGCCCGACACCGCCCGGTAGTACGCGCGCAGGCCCGCGAGGGCCTCGGGGAGCTCGACGATCTCGACGCCGCCCTCGACCTGGACCCACCGGCCGAAGAAGCCGTCGGGCAGGACGCAGAGCCACGCCCGGGGCTCGCGGCGCAGGTTCTTCGTCTTGAGCGCGGTCTCGCGGGTGCTGATCACCGCCGCGCCGTCGTCGTCCACCGCCACGGCGACCGGCGACAACTGCGGAGCGCCGTCACGGCGGCGGGTGGCCAGCACCGCGTGGTGCTGCTCGCGCATCACTTCTCGTGCCTCGTCCAGGTCCATGGACGCAGGCTAGGACTGCTCAGAGCAGGGAGAGCTGTTCGGCGGGCGCCTCCTCCACCGGCTTCGGCGGGATGCTCGGCACCGACCCCGCCGGCCAGGAGTCGGCGCCCTCCTCCCCCTGGCGCCCTCCCATGGTGTGACCGCCCCCGATGAGGCCGTGACGTTCGAGCAGCGGACCCACGCGGGCGGCGAGGTCGCGCCGGTAGGCGACGTCGACGTAGGAACCGCGGCGGTAGAGCGCCGCGTAGCGCTCGAGCAGGCCGGGGTGCTCACGGGCGAGCCAGGCGTGGAACCACTCCCGGGTACCGGGCCGCAGGTGCAGCGCCAGCACCGTGGCGCCGTCGGCCCCGGCGTCGGCGATCGCGGCCAGCAGGGCGTCGAGCGCCTCGTCGGTGTCGGTGAGCCCGGGCAGCACCGGGGCGACGAACACCCCGCAGGGCAGCCCGGCGTCGCGGATGCGGCGGACGAGGTCGAGCCGCGCGCGAGGCGTCGGGGTGCCCGGCTCGACGCGCCGGTGCAGCTCGGGATCGAGCAGGGCGAGCGACACCCCGACCCCGACCGGCACGTCGCGCGCCGCGGCCGTCAGCTCGGGCAGGTCGCGGGCGAGCAGCGTGCCCTTGGTGAGGATCGAGAAGGGCGTCCCGGACCCGCCGAGGGCCCGGATGATCCCGGGCATGAGGGCGTAACGGCCCTCCGCGCGCTGGTAGGGGTCGGTGTTGGTGCCCATCGCGACGTGCTCGCGGTTCCACCGCGGTGCGCGGAGCTCGCGGGCCAGCACCTCCGGCGCGTTGAGCTTCACGACGACCTGCCTGTCGAAGTCGTCGCCCGCGTCGAGGTCGAGGTAGGTGTGGGTGTTGCGGGCGAAGCAGTTGTGGCTGATCACGCCGTCGGCGACGAAGTCGCCCGTCCCGGTGGTGAGGTCCGCCAGCGCGTGCTCGCCCGGCAGCTCCTCCAGCGCGGTGACGACACGCCCGCCCGGGACGTCACCCGGCGGGGCGGTCGCCACGGGCGGCGTGCCCGGGCGCCGGAACGCCTCGTCGGCCAGCGTCTCCGCGCCGACCAGCGCGTCGCCCACCCGCAGGTGCGGCCGCTCGGCACCCTCGCAACCCTCGGGGCGCACGTGCACCCAGCCCCGCGGGGTGAGGAACCGATGCTCGGCGCTCGCCACCAACGTCGTGCCGTCGAGCAGCCGGACGCGCCAGGCCTGCTTCGTGGTGGTCCAGGCGTCGTGCACGGGCGTCGGGACCAGGCTCCGCGCGCCGCCGCGCATCTCGGTACCGACCACGAGATCGCCCACGCGGACGTCCGCGAGCCGCACGCTGGTGCCGTCCACCATGAGCACCGGGGTGTCCGGGGACAGGCAGTAGGTGCAGGCGTGGGAGCAGCCCCGGTACGGGTTCACCGTCCACGAGAACGGCATCGGCGATGCCCCGGGCACCCGGTTGAGCACCGAGCGCGCCCGGACCTCGTGGAACGTGATGCCGGCGAACTCGGGCGTCCGGACGCTGCGGACCAGCCCCTTGAGCGCGGGCATGCCCGGCAGCTCCTCGGGCCCCCCGGCGACCTTCTGCGCTTCCCACCGCACCCCGTCATTCGAACACGTGTTCGATGTCGGGGCAACCGCTGCCCGGTCCACCATCAGCGCCGTGGACGACGCCCGCCGCCTGTGGACCCTGGTCGAACCGCTCCACGCCGTCACCTACTTCACGCCCGAGGCCCGGGCCGCCGCCGACGCCGTGGGACTGCGCGGCTTCTGGATGGGCTACGTGGCCCAGCGCGCCGCCCCGCTCGGCGCCGTCGGCCCCGACGCCGTCCGGGCGTGCTTCCACGGCTTCCACCGCGACCGGATCACGCGCGCCCTGCCCGACGCGTGGGGGTTCGCCGATCCGGCGACGTGCCTCCGGGCCCGTCTCGACGGGGCCGACCGCTCGCTGCGCCGCCTGCTCGCCGAGGTCCCGGGCGGGCCGGACGGCTCGGCGGTCGCCGAGGCGGCGGATCTGGCGTGGACGGCGGCCGACGCCGCGGACACGGCCGGGCGGGTGCTCGGGGCGGCGAACCAGGGCCTCCCCCGCCCCGACGAACCCCACCTCGCCCTCTGGCAGGCGGCGACGACGCTGCGCGAGCACCGGGGCGACGGCCACGTCGCGGTGCTCGTCGCCCATGACGTCGGGCCCGTCTCGGCCCACCGGCTCAAGCACGCCGCCGGGGAGTCGGCCTCGTTGCAGGAGTCGCGCAGGCTCGACGACGAGGTGTGGGCGACGGCGGGCGAGAGCCTGCTCGCCCGGGGCTGGCTCGACGCGGACGGCGCGCTGACCGACGCGGGGCGGGACGCGCGCGCGGCGATCGAGCACGACACCGACCGGGCGGCCGCCGGACCGTGGCGCGCCCTCGGGGGCACCGGCACCGACCGTCTCGCCGAGCTCCTGCGCCCGCTCGCCGACGCCGTCGTCGCCGGCGGGGCGATCCCGTTCCCGAACCCGATCGGCCTCCCCCGCCCCTGACCTGCGGACCGTTTCGGTACCAGCGGTACGCGGTACCGAGTGTCATGAGTTCCTTCACGCTGGAGCTGACCCCGGCGCACCACGAGCTGGTGCGCCGTGTCCACGCGTTCGCCGAGGGCGTCGTCCGGCCGGCCGCGGCGCACTACGACGCGGCCGAGGAGTGCCCCTGGGAGATCGTCGACCGGGCCGCGCAGGAGGGCTTCTACAATGCGCTCTTCTACGCCGACCTCATCGCGGACCCCACCGGGCTGTCGCTGCCGCTGTTCCTCGAGGAGATGTTCTGGGGCTGCGCGGGGATCGGTCTGACGGTCGTCCTGCCCGCGCTGGCGCTCTCGGCGCTCAACCAGGCGGGCACGCCCGAACAGGTCGCGCGCTGGGCGCCCGAGATGTTCGGCGAGCCCGGGGACATCAAGCTCGCGGCGCTCGCCGTGTCCGAGCCGCAGGGCGGCAGCGACGTCGCCAACCTGCAGACCCGCGCCCGCCGCGACGGTGAGCGCTGGGTGCTGGACGGCGAGAAGATCTGGATCGGCAACGGCGGGATCGCCGACGTGACGATCGTCAACGCCGTCGTCGACCCGTCGCCGGGGACGAAGGGCCAGGCGATGTTCGTCGTCGGCAAGGACACGCCGGAGATGTCGCAGGTCCGGCGCCTGCGCAAGCTCGGGCACCGCGCGTCGCACACCACGGAGCTGTCGTTCACCGGCTGCCGCCTGCCCGGCGACCACGGCGGCCTGAGCCGGACCTTCGGCCACGGCTCGCTCGCCCGCGCCCGCGCCGGCGAGACCTTCCTGCGCCTGGCGAAGAAGGCCCCGGAGTCGGTCCTGCGCCTCGGCGGCCGCCTCGCGTCCCCCGGCGCCTGAGCGTGTTTCAGCGATCCGATCGAGCACGCCGATAGGGGCCACGCTCACGTTGAACGTCAGGAAATCCCCCGGCTCACGGCTCGATGACGCCGGTCTCGCCCGGTGTCGGGGGCGGGTAGTCGGCCGCCGCCATGCCGTGGCTGCCGAGCAGCGCCAGCTCCCGCGCGATCACATCGGGCACCGGCACGGGCGGTTCAGCCGCCAGGAGCCCGACCTGCACGAGCGTGCCCTGGGTGCGCAGCGACCTGACGCCGAGGGCGAGCGCGTCGGCGCGTCCGGCCGCCTCGACGCCGTCCGGGGCCGGATCCGGTCGTTCCACGACGGTCGGTCTCCCCCGGCGTCCGTTTCCGGATCGTCCCGGCGATGATGAGCGGGTGACGTCCTCCCGGCCGCCGACGCGACGTGCGCGTCCCGAGGCGGCCGCGGACCCCGCGACGGCGGGCGACGACGACGCCCCGACCGGGCCGATCCGGGTCCCGCGCACTCCGGGCAAGGCCGAGCGAGCGGGCGGGAATTCTGACGTTCGGCGTCAGCTCGGCCGCCAGGCTGACACACCCCGCGCCTCGTCCAGGTCGTCGGGTCGGCGCCGACGGGCGGACCCGCCCGCCCCGACCGGGCACGGTCACGGGCACGGCGGCGGGGACCTCGACGGCCCCTCCGGGCGGCGGGTCCGAATCCTGCTCGCGGCGCTCCTGGTGCCGTGCGCGCTCGCGGTGCTCGTCGGGCTCGTGGTGCTGGCGCCCTCGCCCGGCGAGTACGCCGAAGTGGCCGGGCGGGCCGCGACGGGGCAGGGCGCGCCGGGGCTCGGCTCGCAGACACCCGTCGACGCCGAGGTGACCCGGGCCGCCGGCGAGTCCGACTGCACCGACCCGAACCTGCCGTCCTCCGGCCCCGGCGAGGGCTGCGTGGCCGTCACGCTGCGGCTCGACGAGGGCCCGGCCGCGGGCTCCACGATCGTCACCCTCGCGCCCGCGACGCCCGGCTCGCCGCGCTTCGCCGTCGGCGATCCCGTGGTGCTGGGCTGGGCGGGCGGCGACCCCGCCGATCCCCTGACCTACACGATCGTCGACTTCCAGCGCGGCCCGCCGCTGCTGGTGCTCGGCGCCGCCTTCGCGCTCGCCGTGCTGCTGCTGGGCCGCTGGCAGGGCCTCGCCGCGCTCGTCGCGCTCGGGGCGACCCTCGGGGTGATCGCGCTGTTCGTGCTGCCCGCGCTGGCCACGGGCTCCGCGCCGGTGCCGGTGGCGCTCACCGCCTCCGGGCTGATCGTCGGCATCGTGCTCCCGCTGACCCACGGGCTCTCCGCGCGGACGGCCACCGCGGCACTGGGCACGCTCGCGAGCCTCGGGCTGATCGGGGTGCTCGCGGTGCTCTTCGCCGCGACCACCCGGCTCACCGGGCTCGGCGAGGAGTCCTCCGAGCTCGCCGGGGTGCTCGGCGCCGGGCTCGACGTCCGCGGACTGCTGCTCGCCGGCGTGGTCATCGGCGCGCTGGGCGTGCTCGACGACGTCACGGTCACCCAGACCAGCGCCGTGTGGGAGCTCCACCGGGCGAACCCGGCCGCGCGGCTCGCCGACCTCTATGGTGCCGCCATGCGCGTCGGTCGGGACCACGTCGCCTCGGCGGTGAACACCCTCGTGCTCGCCTACGCCGGGGCGGCGCTGCCCTTGTTGCTGCTGTTCGGGCTGGCGGGGCGGGGTCTCGGCGACCTGCTGACCGCCGAGGACGTGGCGCAGGAGGTCGTGCGGACCCTCGTCGGCAGCATCGGGCTGGTCGCGTCGGTCCCGCTCACCACGTTCCTCGCCGCCGTCGTCGTCCGCGCCGTCCGCAGCACCACGAGCAGCACCGAGTCCCGGGGTGAGCCCGCATGAGCCGTCCCGCCCTCCCCCGCTCCGTCGAGAGCGCCCCGAGCGGCGTCCTCGACACCGCCCGCGCCCTCGTCGTCGCGTCGACCCGCACGGCGGTGGAGCTGACGCTGAACGGCCCCGCGATCGTCCGCGGCCTCGCCGACATCGCGACTCAGGGCGCACGCACCACCGCCGACCTCAGCCCGTTGGTCACCGACGCCCTGCGGGCGGTGCCCCGGCTCGTGTCGATGCTCGAGCAGCTGCTGCCCGTGGCGTCCGGCCTGCAGCACACCCTCGACGAGCTCGCGCCCGACCTCACCCGCCTGTCCTACGCGACCGACGCGCTCGACCGCCTCGCCGGCGCCGTCGACGACCTGCACGCCCTCGCCCGCGCGGTACCGGCGCTGGAGGCGATCGCGGGCGCCGCCCCCGACATCCGCGCGCTGAGCGAGGCCGTGCCCGCCCTGCAGGAGATCGGCCGGGCGCGTGACGACATCGCGGCGCTCGCCGGCGCCGTCCCCGCTCTCCAGGCCATCGCCGGCGCGGCGCCGGCGATCAGCGCGCTCACCGAGGCGGTGCCCGCGCTGCAGCGCCTCGGCGGGGCCCGCGGGGACATCGCCGCCCTCGCCGAGGCCGTGCCTGCCCTGCAGCAGCTGGGCGAGGCGGCCCCCGTCATCGGGCGGATCGCGGAGGCGGCGCCTGCGCTGTCGCAGATCGCCGAGGCGGCCCCGCACCTCGAGGAGATCGCGAGCGCCGTCGACGACCTCCGGACCATCGCCGGGGCCACCGGGGACGTGCACACGCTCGCGGGGGCGACCGGCACCGTCGAGCGGGTCGCCGACGGCGTGCCCGCCGTCGCCGCGCTGTCCGGCGCCGTCGAGGACCTCCACCACCTCGCCGCGGCCGCGCCGGCGCTGCAGCAGATGGCGGGTGCGGTCGACGAGGTGCGCAAGCTGACCGGCGCCATCGAGCACGTCGAGACCCTCGCCCGTCACGCCGACTCGACGTTCCCCGAGGTCCCGCCGCGCCTGGACACCCTCGACACCTCGCTGACGACCGCGGCCGGCGAGCTGCAGAAGGTCAGCCCGGACCTGCGCACCCTCGCCGGGCGCATCGACAACCTCGACGAGCAGATCAAGGTCCTCGCCGACGCCCTGGCGCCGCTGCAGGGCACCACCGAACGGCTCGGGCGACTGGTCGACCGGCTGCCGGCGGGTCGACGGGGTCGTCCGGGCGAGAGCTGACCACCCGGACGAGCGGTACGCGGCGAGGACGTCGTGCGCTTCAGCCCGTCGCCGACGGCAGGGCCGCGCCCGTGTCCTTGAGGTCCACGCCCGAGAGCTGCCGGCGGAAGGATTCCGTGAGCAGGGCCGCCAGCACCTCGGACGCCGCCTCGTAGCTCAGCCCGTCGGGCGGGCGGATGTTGGAGACGCAGTTGCGCTCGGAGTCGACGCGACCGGCGCGGGGCTCCCAGGTCAGGTAGGCACCGAGCGAGTCCGGCGACGACATGCCGGGACGCTCGCCGATGAGGACGAGAACGATCCGCGCCCCGAGCGCGACGCCGATCTCGTCGCCGAGGGCCACCCGCGCCTGCTCGGCGACCACGACCGGCGCCACCGCCCACCCCTCCAGGCGCGGCAGCAGGGCGTCGACCAGGTCGGCCGCGTGGTCGTGCACCGCCGTCGCCGACAGGCCGTCGGCCACCACCACGGCCAGATCGAACGCCCCGGCCTCCAGACCGTGATCGGGCGCGAGGCGCCGGCCGAGGTCGGGACGCTGCAGGTACTCGGTGCGGTCGGCGACCTGCGAGCGCACCACCGGCCCGGCCCGCCACCCCAGCGCCGCGACGACGCGTCCGGTGTCCAGCGGCGTGTGGACGGCGTCGCGGGCCTGGGCGTGGGCGGCGGCGAGGCGGAGGTTCTCGGCGGTCGACAGTCCGTCGCCGGCGCGGCCCAGCCCGACCCGCGCGCGGGTCGCGCCGCGCAGGGTCTCCCACGGATCCGGACCGGTCATGCCATCCCCCTCATGCCATCAGCGCCCGGATCGGCTCCGGCACCAGCTGCGGCACGCGCCCGGCGTCGTCGAGCAGCCCCACCGACCCCAGCCACGCCTCGAACTCGGGAGCGGGTCGCAGGCCGAGGGTCTGGCGGACCTGCAGCACGTCCTGGAACGACAGCGACTGGTAGTTGAGCATGATGTCGTCGCCGCCCGGGACCGTGATCACGAACGCGCACCCGGCGGCGCCGAGCGTCAGCAGCAGCGTGTCGGTGTCGTCGGCGTCGGCCTCGGCGTGGTTCGTGTAGCAGACGTCGACGCCCATGGGCACGCCGAGCAGCTTGCCGCACAGGTGGTCCTCGAGCCCAGCGCGCAGGATCTGCTTGCCGTCGTAGAGGTACTCCGGCCCGATGAAGCCGACGACCGTGTTGACCAGCAGCGGATCGAACGCCCGGCACACGGCGTAGGCCCGGGCCTCGAGGGTCTGCTCGTCGACGCCCCCGCCGTTCGAACCCCGGTGGGCGTCCGCCGACAGCGCCGAACCCTGGCCGGTCTCGAAGTAGGTGACGTTGTCCCCGACGGTGCCGCGGCGCAGCTCGAGGGCTCCCGCTCGCGCCGCGGCCAGCTGGTCCAGCGTCACCCCGAACCCCCGGTTCGCGGCCTGGGTCCCCGCGACCGACTGGAACACCAGGTCCACCGGCGCGCCCCGCTCCAGGAGCTCCAGCGTCGTCGTCACGTGGGTGAGCACGCACGACTGGATGGGCGCGTCGAGACGCCGGCGGGCGTCGTCGACGAGCTCGAGCAGCGCGAGCACCGTCGAGGGCCGGTCGGTGGCCGGGTTGATGCCGACCACCGCGTCGCCGGCGCCGTGCAGCAGGCCGTCGACGAGCGAGGCGGTGATGCCGACGGCGTCGTCGGTGGGGTGGTTGGGCTGCAGGCGCGTCGCGAGCCGCCCCTCCAGGCCGATCGTGGTGCGCAGCGCGGTGACGACGCTGGTCTTGCGGGCGACGGCGACGAGGTCGCCGACGCGCATGAGCTTGCTCGCGGCGGCGACCATCTCCGGGGTCAGCCCGGGCGCGAGCGCCGAGAGGGTCGCCGTGTCGGCCTCCCACGACAACAACCAGTCGCGGAAGCCGCCGACGGTCAGCGAGCGCACCGGGCCGAAGGCGTCGGCGTCGTGCGAGTCCATGATCAGCCGGGTGACGTCGTCGTCCTCGTAGGGCACGACGGCCTCGTCGAGGAAGTGCGCGAGCGGGAGGTCGGCGAGCACGGTCTGGGCGGCCACCCGTTCGGCCGCCGACTCCGCCGCCACGCCGGCGAGCACGTCACCGGAGCGCAGCGGGGTGGCCTTGGCGAGCAGGTCGCGCAGGTCGGCGAAGGAGTACGAGTGCCCACCCAGCGTCGTGGACCACGTCATTCGAGCTCCTCCTCCGCCTTCGCGAGCGCCGCGAACTCCTCGTCGGGCGCCGCGGCGACGAGGTGGTGCCGCGAGTAGAACCCGAACCACGCCATGAGTACCGCGAACGCCCCCAGCGCGCACAGGGCGGCGACGACGTCGACGAGGAACGTCGCCACCACCGCGGCGAGCGCGAGCACCAGCGCGACGCCGGTGGTGATCCGCCCGCCCGGGGTCCGGTACGGCCGCTCCAGCTCGGGGTGGCGGGTCCGCAGCACCTGGTGGGCGATCATCATCAGGACGTAGGACAGCGTCGCCCCGAAGACGGCGAGGTTGATCAGGATGTCGCCGTTGCCGGTGGTCGCGAGGACGAAGCCGATGATCGCCGGCACGATCAGCGCGAGGGTCGGGGCCTTGCGGGCGTTGGTCTTCGACAGCGCGCGGGGCAGGTAGCCCGCCCGCGAGAGCGCGAAGGTCTGGCGCGAGTAGGCGTAGATGATCGAGAAGAAGCTGGCGACGAGGCCGAGCAGGCCGATGTAGTTGACCGTCGTCGAGAGCCACGACGGGCCGAGCCCGACCTCGAGGGCGCTGACCAGCGGGTTGTCGCTCTCGGAGAGAGCCTGGGAGCCCTGGGCGCCGGGGGCGAGGAACAGGACGGCGGCCGCCGAGACGACGAGCACGCCCATCGCGACGATGATGCCGCGGGGCACCGCCCGCACCGGGTCGCGCGCCTCCTCCGCGGCCAGCGGGACGCCCTCGACCGCGAGGAAGAACCAGATCGCGAACGGGAAGCTCGCCCACACCCCGACCACCCCGAACGGCAGGAACGGCGACGCGCCGGCCGCGTCGGTGGCCGGGATGTCGGTGAGGTTGGCGGCGTCGAACGACAGGAGGCCGCCGGCGGCGAAGAGGATCAGCCCGACCACGGCGATCGCGGCGATGACGAAGCACGCCTTGAGCGCCTCGCCCACGCCGAGCAGGTGGATGCCGACGAAGACCACGTAGCAGACGAGGTAGACCCACCAGCCGTCGGTGATCCCGAACAGGCCGAGCGACTCGACGTAGCCGCCGATGAACGTGGCGATCGCGGCCGGGGCCACCGCGTACTCGAGCAGGATCGCCGCGCCGGTGGCGAAGCCGCCCCACGGCCCCATGGCCACCCGCGCGAACGTGTAGCCGCCGCCGGCGGCCGGGAGCGCCGAGGACATCTCGGCGAGGCCCAGCACCATGCACGTGTACATCACGGCCATGAGGACGGCGGCGACCGCGAGACCGCCCCAGCCGCCCTGGGCGAGGCCGAAGTGCCAGCCGGCGTAGTCGCCGGAGATCACGTACGCGACGCCCAGCCCGGCCAGCAGCACCCAGCTCGCCGAGCCGGCCTTGAGCTGCCGGGCGGCGAGGTACTCGCTGCCCGCGCCGCGAGAGGATTCGACCTGCTCCGCCATCCGCGTCCCCTTCCACTCGCTCCGGAGGGGACAGCGTGAGCCTCGTGTGAAGTCCGTGGGTGACGATGGGGTGACGATCGCCCACGGGACGTGGGCTCAGACCAGGTTGGTGCGGCAGTGGTTGAGCAGGGCGCGCAGGGCGGCGCGCTGGTCGGGGTCGAGGCCGGTGACCATGCGCTCCTCGACCTCCGCCGCACCCGGCGCCACGTCCTCGAGCAGCGCGCGGCCCGCGTCGGAGAGCCCGATGAGCACACGACGCTTGTGGGACGGGTCCGGCGTGCGGGTGATCCAGTGGCCGCGTTCGAGGGCGGCGAGCAGGTCGCCCATCGCCTGGGGGCTGACGAAGGCGTTGCGGGCCAGGTCGGCGCCCGTCTGCCCCTCGCGGCGCGCGAGGACGGTGAGCGCCGTCCACTGCGGCACCGTGATGCCGGTGGTGCGCAGGAGGTCGTCGAGGCGGGCGCGGACCGCCAGCTCGACCTGCTTCACCGCGTAGAGCAGCGACGGCGCCTCCGCCGCCCGGTCCTGTTCCTGTACCGCCACCGTCGTCTCCCTCGTCCACTACCGTCCGCGCCCGTCACCCCCTAGTCTCAAGGTTCCTGATAACGAACGAGGGTCGATGAGCGCGACGTCACGCGCCGCCATCGTCCCGCGTCGCCGAGGAGCCCGATGACCGAGCCTCAGGCTCTCCTGCCGCGGTCCCTGGCCCTGCACCGGGACGGACCGGTCGCGGTGCTGCGCCTTGCCCGCCCGGCCAAGCGCAACGCGCTCGACGACACCACGGTGCTCGGTCTCGAGGCCTTCTTCGCCGCCCCGCCCGCCGACGTGCGCGCGGTCGTCCTCGACGCCGACGGCGACCACTTCTGCGCCGGGCTGGACCTCGCCGAGCTGGGCCGGACCGATGCCGTGGAGGGCCTCGAGCACTCCCGCTTCTGGCACCGGGTCTTCACGCGCATGGAGCGGGGCCGTCTACCGGTGGTGAGCGTGCTCAAGGGCGCCGTCGTCGGTGGCGGGCTGGAGCTCGCCGCCGCCACCCACGTCCGCGTCGCGGAGCCCAGCGCGTTCTACGCCCTGCCCGAGGCGCGGCACGGCCTGTTCGTCGGCGGCGGCGGATCCGTGCGCGTGCCGCGGCTGATCGGCGTGGCGCGCATGACCGACCTCATGCTCACCGGCCGTGTCCTCGACGCCCGCGAAGGCCTGGAGCTGGGCATCTCGACCTACCTCACCGAGCCCGGCGGCGGGTTCGCGAAGGCCCTCGAGCTCGCCCACCGCATGGCCGAGAACCCACCGGTCAGCACCCTCGCGGTCCTGCAGGCGCTGCCCCGCATCGCCGCGGCCCGCGACGAGGACGGGTTCTACATGGAGGCCCTGATGGCGGCGATCTCGTCGAGCAGCGCCGAGGCCCAGGAGCGGATGAGCGCGTTCCTCGACGGGCGCGCCGGGAAGGTCCGCTGATGGCTGCTCCCCCCGCGGGCACCGTCATCGCGCGCTTCGTGGCGTGGCTCGGACGCGAGCGCGGCCTGACCTTCGACGACTACGACGCCCTGCAGCGCTGGTCGGTCACCGACCTCGACGGGTTCTGGTCGGCGGTCGCGGCGTTCTACGCGGTGCCGTTCCACGACACCCCGCGCACGGTCCTCTCCGAGCGCGTCATGCCCGGCGCGGTGTGGTTCCCGGGCGCCACGCTCAACTACGCCGAGTCCGCCGTCGAGGCCGCCACGAGCGGGACGGCGATCCTCGCCTACTCCCAGACCCGCGCGCCCCAGGAGTGGAGTCGCGAGGAGCTCCGGGACGCCGTGGCCCGCGCACGGGCGGGCCTGCTGCGCCTGGGCGTGCGCCGCGGCGACAGGGTCGTCGCGTACGCCCCGAACATCCCCGAGACCGTGATCGCCCACCTCGCCGCGGCCAGCCTGGGCGCGGTGTGGGCGTCGTGCGCACCGGAGTTCGGCGCGCGCAGCGTCGTCGACCGCTTCGCCCAGATCGAGCCGACGGTCCTGCTCGCCGTCGGCGGCTACGTCTACGGCGACAAGCCGGTCGACCGCAGCGACGAGGTCGCGGCCGTGCGCGCGGCGCTGCCGACCCTGCGCCACGTCGTGGCCATCCCCTACGGCCCGGGCGACGTGTCGGACGCCCTCCCCGGTGCGCTGCCGTGGTCCGAGCTCGTCGGCACCCCCGCCGCGCCCGCCTACGACCCGGTCCCCTTCGACCACCCGCTGGTCGTGCTCTTCTCCTCGGGCACCACCGGCCCGCCGAAGGCGATCGTGCACGGGCACGGCGGGATCACCGTCGAGCACCTCAAGAACCACGGCCTCGCCTGGGACGTCCAGCCCGGTGACCGCATGCTCTGGTTCACCACCACCGCCTGGATGATGTGGAACGCGCTCGTCAGCGGGTTGCTGCACGGCGCCGCGCTGATCCTCGTCGACGGCAACCCGCTGCATCCCGACCTCGGCTGGCAGTGGCGCGTCGCGTCGGACGCCCGCGCCACGCACTTCGGCGCCTCGCCCGGATTCCTCATGGCCTGCCGTGCCGCGGGCGTCCACCCCGCGGCCGACCAGGACCTCGCGCCGCTGCGCCAGATCTGCGTCGCCGGGAGCCCCCTGCCGCCCGAGGGCTACCGGTGGGTCGCCGCCGAGTTCGGCCCGAGGGTGCTGCTGCTCGTCGGCAGCGGGGGCACCGACGTCTGCACCGGCATCCTGCAGGGCGGGCCGTGGCAGGAGGTCGTCGAGGGCGAGATCTCCGGACGTGAGCTCGCCGTCGACACGGCGGCGTTCGACGAGGCGGGCCGCGAGGTCGTCGGCGAGCGCGGCGAGCTCGTGATCCGGTCCCCGATGCCGTCCATGCCGCTGTTCTTCTGGGGTGACGACGCCGCCGGTACCCGGCTGCGCGCCACGTACTACGACACCTACCCCGGCGTCTGGCGCCACGGCGACTGGGTGCGGTTCGCGCCCAGCGGCTCGGTGGTCGTCTCCGGCCGTTCCGACGCCACCCTCAACCGCGGCGGCGTGCGGCTCGGGACCGCCGAGTTCTACGCCGTCGTCGAGGAGATGCCCGAGGTCGTCGACAGCCTCGTCGTGTACCTCGAGGACACCGACGAGCTGGTCCTGTTCGTCGTCGCGGCCGCCGGGCACGACGTCGACGAGGCACGCATCCGCGCCGAGCTCCGCTCCGCCCTCTCGCCGCGTCACGTGCCGGACCGGATCCACCGGATCGCCGCCGTGCCCCGGACCCGCACGGGCAAGAAGCTCGAGGTGCCGGCCAAGCGGATCCTGCTGGGTGCCGACCCCGACACGGTCGCGTCCCGGGACTCGCTGGTCGACCCGACGGCGCTGGAGGCGTTCGTGGAGCTCGCCCGGTGAAGGTCGCAGTGATCGGGACCGGGGTGATCGGCACCAGCTGGGCGACGTTGTTCGCGGCCCACGGCCACGACGTCGTCGCCTGGGACCCGGCGCCGAAGGACGCGCTCCCGCCCGGCGTCACGGTCACCGACGACCCCTCCGCGGCGGTGGCGGACGCGGACTTCGTGCAGGAGAACGGGCCCGAGCGCCTCGAGGTCAAACACGAGCTGCTGGCTGTGCTCGACAGAGCGGCGCGGCGCGACGTCGTCATCGCCAGCAGCTCCTCGATGCTGCGGCCCACCGACCTCGCCCGCGGCGCGCCCGCGCACCCCGAGCGCGTGCTCGTCGGGCACCCGTTCAACCCGCCGCACCTCGTCCCCCTGGTGGAGGTCGTGCCGGGCGAGGCGACCTCGGAGGCGGCCGTCGAGGCGGCGATGGCGTTCTACCGCTCGGTGGGCCGCACCCCGCTGCGCCTGCGCGTCGAGCTTCCCGGCCACCTCGCCAACCGCCTGCAGGCCGCCCTGTGGCGGGAGGCCTACTCGCTGGTCGGGCGCGGGGTGGCCACGGTCGCCGACGTCGACACCGCGATCACCGAGGGTCCCGGCCTGCGCTGGGCCGCGATCGGCCCGATCACCGGTCAGCACCTCTCGGGCGGAGCCGGCGGGCTCGCGCACGTCCTCGAGCACCTGCACCCCGGCACCGAGGCGCTGTGGGCCGACCTCGGGTCGCCGACGATGACCCCGGAGCTCGCCGACCGGCTCGTGGCCCAGGTCGGGGACGCCGACCCCGACGCCCTGCTCGCCCGCCGCGACGCCGTGATCCGGGCCGTCCTCGACGCACGAAAGGCCGCTGGGTGAACCTCGACGACCTCACCGCCATCGACGTGCACACGCACGTGGAGCAGGACGCCCACGGATGCTTCGCGCTGACCGACGAGCTGCTCGACGCCTCGGCGCAGTACTTCCGCAGCGACCAGGACCGCACGCCGACCGTCGAGGCGATCGCCGCGCACTACCGGGAGCGGTCGATGGCCGCGGTCGTCTTCACCGTCGACGCCGCGGCCGCGACCGGGCACCCTCCGCTGTCGAGCGAGGAGATCGTCGACCGGGCCGCGGCGTTCCCCGACGTGCTGATCCCGTTCGGCTCGGTCGACCCGCACGGGGGCCGCGCGGCGGTCGCCCGGGCACGCAGCCTGGTCGAACGCGGGGCCCGCGGGTTCAAGTTCCACCCGACGCTGCAGGGCTTCGAGCCCAACGACCGTGCGTTCTACCCGCTCTACGAGGCGATCGCCGAGGCCGGGGTCCCGGCGCTGTTCCACACCGGCCAGACCGGCATCGGCGCGGAGCTGCCCGGGGGCGCGGGACTGAAGCTGCGGTACTCCGACCCGATGCTGCTCGACGACGTCGCCGCCGACTTCCCCGACCTGACGATGATCTTCGCGCACCCCTCGGTGCCCTGGCAGGACGCGGCGATCTCGATCGCGGGGCACAAGGCGAACGTCTACATCGACCTGTCGGGCTGGTCGCCGAAGTACTTCCCGCCCCAGCTCGTCCGCGCGGCGTCGCGCCGGCTGCGCGACAAGGTCCTGTTCGGCTCGGACTTCCCGGTCATCACCCCCGACCGGTGGCTACGCGATTTCGCCGACCTCGACGTCCCCGACGACGTGCGTCGGCGGATCCTCCGGGACAACGCGATCCGGGTGCTCGGCCTGGCCTGAGCGGTCTCAGCCGTCGTGAAGCGCCCGGTCGACCGCCGCGGCCGCGCCGTCGAGCGCGATCGCGGTCTGGCGGCCGTCGGCGAGGTCCTTGATCTGGATCTCCCCGGCCGCGAGGTCGCGCTCCCCGAGCACGAGCGCGAAGCGGGCCCCCGAGCGGTCGGCGGCCTTCATCGCGCCCTTGAGCCCGCGGTTGCCGTAGGCGAGGTCCGCACGGATCCCCGCGCGTCGCAGGGCACCGATGATGCCGACGAGACGCTCCTTCGCCGCGTCGCCCAGCGGGACGCCGAAGACCTCGACGCGCCCGGCGGCGTCGTGGCCTGCCTCCTCGACGCGGCAGGCCAGCAGGGCGCGGTCGACACCCAGGCCGAAGCCCACCCCGGAGAGCGGCTGCCCGCCGAGCTCGGCCATGAGCCCGTCGTAGCGCCCGCCGCCGCCGATGCCGGACTGCGAGCCGAGGCCGTCGTGGACGAACTCGAAGGTCGTCTTCGTGTAGTAGTCGAGCCCGCGCACCATCCACGGGTTCTCGACGTAGGCGACGCCGAGGTCGTCGAGGTAGCGCTTGACCGCCGCGTGGTGCGCGGCCGCGGAGTCGGAGAGGTGGTCGACCATCAGCGGCGCGCCGTCGAGCTGGGCGCGGACCTCGGGACGCTTGTCGTCGAGCACCCGCAGCGGGTTGACGCGGGCGCGCTCGCGGGTGGCCTCGTCGAGGTCGAGCTTCTCGAGGAACCGGGTCAGCTCCGCGCGGTACTGCGGCCGCGTCGTCGCGTCGCCGAGGCTGGTGATCTCCAGCCGGTAGCCGCGCAGCCCCAGCGCGCGGAAGCCGGCGTCGGCGACGGCGAGGACCTCGGCGTCCAGGGCCGGGTCGTCGACGCCGATCGCCTCGACCCCGACCTGCTGGAGCTGGCGGAACCGGCCGGCCTGCGGGCGCTCGTAGCGGAAGAACGGGCCGTGGTAGCGCAGCTTGACCGGCAGCCCACCCCGGTCGAGGCCGTGCTCGATGACCGAGCGCACGACACCCGCCGTGCCCTCGGGGCGCAGGGTGACCGAACGCCCGCCGCGGTCGTCGAACGAGTACATCTCCTTGGAGACGACGTCGGTCGACTCGCCCACGCCGCGGGCGTAGAGCGCGGTGTCCTCGAAGACCGGCAGCTCGATGTGCGCGTAGCCCGCGCGGTCGGCCTCGCGGATCAGGGTGTCGCGGACCGTCGTGAACTCCGGCCCGACGTACTCGGGGATGCCCTTGGGCGCGGCGAAGCCGCCGGGCGGGACCGCCGCGCTCACAGGTGACGCCCGGGCGCGCTCGTGAGGCCCTGCACGAACGGGTTGGACGTGCGCTCCTGGCCGACGGTGGTCATCGGCCCGTGTCCGGGCAGGACGGCGGTGTCGTCGGACAGGGAGAGGATCTTGTCGCGGAGCGAGGCCATCATCTCCTCGGTGGAGCCACCGGGC
Organism: Actinomycetospora sp. 2LY8.5; assembly: GCF_057180585.1. Classification (NCBI taxonomy): domain Bacteria; kingdom Bacillati; phylum Actinomycetota; class Actinomycetes; order Pseudonocardiales; family Pseudonocardiaceae; genus Actinomycetospora; species Actinomycetospora sp. 2LY8.5. The sequence continues at coordinate 281,931 of NZ_JBXUHE010000004.1, forward strand.
AGGTCGGTGCGCCCGATGCCGCCCTGGAAGAGCGTGTCGCCGGCCAGCAGGAACGGCTGGTTCTCCTCGGTGGCCGACCGGAACACGACCGAGCCGCGGGTGTGCCCGGGCGTGTGGTCGACGGTGAGGCGCAGGCCGGCCAGCTCGAGCTCGGCGCCGTCGGCGAGGACCTCGACCGAGCGCGGCTCGCGGAACTCCAGGCCCGGGTACATCGCGGCGATCTGCTGGCCCATCGGCCCGACCGAGCCGAGCGGGTCGGCGAGCATCCCGCGGTCCTCGGGGTGGATGTAGGCGGGGATGTCGTCGCCGTCGCACACCGGCGTCACCGACCACATGTGGTCGAGGTGCCCGTGGGTGAGCAGGACCGCGACCGGGGTCAGCCGGTGGCGCGCGAGCACCTCGCGCAGCCCCTCCTCGGCGTCCTGGCCCGGATCGACCACCACGGCGGACTCCCCGGGGCCGGGCGCGACCACGTAGCAGTTGGTCTGGAACACCCCGGCCGGAAAGGCCTCGACCAGCACGTTCTCGTCCTCCTCGCGCGTTGACCTCGCCCGGCCCACCCTAGTCGAGACCCTCACGGGGACCGCTCGGCGCGGTTCGGCACGATGTCCGCCGTGCCGACGAACGAGCAGCGCCGGAAGGCCGCCAAGCGCAAGCTGGAACGCCAGATCGAGCGGCGGGCCGAGCGGTCCCGGCGCCGCCGCCAGCGGCTGACCCTGATCTCGGTGGTCGCGGTCGTCGCCGTGCTCGCCGTGGGCGCGGGCGTCTACTTCGTCGTGACGGGATCCGACGAGCCGGCGCCGCAGGCCGCGCCGCCCTCGACCTGCACGTACAACCCGTCGGACCCGGCCTCCAAGCCGAACACCCCGCCCGACGGGAACCCGCCGACGACGGGCACCGTCGACGTGACCCTGGAGACCTCGCAGGGCGCGATCCCGATGACGCTCGACCGCGCGTCGGCGCCCTGCGCCGTGAACGCCGTGGTCAGCCTCGCCTCGCAGGGCTTCTACGACGACACGCCCTGCCCGCGGTTGTCGACCGGCGAGGGCCTGAAGATCCTGCAGTGCGGCGACCCGACCGGCTCCGGCTCGGGCGGCCCCGGCTACCAGTACGCCGAGGAGCCCCCGCAGGGTCTGCCTCCGTTCCCCGGCGCCGAGGGCCAGGCCTCGACGTACGCCCGCGGCCTGATCGCGATGGCCAAGAGCTCGCAGCCGGGCTCCACCGGCAGCCAGTTCTTCCTCGTCTACGGCGACTCGGCGCTGCCGCCCGAGTACTCGGTCATCGGCCGTATCGGCGGCGACGGGCTCGGCGTGCTCGACCGCGTCGCGGCGGGCGGCGACGACGGCTCCAACCAGGCAGGCGGCGGCGCGCCGCGCACCCCGGTGCAGATCCAGCGCGCGGTCGTCGCGGCGCCGTCCGCGCCCTGACCGGCAGCGGACCGGCATCGGCCTGACAGGAGAGCGCGCCACCGTCGCGGCGTCCGTGAGCCGGGAGCTCGCCGTCAGGTGAGCCCGCCGTCGGCGCGCAGGGTGGCGCCGGTGATCCACCCCGCCTCGGGCCGGCAGAGCAGCCCCACCACGTCCGCGACGTCGTGGGGCTCGCCGATCCGGCCGAGCGCGGTGAGGGCGGCGGCACCCGCGAGGGCCTCGGGCGGGGCGCCGGCGCGCAGGAGGTCGGTGTCGGTCGGCCCCGCGGACACGGCGTTCACGGTGATGCCGCGGCCGCCGAGCTCGCGGGAGGTGACGCGGACGATCTGCTCCACCGCCGCCTTGCTGGCGGCGTAGACCGTCTCCCCGGGGCTCGGCCAGGCGGTCCCGACGGTCGAGAGGGGCCACGATGCGGCCGCCGTCGAGCATCCGGGCGGCCGCGTGTTGCGCGGAGAGCAGCACCCCGCGGGCGTTGACCGCCATGACGCGGTCCCAGGTCTCGACGGTGACCTCGGCCAGCGGCTGGTGCTCGGCGACGCCGGCGCCCGCCACGAGGACGCCGAGCCCGCGGGCTCCCGTGTCGGCGAAGAACGCCTGTGCCGCCTCGAGGACCGGCGCGAACTGGTCGGGATCGGCGACGTCGAGCCGGAACGCGCGGGCGGTCCCGCCCTCGTCGTGGATGGACGTCACGACGTCGGCGGCGGCGTCCCGGCGTTCGCGGTAGGTCAGCGCGACCGCGGCGCCGTCGCGGGCCAGGCGGCGGGCGACGGCCGCCCCGATCCCGCGGGAACCGCCGGTCACCAGGGCGCCGAGACCTTCGAGAGGGTTCATGGCGGCCACGCTGCCGGGCGTTGCGGAACGGATCGTTCCGCAACGGGGCCATCCTGGGGGTGTGCTCGACACCGCGTCCCGGCTGCTGCGCCTGCTGACCCTGCTCCAGAGCCGACCGCGCTGGAGCGGGTCCGACCTCGCCGACCAGCTCGCCGTCAGCACCCGCACCGTCCGCGCCGACGTGCAGCGGCTCCGGGGCCTCGGGTACGACGTGGACGCGGTGACCGGGACCGGCGGCGGGTACGCGCTGCGTCCCGGCGCGACGCTCCCGCCCATGAGCTTCGGCGAGGACGAGGCGCTCGCGATCGCGGTGGCCCTGCGGACCGTCAGCGCCTCCGGGCTCGCCGACGCCGCTGACGCCACGGCGGCCGCCACCGCGAAGCTCGACCGGCTCCTGCCCTCGCACCTGCGCCACCAGGTCGCGACGCTCTCGGCGGTCGCCGACACCGTGGACGCTCCCCGCGACCCCGTCCCCACGGACACCTTCGCGGCCGTCGCGCGGGCCTGCCGGGAGCACGCGACGCTGCGGTTCGCCTATCGCGACCGGGTCGGCGCGGCGAGCGAGCGGCGCGTCGAGCCCCACCGGCTGGTCCGCGTCAGCGGGCGCTGGTACCTCGTCGCCCACGACCTCGATCGCGATGGCTGGCGCAGCTTCCGCCTCGACCGGATCAGCCCGCGCGTCCCGACCGGGCCCCGCTTCGCCCCGCGCGAGGCGCCCGAGGGCGGCTGGGAGCGGCTGGTCGTCCGGGGGCGCATGCGGGCGTTGTGGCGGTACCGCGCGCGGGTCGTCGTGCACGCCGACGCGGCGACGGTGGCCGCGCGGGTCCCGATCGGGAGCTGGGGCGTGGAGCCCCGGACCGACGACACCTGCTGGCTCGACGCCGGCGCGCAGACCGCGGCCCTGCTCGCGGTGTACCTCGGCGCCCTCGACCTGGACCTCACGATCGACCCCGACACCGCCCCGGAGCTCCACGGGGCCGCGCGGGACCTCGCGGCGCGGTACGCGGCCGCCTCCGATTCGTCCAAGTCATCAGGGGTCGTGTCGGCATAGCGTGCGGGCATGACCGACGAGATGACCGAGAAGGAGCTGATCGCGCTCCTCGACGACTGGGGCACGGCGATCGTCTCCGACGACGCCGACCGGATGGCCGCGTTCATGGACGACGACTGGGCCATCGTCTCGTGGACGGGCATCACGTCCCGCGACGACTTCCTGGCCTTCGTGCGCTCCGGCGCGCTCGGCCACACGCGCATGGAGGGGGTCGGCGAGCGGCGGGTGCGCGTACACGGCGACGTCGCCTACCTCAGCGTGCGCGTGCTCTCGACCGCGCAGTTCGGCGGCGAGGACATCGATGCCGACGAGTGGACGACCGACGTCTTCGTGCGCCGCGACGGACGCTGGCGCTGCACGCTGACCCACATTACCCCGGTCACGGAGTGATCGAAGTACCGATACGGACACTCAACGTCTGCGACGCCACGCCGCTGACATCACCCCGCCGGCGAGAGGGGCAGTGCGCCGGGGTGCAGGGGCGCGGGGAGGTCCGTGGCGCCGTGGGGGTCGAGGTAGCGGTCGACCGCGGCGGCGGCCGAGCGGCCCTCGGCGATCGCCCAGACGATCAGCGACGCGCCGCGGTGGGCGTCGCCGCACACGAACACGCCCGGCGCGTCGGTCTGCCAGTCCGACCCGCAGCCGATCGCGCCCTGCGGGGTCCGCTCGATCCCGAGCGCCGGGAGCAGCGCCCGGTCGTCGGGGCCGGTGAACCCGATGGAGAACAGCACGAGGTCCGCGGGCATCTCGTGCACCTCCTCGCTGGTCGGCACGACCTCGCGGCGCCCGTCGGCGTCGCGGCGGACCTCGACCGACGAGAGCTCGACCGCGCGTACGTGACCCCGGTCGTCGCCGACGAAGCGGCGCACGGCGGTGGCGAACAGGCGCTCGCCGCCCTCCTCGAGCGCGGGCGGGGTGCGGAGGACGTAGGGCCAGGTCGGCCACGGCGAGGTCGACTCCTCGCGCGTGCGCGGGGGCGGCGGGTACTGGTCGAGCTGGTGCACGGCGAGCGCGCCCTGCCGGGTCGCGGTGCCGTAGCAGTCGGCGCCGGTGTCGCCGCCGCCGATGATCACGACGTTGCCGCCGCGGGCGGTGATCGGCGAGGGTCCGTCGCCCTCGCACTCGCGGTTGGCGGGCACCAGGTAGTCCATGGCGAGGTGGACGCCGTCGAGGTCGCGGCCCTCGATCGTGCGGTCGTCACGGCCGGCGAGCGCCCCGACGGCGAGCACCACCGCGTCGTGCTCGGCCCGCAGCCGCTCGACGGGCATGCCGTGGGGTGAGGGACCCCCGACCTCACAGTTCACGACGAACCGCGTGCCCTCGGCGCGCATCTGCTCGAGGCGCCGGTCGATCTCCCACTTCTCGAACTTGAACTCGGGGATGCCGTAGCGCAGCAGCCCACCCAGGCGGTCGTCGCGCTCGAACACGGTGACGTCGTGCCCGGCGCGCGTGAGCTGCTGGGCCGCGGCGAGCCCCGCAGGCCCCGAGCCGACGACGGCCACCCGCCGGCCGGTCCGGTTGCTCGGCATCTGCGGGGACACCAGGCCGTCGGCCCAGCCGTTCTCGGCGATCGACCACTCCACCCGCTTGATCGCGACCGGGCCCGGCTGGCTGGTGATCGACAGGACGCACGCCGCCTCGCACGGCGCCGGGCACAGCGCGCCGGTGAACTCCGGGAAGTTGTTGGTCGCGTGCAGGCGCTCGCTCGCCCGGTCCCACTCCCCGCGGCGGACGAAGTCGTTCCACTCCGGGATGAGGTTGCCCAGCGGGCAGCCCGCGCTGCCGGAGTGGCAGAACGGGATGCCGCAGTCCATGCACCGCGCCGCCTGGACCTGCGTGCCCTCCCGCACCGAGGGGCCGGTGAGCGGCGCGTAGAGCTCGTGCCAGTCGGTGCGGCGCTCCTCGACGGGACGTTTGGGGTTGTCCTCGCGGGCGTACTTGAGGAAACCGCGCGGGTCAGCCACCGGCCGCCACCTCCATGATCACCTCGTTGGGGTCGCGTCCCTCGGCCTGGGCGCGCTGGGTCGCGTCGATCACTCGCTGGTAGTCGTCGGGCATGACCTTGACGAACCGTCGGACCGCGTCGTCCCAGCCGGCGAGCAGCTCCGCCGCGCGCGGCGAGCCGGTCAGTTCGCGGTGGCGCTCGACCACGCCGTGCAGCCAGTCGGCGTCCTCGTCGTCGACCGCGCGCAGCGAGACCATCTCGGGGTTCACCCGCACCTCGGGCAGGTCGAGCACGTAGGCGACGCCGCCCGACATGCCCGCCCCGAGGTTGCGCCCGGTGGTCCCGAGCACGACGACCCGGCCACCGGTCATGTACTCGCACGCGTGGTCACCGGTGCCCTCGACCACCGCGAGCGCGCCCGAGTTCCGCACGCAGAAGCGCTCGCCGACCTGGCCGCGCAGGAACACCTCGCCGCCGGTGGCGCCGTAGGCGATGACGTTGCCGGCGATGACGTGCTGCTCGTGACCTCCGAGGAACGGCGCGTCCGGGTGCGGGCGCACGATGACGCGCCCGCCGGAGAGCCCCTTGGCGAGGTAGTCGTTGGCGTCGCCGACGAGGTCGAGCGTCATGCCCGGCGGCAGGAACGCGCCGAACGACTGGCCCGCCGAGCCGGTGAACTCGACGTGGATCGTGTCGTCGGGCAGCCCGGCGTCGCCGTAGCGGCGGGTGATCTCGGCACCGGTGAGCGTGCCGACGGTGCGGTTGACGTTGCGCACCGGCATCTCGAGGCGCACCGGGGTGGCGTCGGCGAGCGACCCCTCGGCCAGCTGCAGCAGCGTGCGGTCCAGGGCCCGGTCCAGGCCGTGGTCCTGGGGCTTGGTCCGGATGCGGTCGGTGGACGCGCCCAGGGGGACCTCCGGCACCGTGAACAGCGGCGTGAGGTCGATCCCCCGCGCCTTCCAGTTGTCGACGGCCTCGGCGGCGTCGATCAGCTCGGCGTGCCCGATCGCCTCCTCCAGGGTGCGGAAGCCCAGCTCCGCGAGGTGCTCGCGGACCTCCTCGGCGACGAACCAGAAGAAGTTCTCGACGAACTCCGGGCGGCCCGTGTAGCGCTTGCGCAGCTCCGGGTTCTGGGTCGCGACGCCCACCGGACAGGTGTCGAGGTGGCAGACCCGCATCATGATGCAGCCGTTGACCACCAGTGGGGCGGTCGAGAAGCCGAACTCCTCGGCGCCGAGCAGTGCGCCGACGATGACGTCGCGACCGGTCTTCATCTGGCCGTCGACTTGCACGGTGATCCGGTCGCGCAGCCCGTTGAGCATGAGGGTCTGCTGGGTGTCGGCCAGCCCGACCTCCCACGGGCTGCCCGCGTGCTTGAGCGACGTCAGCGGCGCCGCGCCCGTGCCGCCGTCCCAGCCGGAGATCAGCACGACGTCGGAGTGCGCCTTCGCGACGCCCGCCGCCACCGTCCCGACCCCGACCGACGAGACGAGCTTGACGTGGATGCGCGCGTGCTCGTTCGCGTTCTTGAGGTCGTGGATGAGCTGTTTGAGGTCCTCGATCGAGTAGATGTCGTGGTGCGGCGGCGGCGAGATCAGGCCGACGCCGGGCGTCGAGTGCCGGACCTCGGCGATCCACGGGTACACCTTCTGTCCGGCGAGCTGACCGCCCTCCCCCGGCTTGGCGCCCTGCGCCATCTTGATCTGGATGTCGTCGGCGTTGACCAGGTACTCGCTGGTCACCCCGAAGCGCCCCGAGGCGACCTGCTTGACCGCCGAGCGCTTCGCCGGGTCGTGGAGGCGGACCGGGTCCTCGCCGCCCTCGCCGGTGTTCGACTTGCCGCCGATGTTGTTCATCGCGATCGCGAGGTCGGTGTGCGCCTCGGCGGAGATCGACCCGTAGGACATGGCGCCGGTGGCGAAGCGCTTGACGATCTCGGTGGCCGGCTCGACCTCCTCGAGCGGGACCGGGGTGCGGTCCTCGGTGCGGAACCGGAACATCCCGCGCAGCGCGCCGCCCTGCGACACCAGCCGGTCGACCTCGGCGGTGTAGCGGCGGAACACGTCGAACTGCCCGGTCCGCGTGGAGTGCTGCAGCAGGAACACCGTCTCCGGGCTGAACAGGTGCAGCTCGCCCTCGCGGCGGTAGGCGTACTCGCCGCCGACGTCGAGCGCGCGGTGGGCCCGCTCGCCCGGGTTCTCGGGGTACGCCTGCCGGTGGCGCTCCGCGGTCTCCCGGGCGACGACGTCGAGCCCGCCCCCGCCGAGCTTCGACGACGTGCCCGAGAAGAACTCGTCGACGAAGTCCTGCGAGAGCCCGACGGCCTCGAAGACCTGCGCGGCCGTGTAGCCGGACACCGTCGAGATGCCCATCTTCGACATCACCTTGCGGACGCCCTTGACCAGCGCCTTGCTGTACCTCTCGACGGCGTCGGTGTAGGTGACGTCCGCGAGCCACCCACTGTTGATCATGTCCTCGAGGGACTCGAACGCCAGGTAGGGGTTCACCGCGGCCGCGCCGTAGCCCAGCAGCAGGGCGATGTGGTGGACCTCGCGAGCGTCGCCACACTCGACGACGAGCGCGGCCTGGGTGCGCTCCCGGGTGGCGACGAGGTGGTGGTGCACCGCGGAGACCAGCAGCAGCGCCGGGATCGGGGCCCACTGTGCGTCGGAGTCCCGGTCGGAGAGCACGAGGATCCGCCGGCCGGACGCGATCGCCGAGGAGGCCTCCCGGCGCACGCGGTCCAGGGCGTCGGCCAGCGCCCCCTCGCCGCCGTCGACCTCGTAGAGCCCGGAGATCACGGTGGCGGCGAAGCCCGGCATGTCGCCGTCGTCGTTGATGCCGATGAGCTTGGCCAGCTCGTCGTTGTCGATCACCGGGTTCGGCACCACGACCTGGCGGCAGGACGCGGGCCCGGGGTGGAACAGGTTCTGCTCGGGGCCGATGGCGCGCGCCATCGACGTCACCAGCTCCTCGCGGATGGCGTCGAGCGGCGGGTTGGTGACCTGCGCGAACAGCTGGACGAAGTAGTCGTAGAGCAGCCGCGAGCGCGCCGAGAGCGCCGCGGTGGGCGTGTCGGTGCCCATCGACCCGAGCGGCTCGGCGCCCGTCGTCGCCATCGGCGCGAGCAGGATGCGCAGGTCCTCCTCGGTGTAGCCGAAGGTCAGCTGGCGCCGCACGACCGACGCATGCGTGTGGACCACGTGCTCGCGGGGCCGCAGCTCGTCGAGATGCACGAGCCCGGCGTGCAGCCACTCGCCGTAGGAGTGCTCGGCGGCCAGCGCACTCTTGTAGGCGTCGTCGTCGATGATCTCCCCGGCCCGCGTGTCCACGAGGAACATGCGCCCCGGGCGCAGGCGGCCCTTGGCCAGCACGCGCGACGGTTCCACGTCGAGCACCCCGGACTCGCTGGCCAGCACGACGCGGTCGTCGTCGAGGTGCCACCAGCGGGCGGGCCGTAGCCCGTTGCGGTCGAGCGTCGCGCCCATCAGCGTGCCGTCGGTGAACGTGACGCACGCCGGGCCGTCCCACGGCTCCATGAGGCTCGCGTGGAACCGGTAGAAGTCGCGCTGGTCGGCGGGCATCTCGGCGTGGTTCTCCCACGCCTCCGGCATCATCATCATGACCGCGTGCGGCAGCGGGCGGCCGCCGAGCGCGAGCAGCTCGAGCACCTCGTCGAAGCTCGCCGAGTCCGACACGTCCTCGGGACACACCGGCATCGCGCGCTGGAGGTCGCCGGGGAACAGGTCGGTGGCGAGCAGTGCCTCGCGGGCGCGCATCCGGTTGCGGTTGCCCCGCACCGTGTTGATCTCGCCGTTGTGCGCCATGCAGCGGTACGGATGCGCCAGCGGCCAGCTCGGGAACGTGTTGGTGGAGAAGCGGCTGTGCACGATCGCGATGGCGCTGACTAGGCGTTCGTCCCGCAGGTCGCCGAAGAACAGGGGCAGCTGGTCGGTGGTCAGCATGCCCTTGTAGGTCATGGTGCGGCTGGACAGGGAGGCGATGTAGACCCCGCAGCTCTCCTCGGCCGACTGGCGCTCGACGCGCTTGCGCAGGATCCACGCGAGGCGGTCGAGCGCGATCCCGGCCACCGAGCGATCGGGCACCGCGACGACCAGCTGGGCGAAGTGCGGCATGGCGCCGCGGGCCACGGAGCCGACGTCGGCGCCGTCCGGGTCGACGGGGACGTCGCGCCAGCCGAGGACGTCCAGCCCCTCCTCGGCGGCGATCCGCTCGAGCAGCGACACCGCCTTGAGCCGGTCGTCCGGGTCGGCGGGCAGGAACGCGAGCCCGGTCGCGTAGGCGAGCACGGGCGCGCCGCCGTCGGGCGAGGGCTGGGGCTCGGGGAGCTCGAAGTCGACGGTGGCGCGCAGCAGAGCGTCGGGCACCTGCAGCAGGATCCCGGCGCCGTCGCCGCTGGTCGGTTCGCTGCCGGCGGCGCCCCGGTGGTCCAGGTTGTGCAGCACGGCCAGTGCGTCGCGAACGATGGCGTGGCTGCGCTCCCCGCGGGTGTGCGCGACCGCGCCGACGCCGCACGCGTCGTGCTCGTAGGCGGGGTCGTAGAGCCCCTGGCGTGCGCTGGGTGCGGACATCCGGCGCCTCCTCGTCGTCGCGCGGGTGCTGGGAGGACCCGGGGACGACAGTGGCCCTGGATGGGTGCGGCGGTCGGCGTTCCCGCGCGCCGGCCTGGGCGGTGCGGCGGGTGAAGGAACACCGACGGCGGCGCCGGACCCCGACGTCCTGCGCGGTGCCTGCCGATCGTAGACCGACGGACGAGTCGTGGCAGGCCCGTCGTGACCCGTTCGTCCGAGGTCGGGTGGAGCTGTGCGGTCAGCGCTTGGTGGCCGACGGCGGCTCCGCCGAGGCGTCCTCCTCGCGGTCCTGCGCGGGGTCGGCGGGCACGGCGTCGACGCTGCTGGGCTCCGCGGCCCCGCCCGTGCCGCCGGGCTCGGCCGCGGACGACGTCTCGGTGCGGCGCGCCTCGACCTCGTTGTCGGCGCGCTGGTCCTCGGTGCTGTCGTTCGTGTCGGCCACGGGTTCGGGCGTACCCGTGGTCCCAGTGGCCGAATCAGGGTCCGAACCCGGCTCGGCGGCGCGGCCGAACACCTCCCGGGGTCGTCCGCGGAACACGATCATGTAGACGACGGCCCCGGCGAACACGACGGCCGACACGACGACGTTGATCCGGATGTCGCCGAAGACGCGGGTCGCGGGGTCGGTGCGCATGAGCTCGATGACGAAGCGTCCCGCGGTGTAGCCCGCCACGTAGAGCGCGAACGCCCGCCCGTGCGAGAGCCGGAAGCGTCGGTCGGCCCACACGACCAGCGCGGCCACCGCGAGGTTCCAGAGCAGCTCGTACAGGAACGTGGGGTGCACGATCGCGACCGGCGTGGGGTCGACGGCGACGCCGGCGAGGTTGTCGGTGACCCCCGTGGCCGGGTCGACCCGGCGGTAGATCTCGAGGCCCCACGGCAGCGTCGTCGGTCCGCCGTAGAGCTCCTGGTTGAACCAGTTGCCGAGCCGGCCGATCGCCTGCGCGGCGACGATGCCGGGCGCGGCCGCGTCGGCGAACGCCGTCAGCGGCACGCCTCGACGCCGGCACGCGATCCAGGCCCCGACGCCGCCGAGCGCGATCGCGCCCCAGATGCCGAGCCCGCCCTGCCAGATGTAGAGGGCCGCGACCGGGTCGCCGCCCGGCCCGAAGTACGTCGGCCAGTCGGTCGCGACGTGGTAGAGCCGCCCGCCGATCAGGCCGAACGGCACCGCGAACACGGCGACGTCGGTGACCGTACCGGGCTCGCCGCCGCGGGCGACGAACCGGCGCTCGGTCCACAGGATCGCGACGACGATCCCGGCGATGATGCAGAGCGCGTACGCCCGCAGCGGGATCGGCCCGAGCTCCCAGACACCCCGGGGTGGGCTGGGGAGGTAGGTCGGGAGAGTGGACACCGCGGCGAGCACGGCCGCCACGCTATCTTCCGCCGGTCAGCGCCCGGTGTGCTGGCCCCGCACGCCGGCGGCGAGCTCGGTGGTCAGCCGCGCGATCGCCGCGCGGCCGTGCTCGGCCGCGCTCACCAGGGCCGAGCCGACGATGACCCCGTCGGCGAAGCCCGCGACCTCGCCGGCCTGGGCGCCGTTGCGCACCCCGAGACCGACGCCGATCGGCAGGTCGGTGTGGGCACGCGCGCGTCCGACCAGCGTGGTCGCGGTGTCCGCGACGGCGTCGCGGGCGCCCGTGACGCCCATGGTCGAGGCGGCGTAGAGGAACCCGCGGGTGGCGGCGGTGGTGGCGGCGATGCGCTCGTCGGTCGACGACGGGGCGACCAGGAAGATCGGCGCGAGGCCCTCGCGCTCGGCGGCCGCGAGCCAGCCCGCGCCCTCGTCGGGCACCAGGTCGGGCGTGATGGCGCCGAGGCCACCGGCGTTGGCCAGGTCGCGGGCGAAGGCGTCGACGCCGTAGCGCAACACCGGGTTCCAGTAGGTCATGACGACGGCGCGGCCGCCGCGGGCGGCGAGCTGCTCGACGACCTCGAGCGTGTCGCGGACCCGGACCCCGCCCTTCAGGGCGACGTCGACCGCGTGCTGGATCACCGGGCCGTCGAGCACCGGGTCGGAGTAGGGCAGGCCGACCTCGACGAGGTCGGCGCCCGCGCCCAGGGCCTGGGTGAGCATGCCCAGCGAGCCTTGCACCGTCGGGTAGCCCGCGGGCAGGTACGCGATGAGCGCGGCACGGTCCTCGGCCTTCGCGGTGGTGAAGACCTCGCCGAGGCGGTCGATCCCGGTGGTGGGCGTGGTCGTCACAGCTCCCGCTCCCCGCTCGCTGCGTCCTCGTCCTCGGGCGCCTCCGTGGGCAGCGCCTCCGGATCGACCACGCCGAACCAGCGGGCGGCGGTGTCGACGTCCTTGTCGCCGCGGCCCGACAGGTTGACCAGGATCGTGGCGTCCGGCCCCAGCTCGCGCCCGAGGCGCAGCGCGCCGGCGATCGCGTGGGCGGACTCGATCGCCGGGATGATGCCCTCGGTGCGGCAGAGCAGGCGGAACGCGTCCATCGCCTCGGCGTCGGTGACCGGCTCGTAGGTCGCCCGGCCGGCGTCGGCGAGGAACGCGTGCTCGGGGCCGACGCCCGGGTAGTCGAGGCCCGCCGAGATCGAGTGCGTCTCCAGCGTCTGCCCGTCCTCGTCCTGCAGCAGGTACGACATCGCCCCGTGCAGCGCGCCCGGGGTGCCCCCGGTGATCGACGCGGCGTGCCGACCGGTCTCGACGCCGTCGCCCGCGGCCTCGTAGCCGACGAGCCGGACCCCGGCGTCGTCGAGGAAGGGGTGGAAGATCCCGATCGCGTTCGACCCGCCGCCGACGCAGGCCACGACGGCGTCCGGGAGCGTGCCGTAGGCCTCGAGGACCTGCGCACGGGCCTCGAGGCCGATGACGCGGTGGAAGTCACGCACCATCCGCGGGAAGGGATGCGGACCCGCGGCGGTGCCGAGGATGTAGTGGGTGTGGCCGACGCTCGCGACCCAGTCGCGGTAGGCCTCGTTGAGCGCGTCCTTGAGGGTGCGCGACCCGGTGGTCACGGGCACGACCTCGGCGCCCAGCAGGCGCATGCGGGCCACGTTGAGCGCCTGGCGCTCGGTGTCGACCTCGCCCATGTAGACCAGGCACTCGAGCCCCAGGAGCGCGGCGGCGGTCGCCGTGGCGACGCCGTGCTGGCCCGCCCCGGTCTCGGCGATCACCCGGGTCTTGCCCATGCGCTTGGTCAGCAACGCCTGACCCAGCACGTTGTTGATCTTGTGCGAGCCGGTGTGGTTCAGGTCCTCGCGCTTGAGCAGGATGCGCGCGCCGCCGGCGTGCTCCGAGAGGCGCCGGGCGTCGGTGACCGGGGAGGGACGACCGGCGTAGTCGCGCTGCAGGCGGTCCAGCTCGGCGAGGAACTCCGGGTCGTGGCGGGCCTTCTCGTACTCGGCGGCGACCTCGTCGACGGCGGCGATGAGCGCTTCGGGCATGAAGCGCCCGCCGTAGGGCCCGAAGTGCCCCCGGTCGTCGGGTTCGTGCGTGGTCCCGGCGAGACCGTGGCTGGCCGACGTCATCTCACGTACTTCTTCCTGCGCAGGTGGACGGGTCGCCGACGATGCTACGAGGCGGCGCGAGGGTGTTCGACGATCAGCGCGCTGTCAGCGGGCCGGCTTGGGGCATGCCGGGTGCGACCCCGCCGTGACGAGCTGGCGCACCGCCGCGCGCGGGTCCTCGGCCGTGGCCATCGACTCGCCGACGAGCACGGCGTCGGCCCCGTGCCCGGCGTAGGTCATGAGGTCGCCGGGGCCGCGGACGCCGGACTCGGCCACCCGCAGCACCTCGCCGGGCAGCCCCGGGGCGATGCGGCTGAACACCGAGCGGTCGACCTCGAGGGTGTGCAGATCGCGCGCGTTGATGCCGACGAGCTTGGCGCCGGCCCGCAGCGCCATGTCGGCCTCCTCCTCGTTGTGCACCTCGACCAGGGCGGTCATCCCGAGGGACTCCACCCGGTCGACGAGCGCGTCGAGGGCGTCCTGCTCGAGCACCGAGCACATGAGCAGCACGAGGTCCGCGCCGTGGGCCCGCGCCTCGTGCACCTGGTAGGTGCCGACCACGAAGTCCTTGCGCAGGATCGGGATGTCGACGGCCGCGCGGACCGCGTCGAGATCGTCGAGCGAGCCGCCGAAGAAGCGCTGCTCGGTGAGCACGCTGATGACGCGGGCGCCACCGTCGACGTAGCGGCCGGCGAGCCACGCGGGATCGGGGATGTCGACCATGTGGCCCTTCGACGGGCTGGCCCGCTTGACCTCCGCGATGACCCCGATGCCGGGGCCCTGGAGGGCGCCGAGCGCGTCACGGGCGGGCGGCGCCGAGACCGCCTTGTCCTTGATGACGTCGAAGGGGACGGCGGCTTCCCGGGCGGTGAGGTCGGCCCGGACTCCTTCGAGGATCTGCTCCAGGACGCTCACGCCGGGTCTGCCCCTTTCCCCCGTCCGAGTTCGCTCCATGTTAACCCGCCCCTCCTCCGGTCCTGCCCACCCCGTCGGAGGGTCCGGCGCGGGGGCCGTCGGGGGGACCCGCGTCGGGCTCGGACGTGGGATCGGCTGTCACCTCACCGGCCGGACCACCGGTGGGGTCCCGCCCGTCGTCGAGAGCCTCCCAGAGTGCTTTGTCCGGGTCGGTGGGACGCGCGGCGGCCGCGCGGGCACCGGGCGCGTCGTACTGCGCGCCCATCCGCGGCAGCACCGCGCCCCAGCGGACCGTGAGCAGCCCCGCGGCGATCATGACCAGCGCGCCCAGGACGCCGAGCAGCGGACCGCCGACGACGGCCTCGGCCGGCAGCGGGCGGTCGCCGGGGCGCGTCGCGCCCTCCGGGAGCGACCCCGCGGCCGGCGCGAGGAGGCCGGTGGCGGACCGCAGCAGCGCCCAGAGCCCGGCGACGGCCACGAGCGAGCCGACCACTCGACGCCCCCAGCCGGCCGTGGCGACCAGCCCGCCGATGGCGGCGAGGCACAGCAGCGCCCACGGCACGAGGATCGGCTCGACGGTGGCCCCGTCGGCCGTGCTCGTGCGGGGCCCGGGCACGCCCTCGACGACCTGGCTGACCCAGCTGACCCGCGAGGCCCCCCACAGCACCGCCGCCGCGACCGCGAGCAGCAGCGCGACGATCCCGAGCAGGCGCGCGGGCGGGGCGGAAGGCCGGCGCGGGACGGCGGTCATGACACGGCCGACACGGGGGAGGCCGCCCCTGACCCGCCGGACACCGTGGACGGCGCGGCGAACGTGTCGGCGGCCGCGACCGCGGCGAGCACGGCACGCGCCTTGTTGACGCACTCCGTGTCCTCGGCCTCGGGATCGGAGTCGGCGACGATGCCGCCGCCGGACTGCACGTAGGCGACGCCGTCGCGGAGCAGCCCCGTGCGGATGGCGATGGCGGTGTCGGCGTCGCCGGCGAAGTCGAGGTAGCCGACGATGCCGCCGTAGAGCCCGCGCCGGGTGGGCTCGAGCTCCTCGATGATCTGCAGCGCCATCGGTTTGGGTGCGCCCGAGAGCGTGCCCGCGGGGAAGCACGCGGCCACCGCGTCGAACGCCGTGCGGTCGGGCGCGAGGCGGCCGCTGACCGTGCTCACCAGGTGCATGACGTGGCTGTAGCGCTCGATCTCGAAGAACCGGCGCACGGTGACGGTGCCCGGCACACAGACGCGTCCGAGGTCGTTGCGCCCGAGGTCGACGAGCATGAGGTGCTCGGCGCGCTCCTTGTCGTCGGCGAGCAGGTCCTTCTCGAGGAGGGTGTCCTCCTCCTCGTCGGCCCCGCGCCAGCGCGTCCCGGCGATCGGGTGGGTGGTGGCCACGCCGTCCCGCACCGTCACCAGGGCCTCGGGGCTCGAACCGACGATCTCGAACGGCCGACCGTCGGCGTCGGCGAGCCGTAACAGGTACATGTACGGGCTGGGGTTGGTCATCCGCAGCACCCGGTAGATCTCGAGCGCGTCGGCGCTGGTGTCGGCCTCGAAGCGCTGCGACACGACCACCTGGAACGCGTCGCCCGCGCGGATCCGCTCCTTGGCCACCTCGATGGCCGCGTGGTGCTCCTCGGGCGACCGGCGGCGACGGACCGCGCCGGCGCCCTCCGGATGCTGCGCGGTGGCCACCGTCGACGGGGCGGGCGCCGCGAGCTCGGCGGCCATGCGGTCGAGCCGCGCGAGCGCGTCGTCGTACGCGGCGTCGGCGCGCTCCGGGCTGTCGTCCCAGTTCACCGCGTTGGCGATGAGCGTGACCGTGCCCTCGTGGTGGTCGAGCGCGGCCACGTCGGTGGCGAGCAGCATGACCATCTCGGGGATCTGCAGATCGTCGGTCGCGAGCTCGCCGACGCGCTCGAGCCGGCGCACCGCGTCGTAGCCCACGTAGCCGACGAGCCCGCCGGTGAGCGGCGGGAGCCCGGGCAGCGGGTCGGTGCGCAGGCGCTGCAGCGTCTCGCGCAGGACGGCCAGCGGGTCGTCCCACGTCGCCTCGTCGTCCGGCCCGCCGGGCAGACCCACCGGCACCTGCCCGGTCCACACCGCGCGCCCGTCCTGCTCGGTGAGCGTGGCGGCGCTGCGCGCCCCGACGAAGCTCCAGCGCGACCAGGACTCGCCGTGCGCCGCGGACTCGAGCAGGAACGTGCCGGGACGCCGCCCCGCGAGCTTGCGGTAGAGCCCGACGGGCGTCTCGCCGTCGGCGAGCAGCCGCCGCGTCACGGGGATGACGCGGTGGTGGGCGGCCAGGGCGTGGAAGCCCGCACGGTCGGGCACGACGGCGCCGAGCGGGGCGCTGGAGGCGTCGGACGGGGGCACGGACCTCATTGTGGCCCCCTCCCCCGACAGCGCCGGGCAACCGGGTCCGTGGTCACCGGGCCGGCGGAGCTCTCTACAGCGAACGCGCGGTTCGCTGCTTCCAGGCGCGCGAAGTCCCCGTTGATCACGCGCGCTCGGCGCGCTCCGACTCCACCGCCGGCTCGCCCGCCGGTTCGAGCGCCGGGGCGGCGTGCGCCCGGGCGGCGACGGCGACCGCGCCGAGCACGACCGCGCAGCCGAGCAGCTGCAGCGCCCCGGGCACCTCCCCGAGCAGCAGCGCGCCGAGCAGGACCGCGCCCACCGGCTGGAGCAGCAGGATCGAGGCGCCGGCCGAGGACGCGAGCCGCGGCAGCGCCGAGGCGATGAGCACCCACCCGGTCACCTGCCCCACGAGCGCCAGCAGGACGAGCCAGGCGAGGGAGCGCACCTCCGGGGCGAGGTCGACGCCCTGCCAGAAGGAGCCGACGACGAACGAGGTGATCGCGGCGCCGAGGGTGGCGACGGCGACCGGCGCGAACCGCTGCCCCGGACCGGCGCCGAGGCGCACGAAGAGCAGGTAGCCGGCGTAGGCGACCGCGGCGATCAGGGCCGTGACCGTGCCGCGCACCGGCGCCGGCGCCGAGTCCGCGTCGGTCGGCCCGACCAGCCCGCCGGCCAGCGCGACGCCGACCAGCATCGCCGGCACCGCGAGCACGAACGTCCGCCGCACCCGCTCCCCGAGCACCAGGAACGCGAGCAGCGGCAGGATCACGACCTGCGCGTTGACGACCACCGTCGACACACCCGCGCCGACCGCGTGCACCGACTCCGCCCACAGCGTCATGTCGAGCCCGAGCAGCGCGCCGCCGACGAGCAGCACGACCGGACGGTTGCCGGTGCTCGCCACCACCCGGCGCCGGCGGCGCCACTCGAGCAGCGCCAACGGCGCGAGGACCGGCAGCGCGAGCGCGCAGCGGAAGAACGTCGCCGTCCCGGGGCTGACGTCCGCGAGCGCGATGAAGATCGGTGAGAACGCGATGCACAGGCTGCCGGCGACGGCGACGAGACGCGGGTCGACGCGTGACGTGATGGGGACGGCGGGGCGGTCGAGGGAGCGCGTCACGTCCTCGATGCTGGGGGCGACGATCGTTTCCGACCAGCGATGATTCCTGGCCGACTTCCGTTACGTTCGCTGATGTGTTCGCGCTCGACCGCCTCCGTGCCCTCGACGCCCTCGCGCGGCACGGCTCGATCGCCGGCGCGGCCGGCGCGCTGCACCTCACGCCGTCAGCGGTGTCCCAGCAGCTCGCGAAGCTCGAGCGCGAGGCGGGCACCGAGCTCACCGAGCCGGCCGGGCGCGGGCTGCGGCTCACCGCGGCCGGGCGGATGCTCGCCGAGCACGCCGCCGACATCCTCGCCCGCGTGGCCGCCGCCCGGCTCGACCTCGATCGCCTGCGTGACGAGGTGGTCGGCGAGCTGCGGATCGGTGCCATCCAGACCTCGGTGCACGCCCTCGCCCCGCCGACCCTCGCCCGCCTGCGCCTCGCCCACCCCGACCTGCGCGTGGCGCTGGCCGACGGCGAGGCCGAGGAGACGCTGCCCGCGGTCCTCGCGGGCGACCTCGACATCGCGGTGGTCGAGAACTGGGACGGTTCGCCGGCCCCGATCCCGCCCGGGACCTCGCGGGCGCGGCTCTGCGACGACGTCATCGACCTGCTGCTGCCCGCCGCGCATCCCCTCGCCGGCCGCGAGCCCGTGACGCTCTCCGCCGTCGACGATCTCGACTGGGTCGCCGACGGCCTCGACACCCGGGCCGGGGCCTGGCTCCGGCACACCCTGCGCGCGCAGGGGCTCGAGCCGCGGGTGACCTGCCAGGTTCGCGGCTTCGGGATGCACGTCGAGCTCGCGGCCGGGGTCGGGGTCGCCGCGCTGGTCCCCCGCCTCGCCCGTCCCCCGCTGCCGGCCGGGGTGGTCGCCCTCGCCACCGACCCGCAGCTGCGGCGCAGCATCGACGCGGTGTGGCGCACCGACCGGGGCACGGCGGCCGTGCGGGCGGCCGTCGAGATGTTCACCGCCGTCGCGGCCGAGCGCGACGCCGTTCAGGCCGGGTCGCCGGGGCGGACGAACCCGGTCCCGTAGGCCGGCACCCCGGCCCGGCCAGGCTCAGGCGTCGCCGGGCAGCAGGACGTCGGCGTCGAAGCAGGTGCGGTCGCCGGTGTGGCAGGCGCCGCCGGACTGGTCGACGAGGACCAGGACGGTGTCGCCGTCGCAGTCGAGGCGGACCTCGACGACCTTCTGCACGTGACCCGAGGTCTGGCCCTTGATCCACAGCTCGTTCCGCGACCGCGACCAGTACGTGCCCTCGCGCGTGGCGATGGTGCGGGCCAGCGCCTCGTCGGACATCCACGCGACCATGAGGACCTCGCGGGTGTCGTGCTGCTGGACGACGGCGCACACGAGACCGTCGGGGGTGCGCCTGAGACGCGCACCCACCTCGGGATCGAGCGACCAGCTCACCGGATCTCCACACCGTCGGCGCGCAGCGCGTCCTTGACCTCGCCGATCCTCATGATCCCGAAGTGGAACACACTGGCCGCGAGCACCGCGTCCGCCCCGGCCGCGACGGCCGGCGGGAAGTGCTCGACCTCGCCCGCGCCGCCGCTCGCGATCACCGGGACGTCGACGAGCGCCCGCACTTTGGTGATCATGTCGAGGTCGAAGCCGACCTTGGTGCCGTCGGCGTCCATCGAGTTCAGCAGGATCTCCCCGACACCGAGCTCCTGGCCGCGCTGGGTCCACTCGAGCGCGTCGATGCCCGTGCCGCGCCGCCCGCCGTGGGTGGTGACCTCGAACCCCGACGGCGTCGGCTGGGAGGGCGGGAGAGCATCCGCGGGGACGCGCCGGGCGTCGACCGACAGCACGATGCACTGCGACCCGTACCGGCGGCTCGCCTCGCCCAGGAACTCGGGCCGGGCGATGGCGGCGGTGTTGATGCCGACCTTGTCCGCCCCGGCCCGCAGCAGCTTGTCGATGTCGTCGTTGGTGCGCACGCCGCCGCCGACCGTGAGCGGGATGAACACCTGCTCGGCGGTGCGCCGGACGACGTCGTAGGTGGTCTCCCGCTCGCCCGACGACGCGCTGACGTCGAGGAAGGTCAGCTCGTCGGCGCCCTCGGCGTCGTAGAGCCGCGCCATCTCGACCGGGTCGCCCGCGTCGCGCAGGTCGACGAAGTTGACGCCCTTGACCACCCTGCCGGCGTCCACGTCCAGGCAGGGGATCACGCGCACGGCGACACCCATACGAACCAGCCTAACCGCGCCCATGTGAGCACTTTCCGGGCCTATGGGCCCGGAAAGTGCTCACATACGGGTCAGGGCGAGCGCGTCGCGCAGGGTGAAGTTGCCGGAGTAGAGCGCCTTGCCGACGATCGCTCCCTCGACGCCCTGCGGGGCCAGCGCGTTCAGCGTGCGCAGGTCGTCGAGCGACGACACCCCGCCCGAGGCCACCACGGGCCGGTCGGTGCGGGCGCAGACGGCCTCGAGCAGCTCGGTGTTGGGCCCGGTCAGCGTGCCGTCGCGCCCCACGTCGGTGACGACGTAGCGCGCGCAGCCCTCGGCGTCGAGGCGGGCGAGCACGCTCCACAGGTCGCCGCCGTCGGACACCCAGCCGCGCGCGGCGAGCCGGTGCCGGCCCTCGGTGATCTTGACGTCGAGCCCCACGGCCACCCGGTCGCCGAACTCCGCGATGGCCTTCGCGCACCACTCGGGGTCCTCGAGGGCAGCGGTCCCGATGTTGACGCGGCGGCAGCCGGTGGCGAGCGCCCGGCGCAGCGAGTCGTCGTCGCGGATGCCGCCGGAGAGCTCGACGGCGATGTCGGTCTGGTCGACGACACGCGCGAGCAGCTCGGCGTTCGAGCCGCGCCCGAACGCCGCGTCGAGGTCCACGAGGTGCAGCCACTCCGCGCCGTCGTCGGCCCAGGCACGGGCCGCGTCGAGGGGGTCGCCGTAGCCGGTCTCGGTGCCGGCCCGGCCCTGGACGAGGCGTACGGCCTGGCCGTCCACGACGTCGACGGCAGGGAGCAGGTCGATGGTCACGGCGGGCGATCGTAGCCAGCCCGTCCTCAGGCCCCGGCGAGCGCCGCCCGCCGCCGCTCCAGCAGCTCGCGCTCCGCGACCGTGCGGACCAGCTCCAGCGCCCGGTCGATCTCCCGGACGGCCTCGTCCACCCGGCCCAGGGTGGTGAGCATGTCGGCGCGCACCGCCGGCAGCAGGTGGTAGCCGGCGAGGGTCGGGTCGTCGAGCAGCGGCTCGAGCACCGCGAGCCCGGCGTCCGGTCCCTCGGCACGAGCCACCGCGACCGCGCGGTTCAGCTCGACCACCGGCGACGGCGCGAGCGCCGCGAGCTCCGCGTAGAGCGCGGCGATCGCGGCCCAGTCGGTGTGGTCGGTGGAGCGGGCACGGGCGTGGCAGGCGGCGATGGCGGCCTGGAGGGCGTACCGGCCCCGCTCGCCGAACGCCTCCGCGCGCTCCAGCGCCGCGAGCCCTCGCCGGAGCAGCATCCGGTCCCACAGCGCCCGGTCCTGGTCGCCGAGCAGCACCGGCTCCCCCGACGGGCCGACGCGCGCCCGCAGCCGCGAGGCCTGCAGCTCCATGAGCGCGACCAGCCCGTGGACCTCGGCCTCCTGCGGGCTCAGGGCCGCCAGCACGCGTCCCAGCCGCATGGCCTCGACGCACAGCGTCGGGCGGGTCCAGTCGACGCCGCTCGTGGCGGCGTAGCCCTCGTTGAACACGAGGTAGATCACCTCGAGCACCGCGCCGAGCCGGTCGGCCAGCTCGTCGCCGACCGGGACGGCCAGCGCCTCCGGGCCCACCCCGGCGAGGCGCTTCTTGGCCCGGGAGATCCGCTGCCCGATCGTCGGCGACGGGACGAGGAACGCGTGCGCGATCTCGTCGGTGGTCAGGCCGCCGAACAGCCGCAGGGTGAGCGCGACCCGGGACTCGCGGGCGACCGCCGGGTGGCACGTGGCGAACAGCAGGGCGAGCACGTCGTCGCCGACGGCGGCCGCCCCGTCACCGACCTCGGCATCCGCGCCCGGCGCCAGACCCGTCTGCGCCGCCTCGAGCGCCTCGGTCTTGCGCGCGAGGGTCTGCTCGCGGCGGATCATGTCGATCGCGCGGCGCCGGGCCGTCGACGCCAGCCACGCCGCGGGGTTGTCCGGGACGCCCTGCGCCGGCCACTGCTCCATGGCCGCGACGAGGGCGTCGTGGGCGAGCTCCTCGGCCCGGCCGACGTCGCGCACCAGGCGCGCGACGCCGGCCACGATCCGCGCCGACTCCATCCGCCACACCGTCTCCAGCAGGGCGTAAGGGTCGGTGGCCGTCGGGATCGTCACCCCTGCTGCTGGGCAGGGTCGGCGGTCGGGCTCCGCCGGGCCTCGTGTCCGACACGGGCCCGCAGCTCCTCCTCGGCCTCCAGGACCTCCGGCGGGGCGATGCCCTCGAAGTCCTCGGCCTCGGTCACCCGGCGCACCTCGATGCGCTCGCCGTCACGGAACGGCGCGCGGCGCGCCCAGGACACGGCCTCCTCCAGCGACTCGACCTCGAGGATCCAGAACCCGCCCACCAGCTCCTTGGCCTCGGCGAACGGGCCGTCGGTGACGGTCGGCTCCTCGCCGTCGAACGCGACGAGTGCTCCCTTGGCGCTCGGCAGCAGGCCCTCGCCGGCCAGCAGGACGCCGGCGTCGACCATCGCGGTGTTGAACGCGGCCATCTCCTCGAACAGCGAGGGGTCCGGCGGGGTGTCGGCCTGGGCGGCCTCGTCGTACTTGAGCAGCAGCATGAAGCGCATGGCGATCTCCTGGGGTGTCGTGCGGGGAAAGGGGGTCAGGCCTGCTCGCGCTCGGCGACCCGCCGGCGCAGAGTGGCCTCGGCGTCGAGCACCTCGGCGGGCGCGATGTCCTCGAGATCGCTCATCTCGGCGATCCGGCGGACCTGCAGCCGCACGCCCGGGCCGATCGGGCAGCGGCGCGCCCACTGCACGGCCTCCTCGCGGGAGGCGACCTCGAGGATCCAGAACCCCGCGACGAGCTCCTTGGCCTCGGCGAACGGCCCGTCGGTGACGGTCGGGGTCTCGCCGTCGTGGGTGACCTCGAAGCCGTCGCTGCTCGGTGCCAGGCCCTCGGCGGCGAGCAGCACGCCGGCCTCGACGAGATCGGTGTTGTAGCGACCCATCGCCTCGAAGGCCTCGGCGGCGGGCGGCGCATCCGGCTCCCCCAGCCTCATGGACTCCGGGCCCTCCATGATCAGCATGTAGCGCATCGGGCTCTCCTCGCGGGTCGTCGGCGGGGTCGTGCACCCCGCCGCTCACCCCTGCGTCGAACGGGCCGGACGGTCTTCGACACCGACCGCGGAGATTCTTCTACCGCAGGGTCCCGAGCCAGTTCGACAGGAGTTCGGCCCCCGCGTCACCCGACTTCTCGGGGTGGAACTGGGTGGCCGAGAGCGGGCCGTTCTCGACGGCGGCGACGAAGTCCTCCCCGTGGTGGGCCCAGGTGACACGCGCCGGGCGGAAGTGCTCCGGGGCCTCCTGCTCCCAACGCCGCGCAGCGAACGAGTGCACGAAGTAGAAGCGGGTGTCGGGACCCGTGCCGGCGAACAGGACGCTGTCGGCCGGCGCGCGCACCGTGTTCCAGCCCATGTGCGGCAGCACCGGAGCCTGCAGCTTCTCGACGGTGCCGGGCCACTGGCCCGCGCCCTGGGCCTCCTCGCCGAACTCGACGCCGCGCTCGAAGAGCACCTGCATGCCCACGCAGATGCCGAGCACCGGGCGACCGCCCGCGAGGCGGTGCTCGATCAGCCGCTCGCCGTGCACCGAACGCAGCCCCGCGGCGCAGGCGGCGAACGCCCCGACGCCGGGGACGACGAGCCCGTCGGCGTCGAGCGCGGCGCGCCCGTCGGCGGTGACCTCGACGTCGGCGCCCACGCGTTCGAGCGCGCGTTCGGCCGAGCGCAGGTTCCCCGAGCCGTAGTCGAGGACGACGACCCGCGGGGTGCGCGTGGTCGGGCGCGGCACGGACGGGGCGGGAGAGCTCACGGGACCGAGACTACCGATCGACCCGGTCCCGGGACCTCCCGTGCCGCGAGCACGAGGAGGCGCCCGGGACCGGGCTCGTCCGTGTCCTCCACGACGTGCGCGTAGCCGTCGGCCACGAGCCGCCCGAGCACGCGCTCGTAGCCCTCCGCCGCCCAGGTGTCGTCGGCGACGGTCGCGACGAGGACGCCGCCGGGCCGGAGCACGCGGACCAGCCCGACGAGCGCACCCGGGCCGAGGTGGCCACGCGCGAGCGCGCCGACGCAGGTGACGGCGCCGTACTTGCCGCCCGCGCCCGGCGTGGAGTGCCGCAGGTCCGCCGGCCCGAGATCGTGGTAGACGTGGCGCCGCCGAGCCCGCCGGAGCATGCCGGGCGAGAGGTCGAGGCCGTCGATCGCCCGGAACCCGCGCGCCGCGAGCTCGGCGCCGACGCGGCCCGTTCCGCACCCCGCGTCGAGCACCTCCGTCGTGTCGGGCCGCGCGAGCGCGGCCACCCGCTCGCCGACCCGAGCCGCAGCCGGGTGGCCCATGAGGGCGGCCACGTCCTCGTCGTCGTAGGTCGGCGCCCACTCGTCGTAGACACGGCGGGCGACGGCCGTGTCGTCGACCCCGAGGAGCGCCAAGCGTGCCGCTCCCCCGGTGACGCCGTCCACGCTGCCTCCTCGCTCGCCGGGTGCGCGCAGCGTGGTTCCCGATCCGCGCCGCGTGTATCACCCGAGTGACGGAGTCGTCAGCTAGACGAGGCGCAGGATCGCCCCGCCGATGGCGAGCACGGCGAGCGTCCCGCAGATGACCGCGCCGACCTTGTTGCGCGGCCAGAAACTGACGACGCCGCCGACGAGGAAGCCGCCGAGGGCGAGGAGCCCGACGATCAGCAGGTCGCTGCCGGTCATCGGGTCCGGCTCCGCTGCGCCGCGTGTCCCGTCACGACCCCAGAACGCCCTTGGTCGACGCGGGACCCTCGAGCCGCGGGTCGGGCTCGGTGGCCGCGCGCAGGGCGCGGGCGAGCGCCTTGTACTCGGCCTCGGTGATGTGGTGGGGGTCGCGGCCGCCGGTGACCCGCACGTGCAGGGCGATGCCGGCGTGGAAGGCGATGGACTCGAAGACGTGGCGGTTGAGCACCGTCGGGTAGTTGCCGCCGACGACGAACCCGGCCATCGACTCCGGCTCCCCGGTGTGCACGCAGTACGGACGGCCCGAGACGTCGACGACGGCCTGCGCGAGCGCCTCGTCCATCGGGATCCAGGCGTCGCCGAAGCGGCGGATGCCCGACTTGTCGCCGAGCGCCTGCTTGAGCGCCTGGCCCAGTACGATCGAGACGTCCTCGACGGTGTGGTGGGCGTCGATCTCGACGTCGCCGGTGGCCCGCACGACGAGGTCGAGTGCGCCGTGCTTGCCCAGCGCGTCGAGCATGTGGTCGAAGAACGGCACACCCGTGGCGGCCTCGGTGCGGCCGGTGCCGTCGAGATCGATCTCGACGAGCACGCTCGACTCCTTGGTCACGCGCTCCACGCGTCCCGTACGACTCACGCGCTCCAGGGTACGGATCGGGCAGCGCTGCGCGCCGGACCACCCGGGCGCGGACCGCGCCGCTCTCGCCAGGAACCCAGCGACATGCAGTGGTAAAGTGCAACTACTGTTCAGGAGGTCGAGCATGCGGCAGAACGGACGGTCGGGCTGCCCGATCAACCGGGCGGTCGAGGCCCTCGGCGACCATTGGACGCTGCTCGTCCTGCGCGACATCACCTTCGGCGGGCGCCGCCACTTCCGCGAACTGCTGGCCGGCTCCGAGGAGGGCATCGCGTCGAACATCCTCGCCGACCGGCTGCACCGCCTCGTCGACGACGGGATGCTCACCCGCGACGACCCGGGCCGCGGTCGGCGCGCCACCTACAGCCTCACCGAGTCCTCGATCCAGCTCGTCCCGGTGTTCGTCGCCCTCGGTTCCTGGGGTCTGCGCCACCGCGAGACCACCGAGGAGCTCGCCGTCCGCGCGCAGATGCTCGAGGACGGCGGCCCCGAGATGCGGGAGGACTTCATGGCCGAGCTGCGGGTGACCCACCTCGGCGCACCCGCCCCGGCGCACCCGCGCGAGCCGGTGATCGAGCGCCTGCGCGCCGCCCGGGACGCGGCGCGTCAGCCGAGCTAGATCGTGGCCGCGAGCACCTGAGCGCTGACCTCGAGGAACCGGTCGTTCTCCTCCGGCGTGCCCACGGTGACCCGTAGCATCCCCGGGATACCGACGTCGCGGACGAGCACCCCGGCGTCGAGGTAGGCCTGCCAGGCGGCGTGCGCGTCCGCGTACCGGGCCGGGAAGCCGCCGTAGAGCACGAAGTTCGCGGTGCTCGCCACGACCTGAGCGCCCACCTCGGCCAGCCCGGCGGCGATCCGGTCGCGCTCGCGGGACAGCGTGGCGACCAGCGCCAGGGTGTCGTCGGCGTGTTCGAGGGCCGCGAGCGCGGCGGCCTGGGTGAGCGACGACAGGTGGTAGGGCAGGCGCACGAGCATCAGCGCCTCGATCATCGCCGGCGCCGCGGCGAGGTAGCCCAGCCGACCGCCGGCGAACGCGAACGCCTTCGACATGGTGCGGCTGACGACGAGCTTGTGGCCGAGGGGCTCGAGCAGTTCCACGGCCGACGGCCCCGACGAGAACTCCACGTAGGCCTCGTCGACGACGACCAGCCCGGTCGCGGCCTCGGCGATCGCGCGCAGCTCGTCGAGCTCGATCGACTGGCCTGTGGGGTTGTTGGGCGTGGTCACGAACAGCACGTCCGGTTGCAGCTCGGCGACGACGTCGACGGCCTGGGCGGCGTCGAGGGAGAAGTCGTCGCGGCGCGGGGCGGGCATCCACTCGGTGCGCGTGCCCGCGGCGAGGATCGGGTGCATCGAGTAGCTCGGCTCGAAGCCCAGCGCGAGCCGCCCGGGCCCACCGAACGCCTGCAGCAGCTGCTGGAGCACCTCGTTGGACCCGTTGGCGGCCCAGAGGTTCTCGGTGGCCAGGCGCACGCCCGTGGCGCGGGTCAGGTAGGCGGCCAGGGCCGAGCGCAGCGCGGTGTGGTCGCGATCCGGGTAGCGGTGCAGCGTCGCCGCGGCCTCACGGGTCGCCGCGGCGACGCTCTCGATCAGCGCGGGCGGCGGCGGGAACGGGTTCTCGTTGGTGTTGAGCGCGACGGGCACCTCGAGCTGCGGCGCGCCGTAGGGGCTGCGCCCGCGCAGGTCATCACGCAGCGGGAGGTCGTCGAGCGTGACCCCGGCGCCGATGACGTCCGACATGCTCAGCGGCCCTTCGCGATGGCGCCGGCCCCGGCAGGCGGCGCGGCGCGCCGGCGCCCGAAGCGGGCGGTGACGGCCTGCCCGTGCGCGGGCAGGTCCTCGGCGTCGGCGAGGGCGACGACGCGGTCGGCCACCTCGGCGAGCGCGTCGGCGGAGTAGTCGACGACGTGGACGCCGCGCAGGAACGTCTGCACCGACAGCCCGCTGGAGTGCCGCGCGCACCCGGCCGTCGGCAGCACGTGGTTGGAGCCGGCGCAGTAGTCGCCGAGCGAGACCGGGCTGTGCGGGCCGACGAACACCGCGCCGGCGTTGCGCACCCGGGCGGCCACGGCGCGGGCGTCGACCGTATGGATCTCCAGGTGCTCGGCGGCGTAGGCGTCGACCACCCGCAGGCCCTCGTCGACGCCGGACACGAGGATCGTCCCGGACTGCGGGCCGGAGAGCGCCGTGGTGATGCGCTCGGTGTGCTTGGTGGTCGCGACCTGGCCCTCGAGCTCCGCGTCGACGGCGTCGGCGAGCTCGGGCGAGGTCGTGACCAGCACCGACGCGGCGGCGGGGTCGTGCTCGGCCTGGCTGATGAGGTCGGCGGCGACGTGCACCGGGTCGGCGGTCGCGTCGGCGAGGATCGCGATCTCGGTGGTGCCGGCCTCCGAGTCGATGCCGATGCGCCCGCGCAGCACCCGCTTGGCCGCGGTCACGTAGACGTTGCCGGGGCCGGTGACCATGTCGACGGGCTCGAGCACGGCCCCGTCGGTGTCCACTCCCCCGTACGCGAGCAGCGCCACCGCCTGGGCGCCGCCCACCGCCCACACCTCGTCGACGCCCAGCAGCGCCGCCGCCGCGAGGATCAGCGGGTGCGGGCGCCCGCCGAACTCGGCCTGGGGCGGCGAGCAGACGACCAGCCCCTCGACCCCCGCCGCCTGGGCCGGCACCACGTTCATGACGACGCTGGAGGGGTAGACGGCGAGCCCGCCCGGTGCGTACAGCCCGACCCGGGACACCGGCACCCAGCGCTCGGTGACCGTGCCGCCGGGCACCACCTGGGTCGTCGTGTCGGTGCGGCGCTGGTCGGCGTGGACGGTGCGGGCACGCTCGATCGCCGTCTCCAGCGCGGCGCGGACCTCCGCGTCGACCCCGTCGAGCGCCTCGCGCAGCGCGGCCGTGGGCACCCGTACCGACTCCGGGCGCACCCGGTCGAACGTCTCGGCGAACTCCAGGGCGGCCTCCGCCCCGCGCTCGCGCACCGCGTGGATCACCGGCTGCACCCGCTCGACGACCTCGTCGACGTCGACCGCGGCGCGGGGGACGATCGCCCTCAGCTCGGCGGGGGCGGGGACGGCGGCGCGCAGGTCGATCCGGGACAGCACGCGTCCAGCCTAGGTGCCCTCGGGATGTGAGCACTTTCGCGGGCTATGACACCGGTTTCTGCTCACATGCGCGCAGCGCGCCCCCGAACACGAACCAGCGCATCGCGCAGTACATGAACACGGCCTCGCACAGCCCGGCGGCGAGGCGCGCGAGCTGGTACGGCACGCCCACGGCGGCGCCCGCGTGCGTCACCCCCAGCACGATCACGGCGTAGTTGACCGCGATCACCCCGACGTAGCGGCCGATCTGGGCCCCGACCGGGCGCTCGGGATCGAAGTTCAGCCACCGGTTGAGCACGAAGCTCAGCGCGAACGCCGTGCCGTAGGCGAGCGTCACGCCCGCCCACAGCGGCAGGCCGAGCCCGTCGATCAGCAGCCAGAGCAGGAGCAGGTCCACCGCGAACGTGAACCCGTTGACCACCGCGAAGCCGACGAGGCTCGGCGCGACGGTCCGGCGCAGTGGCGCCGGCAGGACCCCGATGACGGCGGCGCAGGCACGGCGGAAGCACGCGCGGGAGTCGGCCACGCCCTCATCCCATCGACTCCGGGGCCTCCCGCGCAGGGAATCCGACGGCGACGGGATGACCGTCCGGTGAACTCGTCGGTCGCTCGGGCCCGTTTGCGCGTGACCGAGAACGACGAGGTCCGCCGGCCGGGTACCGCCGTGACAGTCGCACCGCCGTCCGACGACCCGGCCTCGCGGGACGGCCACCCACTCGGGTGCGTGATCGTCCGGTCACAGGGCGATCTGATCACCGATCGGGACTGGTGTGACCGGTGGTCCGGTGGGCACTCTGCACCGCGTGAGTGCGAAAGCCGAGATCGGCGTCAGCGGCCTGGCCACGATGGGGCGCAACCTCGCCCGCAACCTCGCGCGCCACGGGCACGTGGTGGCGGTGCACAACCGCAGCGAGTCGCGTACGCGCGAGCTCGTCGAGAACTTCTCCGACGAGGGCACCTTCGTCGGCAGCTCGTCGGCGCAGGAGTTCGTCGACGCCCTCGAACGCCCGCGGCGGATCGTGCTGATGGTCCCCGCCGGGGCGGCGACCGACGCGGTGATCGACGAGTTCGTCCCGCTGCTCGACCAGGGCGACGTGATCATCGACGCCGGCAACGCGCACTTCCTCGACACCCGGCGCCGCGAGAAGGCGCTGTCGGAGAAGGGGCTGAACTTCGTCGGGATGGGCGTCTCGGGCGGCGAGGAGGGCGCGCTCAACGGGCCGTCGATCATGCCGGGCGGGCCGAAGGATGCCTACGACGCGCTGGGCCCGCTGCTCGAGGACATCGCCGCGAAGGTCGACGGCGAGCCCTGCTGCACCCACATCGGCGCCGACGGCGCGGGCCACTTCGTGAAGATGGTCCACAACGGCATCGAGTACGCCGACATGCAGCTCATCGCCGAGGCCTACGACCTGCTGCGCAAGGGCCTCGACCTCGACCCCGCCGCGATCGCCGAGACGTTCCGCTCGTGGAACGCCGGGCGCCTGGACTCCTACCTCATGGAGATCTCCTCCGAGGTGCTCGCCCACGTCGACGCCGACAGCGGCAAGCCGTTCGTCGACGTCGTCGCCGACGAGGCCGAGCAGAAGGGCACCGGGCGCTGGACCGTCCAGGGTGCGCTCGAGCTCGGGGTGCCGGTGACGGGGATCGGCGAGGCCGTCTTCTCCCGGTCGCTCTCGGGGCACCGCGACCTGCGCGACGCCGCGCGCGACCTGCCCGGCACGTCGGGCGCGGTGCTCGAGGGCGCCGCGGCCGAGGGCTTCGCCGACGACATCGAGCAGGCGCTCTACGCGTCCAAGATCGTCGCGTACGCCCAGGGCTTCAACCAGATCCAGGCCGGCGCCGCCGAGTACGACTGGTCGATCGACCTCGGCGCGGTGGCCGCGATCTGGCGCGGCGGCTGCATCATCCGGGCGCGGTTCCTCGACGAGATCACCGCCGCCTACCGCCGCGACCCCGAGCTGCCCACCCTGCTCACCGACACCTCGTTCCGTGAGGCCCTGGCCGGCGCGCAGGACGCGTGGCGGCGCGTGGTGTCCGTGGCGGCGCAGCTCGGCATCCCGGCGCCGGGCTTCTCGACGGCGCTCGCGTACTACGACGCGTTGCGCGCCGAGCGGCTGCCCGCGGCGCTCATCCAGGGTCAGCGCGACTTCTTCGGCGCGCACACGTACCGGCGCACCGACCGTCCCGGCGTCTTCCACACCCGCTGGGCCGAGGAGGGGCGTCCGCAGGAGGAGCGCTGAGGCAGGAGCCGGGCCCCGACGAACGGGACGGGAACGACGGGAGCCGGGGGCGAACGGGACGAATCACACCTTCGGGCGGGAGAAGGAACGCGGTCCCGTTCGTTCCCTTCTCATGCCGACGCTCCTCCCCGTGATCAGCGCCGCCGCTCCCCCGGCTCCTCCCACCGACTCGGGGCTCGCCGGATGGGCCACCGATCTCATGTCGACCTTCGGCGCGCCCGGGGCCGGCCTGATCGTCGCGCTCGAGAACCTGTTCCCCCCGATCCCGAGCGAGATCATCCTGCCGCTCGCCGGGTTCGCGGCCGGGCGTGGCGAGTTCTCAATCCTGTCGGCGATCGTCTGGACCACGGCCGGCTCCGTGGTCGGGGCGATCGCGCTCTACCTCATCGGCATGCTCGCCTCGGACGCCTGGCTGCGCCGCACGCTCGCGCGCATGCCGCTCGTGCACGAACGCGACGTGGTCAAGGCCGAGCAGTGGTTCGACCGCAACGGACGCGCGGCGGTCTTCGTCGGCCGCATGATCCCCGGCGTGCGCTCGTTCGTCTCCATCCCGGCCGGGCAGCGCCGCATGCCGTGGTGGGAGTTCATCGGGCTGACGGGCCTGGGCAGCCTGATCTGGAACGCCGTCTTCGTGGGCGGCGGCTACGCCCTGGGCTCCCGCTGGCACCTCGTCGAGCGCTACGCGGGCGTCTTCCAGACGGTCGTGATCGTCGTGCTCGGTGCCCTCGTGGTGACCATGCTGATCCGCCGCTACCGCCGACACCGCGAGGTCAAGAGGATGGAGGCGCCGACCCAGGTGATCGAGCGCCCGACCTTCTGGTGACGTTCCAGGCCTGGTGACGTTCTAGGCGAGACCCTGCTTCGAGCGGTTGCGGGCCTTGTGGCGCTCCTGGGCGTCGAGGATGACCTTGCGGATGCGCACCGCTCCCGGGGTCACCTCGACGCACTCGTCCTCGGCGCAGAACTCCAGCGACTGCTCCAGCGACAGGAGGCGCGGCGGGGTGAGGCGGACCAGCTCGTCGCCCGTGGACGAGCGCATGTTGGTCAGCTTCTTCTCCCGGACGATGTTGACCTCCATGTCGTCCGCCCGCGCGTTCTCGCCGACGACCATCCCGGCGTAGACCGGCGTGGTCGGGCCGACGAACAGGTCACCGCGGTCGGCGAGCTGCTGGATCGCGTACGGCGTCACCGGACCGGAGCGGTCGGCGATCAGCGAGCCGGAGATGCGCGCGCGCAGCTCGCCGACCCACGGGCCGTAGCCGTCGAAGAGCTGATTGGCGATGCCGGTGCCGCGGGTCTCGGTGAGGAACTCGGTGCGGAAGCCGATGAGGCCGCGCGAGGGCACCCGGAACTCCATGCGGACCTGACCGGACGGCGAGTGCGCCATCTCGAGCATCTCGCCCTTGCGAGCCGCGAGCAGCTGGGTGACCGCGCCGAGGTGCTCGTCGGGGACGTCGACCGAGAGCCGCTCGAACGGCTCGTGGGTCTTGCCGTCGACGACCTTCGTGACGACCTCGGGCTTGCCGACGGTGAGCTCGAAGCCCTCGCGGCGCATCTGCTCGACGAGGATGGCCAGCGCGAGCTCGCCGCGACCCTGGACCTCCCAGGCGTCCGGGCGCTCGGTCGGCAGCACGCGCATGGAGACGTTGCCGACCAGCTCGGCGTCGAGCCGGTTCTTCACCAGGCGGGCGGTGAGCTTGGTGCCCGGCCGTTCGGTCGTCCCCCCACCCCGCCCGGCCAGCGGCGAGGTGTTGATGCCGATGGTCATGGCGATCGCCGGCTCGTCGACCGTGATGCGCGGCAGCGGGCGGGGGTCCTCGGGGTCGGCGAGGGTGTCGCCGATGGTGACGTCCGCGATCCCGGCGACGGCGACGATGTCGCCGGCGTCGGCGTACTCGGTCGACACGCGCTCGAGGGCCTCGGTGCGCAGCAGCTCGGTGACCTTGACGCGGGTGACGGACCCGTCCTCGCGACACCAGCCGACCTGCTGACCTCGACGGATCCGTCCCGAGCGCACGCGGCACAGCGCGATGCGACCGAGGTACGACGAGGCGTCGAGGTTGGTGACGTGGGCCTGCAGGACGCCGTTCGGGTCGTCGGAGGGCGCCGGCACCTGGCTCATCAGGATGTCGAAGAGCGGCTGGAGGTCCGGCGACTCCGGCACGGTGCCGTCGGCGGGGCGCTCCGTGGAGGCCCTCCCGGCGCGGGCGCTGGCGTAGATGACGGGCAGGTCGAGCAGGCCGGCGACGACGTCGTCGTCCAGGCCGAGGTCGGTGGCCAGCTCGAGCAGCAGCTCGAGGGACTCGTCGACGACCTCGGCGCACCGGGCGTCGGCGCGGTCGGTCTTGTTCACGACCAGGATCACCGGCAGGTGGGCCGCCAGCGCCTTGCGCAGCACGAAGCGGGTCTGGGGCAGCGGGCCCTCGCTGGCGTCCACGAGCAGCACGACGCCGTCGACCATCGACAGGCCCCGCTCGACCTCGCCGCCGAAGTCGGCGTGGCCGGGGGTGTCGATCACGTTGATCGTCACGCCGTCGCGGCGGATCGCCGTGTTCTTGGCGAGGATCGTGATGCCCTTCTCCCGCTCCAGGTCCCCGGAGTCCATGACCCGGTCGACCGGCTCGGTCCGCGCGGAGAAGGCGCCCGACTGGCGCAGCATCGCGTCCACGAGCGTCGTCTTGCCGTGGTCGACATGGGCCACGATCGCGACGTTGCGCAGGTCGGAGCGTCCCCCTGACCTGTCGGAGGCGGGCTCGGAACGCTCGGGGGCGGTGACGGACACGCAGGAACTCCAGCCGGAAAGAAAGGGGTGCTCCGTCCCAGGTTACGGGGCGTGATCTCCCGCACCGACGCCGACCGGCGTGTCCCCCACCACGTCGGCGGCGACGACCTCGCCGATGCGGGGTGCGAGCTTGGCGAGGTTGTCGCCCCAGACGACGTGCACGGTGCCGGCGCGGGCCCGGTGGACCCCGTCGCCCTGGCCCCGCATCGGGGTGCAGCGCAGCTCGGCGACCGGAGTCGGGTCGAGGTGGGGCAGCCGTCGACGGACGTGGTCGACGACCGCCTCGCGGGAGCGCCGCGCGACCTCGTCGGCGCCCAGTTCCCAGGCGGTGTCGGCGTCGGGGAGGTGCCCGCCGATCGCCCAGTGCCCGGCTCGGGTGCGGTGCTGGTAGGTGCTGGCGAGGTCGCCGTCGGCGCGGGCGTCGAGGTGGCAGGGCTGGTCGGCGGGGCCGGCGAACGTGAACCGGGCGTGGTGCTCGAGCTCCGCGGGGACGTCGACGCCCAGGGGCACCACCAGGGCCGGAGTGCCGGCGCCGGCGGCGACGACGACGGCGTCGGGGTGGTCGGGGGCTCCTCCGGCCGTGTGCACGGTGCCGTCCGGGTCCAGGGCGATGACCTCCGCCTTCGCCGGCTGCACCACAGCGGTGAGGAAGTCCCGGGTGGCGACGAGATCCAGCACGCCGCCCGCCGGGTCGTGCAGGACGCCGTCGACCACCCGGTGGATCGCCCCGGCCGCGGTCATGGCCTCGGCCCACGCGGGCACCCGGGAACCGCTGACCTTCGCGCGCTCGCCACCGACGAGCGTGCGGCCCGCGGTCATCGACCAGTCGTCCCACAGTTCCGAGGCGCGCCGGGCCTCCGCGACCAGCCCGGGATCGCCGTGGGCGACGCGGAAGATGCGCGTGTCGCCCGCCGACCGCGCCCCCATCGGCTCGCCGGCGTCGAGGCAGCGCACCTCGATGCCGCGCCCGAGCAGCGTGTACGCCGTGGCGAGCCCCACGATCCCCGCGCCGACCACGACCACCCGCATGCGTCCCCTCCCGACCCCGAGTCGGAGTTCAGGGTTGCACCCCGATCCGCGCGGGCGCAGCGGCGCCCAGCATCGAGGTCATGAGGATCGTGGTGTGGGTTCTGGTGGGGATCGGCGCGCTCGTGGTCGTCGGCGGGGTCGTCTGGCCGCTCGTGCAGTGGCTGTTCGGCGCGCTGCTGTGGCTGGTGCCGGTGGCGCTGGTCGTCGGCGGCGGGATCTGGCTGGCGAAGCGGTCGAGCGACGCGAAGAAGGTCGACGGCGCGCCGGGCGCGCCGCAGCAGCTGCCCTGACGTCAGGCCTTCCGGGCGCGCGGCGACCTCGGCGCGAACACGCCGTCGACGGCGAAGGCGGGCAGGACCGCCTTGGACAGCGGCGCGGACACCTCGGCGAGGCGGGCCGTCCCCTCGCCGCCGAGCCGGCGCCAGGGGCCGAGGGACATGCGCGTCGTGTGGTCCTCGATCTCGCGGCGCAGCTCCTCCCCCGCAGCGGTGAGGGCATTGGTGTCGGGGCCGTCCATGAGGCCGCGCTCGGCGAGAGCGCCCTTGGCGTCCGCCCACTGCTCGGGCGACCAGCCGCGGCTCTGCTGCGCGAACGCGACCGTGAAGCCCGTCCCCGTGGCGACGTGGGTGACCAGCGCCTCGAGACCGGACAGCCCGGCCGAGACCAGCGCGTGCAGGTGCGCGTCGCCGCGGTGCTCGCGCAGGAGCGTCACGGCGTGCCAGAGGGCGAGGTGCGGCTCGTCGGGCCAGGGCAGGTCGGCGTGGCCGGCGTAGAGCGGGCGGTCCTCGGGCGTCGCGCCCTCGAGGGCGCGACGGGCGAGGGTGGCCGACTCCGTCACGGCCGCCGACGACACCTCGTCGCCGAGGAAGCGGCGCAGCGCGCGGTCGGCGGCGCGCAGGCGGGCGTTGACGATGTCGCCGGGTGACGCGGACGCCCAGACGCCGGGCACCGTGCGGGCGATCAGGGCCGGGTTGAAGTTGAAGAACGTCGCCGCGACGAGCCCGGGACCGACCGCGCCCATCGGGGCGGCGCGCTGGGCGAAGTACTGGTCGCGGGGGCGGACGCCGATCTCCTTGAGCTCCTCGCCCACCTCGGGAACGAAGTAGATCATCGAGTGGAGGGGCTCGAGGCGCTTCGCGAGGACGGCGGCGTCGGCGGGCGCGACGGTGTCGGTGGGTGCGGCCACGGCCCCACCGTCTCACGGGACCGCCGCGACGCCACCGGCACACTGGGGACATGCCGCACGGGTCGCGCTCCCCTCTCGGCGCGCTCTCCTCGATGCTCCGTCTCCCGGCATCCTGGCCCGAGCGGGCCCCGCTCGGCGGGCTGGCCCCGCGCCGGCGCGCCTTCGTGCTCGCGCTGCTCGCGATCGCGGCGGTGCTCGCCGTGCTCGTGGGCCTCGGCGTCGCCCACCAGTACCGCGTCCCGCCGCGCGCCGCCCCCGACGTCCCGGGGGCGGTCGTCCTCGTGCCCGGCTACGGCGGCAACCGCGCGGCGTTCATCGGCCTCACCGAGCGGCTGCGCGCCGAGGGACGGCGGGCCGTGATCGTCGAGCTGCCCTCCGGCGGCACCGGCGACCTCGTGGCCCAGGGCGCCGCGATCGACGACACCGTGCGCGGGCTCCTCGACGACGGCGAGCCGTCGGTGGACGTCGTCGGCTACTCGGCCGGCGGGGTCGCCACCCGCGTCTACCTCGACCGGGGGCGCACCGCGCCCGCCGTGCGGCGGGTGGTGACCTTGGGGTCGCCGCTGCGCGGCGCGGAGCTGGCGGCCGCCGGGGGCGCGCTCGTGCCGGGGGCCTGCCCACGCGCCTGCCAGCAGCTCGCCCCGGGCAGCGCGCTGCTCACCGGCCTGGCGACCGCACCACCGGACCTGCCGTGGCTCTCGCTCTGGACCGCCGACGACGAGACCGTCACGCCGCCCGACTCCGCCGAGCTCCCCGGCACCGACGCCGTGCGCCTCCAGGACGTGTGCTCCGATGCGACGATCGTGCACTCACGGCTGCCGAGCGACCCGCTCGCGGTCGGGCTGGTGCTCCGCGGCCTCGGGACCGGTCCCCTTCCCACCGCCGACCCGGACCAGTGCGACGCGCTGCGCTCCGAGGGGGCCTCGGGGTCGTCCTAGGGTCGCGAGCGTGCCTCGCGCCTACTGGATCAACACGTTCACGGCCATCCACGATCGCGAGAAGCTCGCGGCCTACGTCGAGCTCGCGGGGCCGGCGATGCTGGCGGGCGGGGGACGATTCCTCGCCCGCGGTGAGCCGGCCGCCGTGCTCGAGGGCGCCGACACCCCGCGGATCACGGTCATCGAGTTCCCCTCCGCGGACGCGGCCGTCGCGGCGTACCACTCCCCCGCGTACCAGCGGGCCCTCGAGGCGCTCGGCGACGGCGCGACCCGCGAGATCCGCGTGGTGAACGGCGTGGAGTAGCCCGTCCTCCCCCGAGACCACCGATGCCCGTGGCGGCGTGCGTCTCGGGCAGGTGCCGGAGCAGGTCGTCGGCGAGCTCGAGCCATCGTGTGGCGATGGCCCGCGACCAGCCCGGCCGGGCGGCGGGTTCGTCGCCGGAGAACTCGGCGAGCACGGGCTACCCGCCGGATCTCCGGCACGCGGCGTGTCGCGCAGCGAGGATGTGGCGATCCTGGCGTCACATGCCAGCGATGCCGCATCGCTCGCACGACGGCCGCCCGCCAACGGGTCAGCTCGTGACGTCCTTCGTGGTGAAGTTCGCCCACGCCGCCAGCATCAGGACCACGACGTAGCCGGCCTGGAGCCAGAGCCCGGCGGTGATGTCGCGCAGGAAGATCGGATCGCGGAAGAAGTCGACCCATGCCAGCCAGTAGCGGGTCGGCAGGTACGGGGTGACCGACGCGGCCGCGTCGAGGCTGACCAGCACCTGGCTCGTGATCAGCGCGGCCAGGGCGCCGAGGGTGGCGCCCAGGGAGGACGCGGTGACCGTCGAGAGGAACAGCGCGATGGCCGCGACGCCGAGCATCGACACCGTCACGTAGCCCATCGCGCCGAGCAGGCGGGCGGCGAGGTCGGCGGGTGAGAGCGCCTCCCCCGACAGCGACGACACCGAGGCCTGCTCGCGCTCCCGGGCGGCGTCGGGGTCGACGGCGGTGGTGTCGCCGGTGTCCGCACCGGGCCGCTGCGCGCCGGCCTGGCCGCCCGACGAGGCGTCGGAGCCGCCGACCTGCCCGCCGCCCCCGGGCGGGGGTGTCGCCTCCGGGCCGCTCCCGGCCACGGCGTCGCTGCCGCCGGTGACCTCGGGCAGCGCCCGCACCACCGCCACCGGGTCGCCCGCCCCGAACAGCGATACCCCGACCACGTAGGAGCTGCCCGCCACCGCGAGCACCGAGCCCACGACGAACACCACGACCGCGACGAGCTTGGCGAGCAGCAGCGACGTGCGTCGCACCGGGCGCACGAGCAGGTAGCGCAGCGTCCCCTGCGACGACTCGCCGGCCACCGAGTCGCCCGCGATCACCGCCACCGCGACCGGCAGGAAGATCGGCAGCACCAGCGCGAGCGCGGCCGCGGGGTACAGCGACCCGGACTGCAGGACCGCCGACAGGAACGCCGCGCCCTGCCCGGGTGGCGGCGAGATGCGCGTCGTCGCGAGGAAGATCGCGACGATCGTGGGCAGCAGGCACAGCAGGCCGACCGCGACCCACGTCCGGGGGCGGCGGACCAGCTTGGTCAGCTCGACACCGATCACGGGGGCACCCCGTTCCGACGCCGCTGCGTATCGGAACTCGACGGTCCAGCTCCCCGATCGGCGGGCTCCCTTGAACGCTGCGTGTCCGACCCCGGCCCCGTCAGCGACACCACCACGTCCTCCAGGCTCCGGCGCTGCTCGACGAGCCCGTCGAGCGGGACACCGTGCTCGACCAGGTGGCGTGCGAGCGCCGGCGGGCCGCCCGGGGCGGCGTCGACGACGAGGGTGTGGTCGTAGCGCTCGGCCACCGCCCGCCCGAGCAGCCGGGCCGCGGCGTCCGGATCGGGGGTCCGGACGACCAGCCGACCGGTCGGGCCGCGCACCGCGTCCAGGTCGTCCTCGAGCACCAGCCGGCCGCGGTCGACGACGCCGACCGTCGTGCACAGCGCCTCGATCTCGGACAGCAGGTGGCTGGACAGGAACACGGTCGTCCCGGCCTCGTTGAGCTCGATCAGCAGGTCGCGCACCTCGCGGATGCCGTGGGGGTCGAGCCCGTTGGTGGGCTCGTCGAGCACGAGCAGCCGCGGCTGGTCGAGCAGCGCGCCGGCCAGCCCGAGACGCTGGCGCATGCCGAGCGAGTAGGCCCGCACGGGACGCCGGTCGATCGCCCCGAGCCCGACGCGCTCGAGCACCTCCTCGATGCGGTGGCGCCGGCGTCCGTGGCGACGGCGCCGCGGACCGGCCGCGTCCAGCAGCGCGAGGTTGGCCCGCCCGGACAGGTGCGGGTAGGCCGCCGGGCCCTCGACCATCGCGCCGATCTCCGGCAGCACCTCGGCCACCCGCGACGGCACCGGCCGACCCAGCACCGTGATCTCGCCGCGCGTGGCGTACACCAGGCCGAGCAGCATCCGGACCATGGTCGTCTTGCCCGACCCGTTGGGGCCGAGGAAGCCGTAGCGCGCGCCCTCGGCGACGTGCAGGTCGACGTCGTCGACGGCCACGTGGTGGCCGAAGCGCTTGGTCAGGCCGCGGGTCTCGATGACGAGCCCTGTGTCGACGGGTCGAGCTCCCCGATCGGCGTGCTCCCGTGGACGCTCCGTCCCCCGGCTCACTGTCGGCCTCCCGCCAGCAGGTCGGCGGCGCCGCTGTCGATCGCGGCCGGTGGCACGAGCCCCGCCAGGGCCCAGGCGCGCGCGCCGTCGTCGCTGCGCACCACGGCGAGCGTCAGCAGCGGGGTCTCCAGCGCCGAGCCCTGGCCCTGGACCGTCAGCGTGCGTCCGGCACCGGCGCGGTCGATGCCCGCGAGCAGGGTGCCGGCGAGGTCGGGCGGCAGCGGCACCGCGACGAGCTGGCCGAGCGTCGTGCCGTACTGCCCGAGCGCCGCGAAACCGCGTTCCGGCGCCTCGCGCTCCCGGCCGGCGAGGGTGTCGGGCAGCGTCCGCCCGTCGCCGCGCCCGAGCACCCCGAACAGATCCGAGGTGGGGCTGCGGGTCACACCGGCGCCCGGGCCCCGCCGGGGAGTCAGCGCGGCGGGGTCGGGCGGGCCCTGCTCGAGCTCGCCGAACGCGGTCGTGATCATCGGGTCGGCGACACCCTTGGCCCGCACCTCCACCGCCACCGGCAGCCCCGTCCCCGGGTCGGCCCACACGTCCACGGCGCCGACGGTGGTCTCGGGGTCCGCGACCGTGACGCGCACCCCGGCCGCGTCGACCCCGGCCACCCGCCGCGCGGGCAGCTCGCTCGCCGGGTCGCTCGCCGCCGTCCCGGACAGCAGGCGGCGCGCCAGCTCGGGTGGCACGAGGTCCTCGGGGCGGGGCAGGCGGACCCTCGGGTCACGGGCGACGACGGTCAGTAGCTCCGCGCCGTAGTCCCACACCGCCTGCCCGTCCGGACTGACGTACCGGTCGCGCTCCCCCACCGGCGAGAGCACGTCGTAGCGCGCCCGGTCCGGTGCGGCGTACCAGCCACGCATCCGCGTCACGCCCGACAGCAGCGTGGTCACGTCGGAGAGCTGGGCGATGCGCGGCAGTCCCAGGGCCGCGCGGGCCTCGGCGTACCCGGTCCAGGGGCGGTCGGTGGACGCGGCGATCCGGTCGCGCAGCTGGGCCGGGTCGGCGCGGGCGTCACCGGGCCGGGCCGCGATCGCGGCGGGGACACCCACGAGGAGCGCCGCCACCACGGCCACCACGGCCCAGCGCCACGTGCGGCGCCCCGGCCAGCCCGGTTCCGACGAGCCCCGTTCCGAGACGCCCCGTTCCGAGAAGTCCAGCCCCGACAGTCCCGCCACCCGCGTCCCGACTCCCCTCGCTCATCCCTCATCGAGGGTGCCACCGAACCGCGGCGACGGTGGGTGGGGCGTCAGGACACGCCTCAGGACGGGGTCGACCGGGGGGCGCCGGTCGAGGCGCGCTCCTGGTCGGTCCCCTGTTCCACGGCCTGCGGCGGCGCGTCCTCCGAGGACTCGCCGGGGAAGTAGCGCACCCTGATCACGCTGATGATGGTGGTGAGCAGGAGCACACCCACGATCACGGCCAGGGAGAGCTCGATCCCGATCGTCGGGACGCCCAGGGGCTCGCCGCCGTTGATGAACGGCACCGTGTTGGTGTGCAGGGCCTCGAGGACGAGCTTCACGCCGATGAAGGCGAGGATCACGCCGAGCCCGTACGAGAGGTAGACGAGCTTCTTGAGCAGCCCACCCAGGAGGAAGTAGAGCTGCCGCAGGCCCATCAGCGCGAACATGTTCGCGGTGAAGACGATGTAGGGGTCGCGGGTCAGCCCGAAGATCGCGGGGATCGAGTCGAGCGCGAACAGCAGGTCGGTCATGCCGATCGCGATCATGACCATGAGCATCGGCGTGGCCATCCACCGCAGGCGGCCCTTCGCGTCGCGGTCGCGCACCACCGAGCGGGAACCGACGTAGTCGTCGGTGACGGGCAGCACGCGGCGCACGAGACGCAGCGCGGCGTTCTCCTGGAACTCCTCGTCCTCGTCCCCCTCCATCACGACCTTGATCGCGGTGAGCACGAGGAACGCGCCGAACAGGTAGAAGACCCAACTGAACCGCTCGATGACCGCGGCGCCGGCGAGGATGAAGGCACCCCGCAGCACGAGCGCGATGAGGATGCCGAAGAGCAGGACGCGGTGCTGGTACACCTTCGGCACCGCGAACGCGCTCATGATCAGCAGGAAGACGAAGAGGTTGTCGACCGAGAGCGAGTACTCGGTGATGTACCCGGCCACGAAGGCCGTCGCAGGATCCCGCCCGGCCACGAGGAACAGGCCGAGCGCGAAGAGCGCGGCGAGCCCGATGTAGACGCCGACCCAGCGGGCCGCCTCGCGGACGCTCACCTCGTGGGGCCGGCGGCCGACGATCGCCAGGTCGAGGGCGAGGACGGCCAGCAGTCCCGCGATGGTGAGGCCCCAGACCCAGAACGGTACGTACATGCGAGAGAACTCCATCTCCGGCGACGTCAGGGCAGACGTGAGCACCGGAGGTCTCTCCCGCCACCTGAGATCGGTGACCGGCGGCCCCGGGCACCGGCTCCGGTCTGGCGACCGTCCCGGCGGCCGTGTTGACGAGGCCGACGCGCGGGGATACTCCCCTCCGCGACCGAGTGTGTCACCTGCGTGAACTCGGCGCGACAGGGCCCCGAGTGGCACTGCGCACCACCGGGCCCGGGAGTCGGTTGCTCACGACCGGCACAGACCGTGAGGGTTACCGTGCGCGGGTGATCAGCCGCCCGCTCCGGGTCCTCGGGGTCGTGCTCGCCGTCGGACTGCTCGGGCTCTCGACGGTCGCCGCCGCCCCGCCGACCGGCGGCGCCGTGCGCAGCGAGGACATCCGCATCGACGTGCGCGACGGTCCCGCGCGCGACCAGCCCCAGAGCCTCGACGCCACGCTGTGGTTTCCGGGGACGTCGGGGCCGGCGCCTGCGGTGCTCGTCGCGCACGGTTTCGGTGGGAGCAAGCAGTCCGTGGCCGACGAGGCACGCACCTGGGCCGAACGGGGCTACGTGGCGCTGGCCTGGTCGGCGCGCGGCTTCGGGAACAGCACCGGGCAGATCGCGCTCAACTCCCCCGAGTACGAGGTCGCCGACGCCCAGCAGCTCGTCGACTGGCTCGCCGCCCGCCCGGACGTGCGCCAGGACGGGCCCGGCGACCCGCGCGTG
This sequence comes from Actinomycetospora sp. 2LY8.5, assembly GCF_057180585.1. NCBI lineage: Bacteria > Bacillati > Actinomycetota > Actinomycetes > Pseudonocardiales > Pseudonocardiaceae > Actinomycetospora > Actinomycetospora sp. 2LY8.5. Next base: position 324,117 of record NZ_JBXUHE010000004.1, read on the forward strand.
GGCGTGACCGGCGCGTCGTACGGCGGGGCGCTCTCGCTGCTGCTCGCCGGGTACGACCGCCGCGTCGACGCCACCATCCCGATGATCACCTGGAACGACCTCGGCCAGGCACTGTTCCCGAACCGGGGCGGGGCGGACCCCGCGACCACGCCCGCGGCGAGCGCCGGCGGTGCCGACGGGGTGTTCAAGCGCGCATGGTCGGCGCTGTTCTTCAGCAGCGGCTCGCGCCCCGCCCCCGGGCAGGAGCAGGACGCCCCGCAGGTGTGCGGGCGGTTCCTGCCCGAGGTGTGCGCCGGGTACGTGGCCGCCGCCACCTCCGGCCGCGAGCCCGCCGACCTCGCGAGCTTCTTCACCCGCGCCTCGCCGGCCAGCGTCGCCGACCGCATCACCGCGCCGACCCTGCTCGTGCAGGGCGAGCGGGACACGCTCTTCGGGCTCGACCAGGCCGACGCCACCGCGCGCCAGATCGCGGCCGGCGGAGGCACGGTCGCGGTGAGCTGGTTCGCCGGCGGCCACGACGGCGGCGGGCCGGATCGGCGCACCACCGAGCGCATGGAGGCGTGGTTCGACCACCACCTCGCCGGGACCGCCCCGGACCCGGGCACGGCGTTCACCTACGTCGTGCCCTCCGGGGTGCAGGCGCGCAGCGCGCCCACCCAGCGCACGATCACCGCGAGCGTCTACCCCGGTCTCGACGGGGCGGGTGGCACGGCGCGTACGCCGCTGGCGCTGCACGGCGACCCGCAGGACGTCGTCGCCCCGGCGGGCGGGGCGCCGTCGGCGATCTCCTCGGTGCCCGGGCTCGCGGCGCTCGCCGGGAGCGCGGCGGGCGGCTCGGGGTCCGGCTCGGGGACCGGGGACGACGATGACGACTCGGGTGACTCCGGGGGCGGCTCGGGCGGTGGCGGCTCCGGGGGCGGCTCCGGGGGCGGCTCCGGGGGCGGCTCCGGGGGCGCGTCCGCGCTCGTCGGCCGGCTCGCCGCGGATCTCCCCGGGCAGGCGGCGCGGTTCTCGACCGACCCGCTGCCCGCGCGCACGGTCGTCGCCGGCGCCCCGCAGGTCCGAGTGGCGGTCTCCTCGGTGCCCGGCCGGCCGACGGGCGAGCCCGTGCTGTTCGCCAAGGTCTACGACGTGACCGCCGGCGGGGCCGACACCGGTGGGGCAACGCCCGGGACCCGCACGCTGCTGGGCAGCGCCGTCTCGCCGCTGCGCCTGCCCGCGCCCGGGCCGACGCCGACCGAGGTGACGGTCAGCCTCCCCGCTGTGGTGGCGACGCTCGCCGCGGGGCACCGGCTGGAGGTCGTCCTGTCGACCACCGACCAGGCGTACGCCGCGGCCACCGCGCCCGCGGTGCACCGGATCGGGCTGGCGTCCGACGCCTCGCTGTCCGTGCCGACGGTGCCCGGCGACGTGCGCAGCGGGACCTCGGTGCCGCTGGCCCCGCTCGTCGCGGCGGGCGTGCTGGTGCTCGGCGTCCTCGTGACGTGGTTGGTCGCGCGGGTCCTCGCCGCGCGCCGGCGTCGCCGCGACCTCGAGCCCGGCGGCGCGCTCGCCCTCGATGAGGAGCTGGCCGACACGCCGCTGGTGGTGCGCGGGCTGTCGAAGTCCTTCACCTCGGGGTTCCGGGGCGGGAGCGGGCTCGTCGCCGTCGACGACGTCTCGTTCACCGTCGAGCGCGGCCAGGTGCTCGGCCTGCTCGGGCCCAACGGCGCCGGGAAGACGACGACGCTGCGCATGCTGCTCGGCCTCATCGCCCCGACGGCCGGCGAGCTGCGGATCTTCGGGCGCCGGGTCACCGCCGGCGCGCCCGTGCTGGGCCGCGTCGGCGCGTTCGTCGAGGGCGCGGGGTTCCTGCCGCACCTGTCCGGGCGCGCCAACCTCGAGCTGTACTGGGCCGCCACCGGCCGCCCGGCGCAGGACGCGCACCTCGAGGAGGCCCTGGAGATCGCCGGGCTGGGCGCGGCCGTCGACCGGACCGTGCGCACCTACAGCCAGGGCATGCGCCAGCGGCTCGCCATCGCCCAGGCGATGCTCGGGCTGCCCGACCTGCTCGTCCTCGACGAGCCCACCAACGGCCTCGACCCGCCCCAGATCCACGCGATGCGCGAGGTGCTGCGCTCCTACGCGCGTGGCGGCCCGGGAGACGTCGAGGGGAGCACGCCGACAGGGCCGCGGAGCTCGACCCAGGAGCGCAGCCGCACCGTCCTCGTGTCCAGCCACCTCCTCGCCGAGGTCGAGCAGACGTGCGACCACGTGGTCGTCATGCACCGGGGCAAGGTCGTCGCGACCGGCGAGGTCGCCGAGCTGGTGGCCGGCGGGCAGGTCGCGGTCACCGTCGACCCGGGCCGCCGCGACGACGCCGTCGCCGTCCTGCGCGGGCGCAACGGCGTGGGTGTTGAGCCGGACCCGGGCGACGCGGGCATCGTGCTCGTCGACCTGCACGGCACCGACCAGGCCGACGTGGTGCGGACACTGGTGGAGGCGGGTCACGACGTCCGCGGGGTCGGCCCGCGCCGCCGCCTCGAGGACGCGTTCCTGGCGCTGATCGGGGAGGAGGGGGCGCGGTCATGACCGTCATGACGACACCCGTGGAGGAGGCGCGCACGCTGCCCGTGCGTGTCGAGCTCCTGCGCCAGTGGCGACGCCGGCGCACCCAGGTGACGTTGGCGCTGTTCGCGCTGCTGCCGGTGATCCTCTGGATCGCGTTCTCGGTCGGCGACGACCCCTCGCCCGGCGCCGCCGCCACGAGCCTCACCGACCTCGCCCAGGCGTCGGGGCCGAACTTCGCGGTCTTCGCGCTGTTCTCCTCGGCGAGCTTCCTGCTCGTGGTGGTCGTGGCGCTGTTCTTCGGCGACACGATCGCCAGCGAGGCCTCGTGGTCGTCGCTGCGCTACCTGCTCGCGATCCCCGTGCCGCGGGTGCGCCTGCTGCGGCAGAAGGCGATCGTGGCGGCGATCCTGTCGCTGACCACGCTGATCGTGCTGCCGGTGGTGGCCGTCCTGCTCGGGACCCTGGTCTACGGGGCCGGCGACTACCTCTCCCCCACCGGCGAGTCGCTCCCGTACGGCACGGCGCTCGTGCGCATCCTGCTCGCCGTGGTCTACCTGGCGGTCCACCTGCTCTGGGTGGCGGGGGTGGCGACCCTGCTCTCGGTGGTGACCGACGCCCCGCTCGGCGCGGTCGGCGGGGCGGTGCTCGTGTCGATCCTGTCCCAGATCCTCGACACGGTCGACGCGCTGGGCTCGCTGCGCAACCTCCTCCCGACCCACGAGGTCTTCGCCTTCGCCGACCTGCTCACCCTCGACGTCGACGGCACCGACCTCGCCCGCGGCATCCTGTCGGCCTTGGTGTGGTGCATCGCCTTCGGCGCGACAGCAGTCTGGTGGTTCCGCCGCAAGGACATCACCAGCTAGCCCGCCCGGCACACGGGTGTGCCAGCGATGCGGCGTCGCTGGCATCTGACGCCAGGATCGCCACACGCTCGCTGCGGCGGCGTGCGCCCGGGCGTGTCGCACCGGCCCGCATCGCGAGAGGCACGGTCCGCAGGCGCCGCCGCCGCGCACGTCGGCGACTGGTCAGTGATGTCATGAGCCGCACCATCGCGGGTCACTCACTGCACCAAGTGCCATTTTCTGCCCGTTATCGGGCAGAAAACTGGCCTGAATCGCGTCAGCGAGGCACCCTCGCTTCTCGTGGACCCCGAACTCGTGCGCCATGTCGCCGCGTCGACGGGTCTTCCCGGGGAGGTCGCCGCCCGCGTGGTGGCCGACGTCGTCGCCTACTACTCGGAGACCACCGAGGAGTTCGTGCGGCGGCGCCACCGGGAGCTGCAGGCCCGCGAACGCAAGAACGCCGAGATCTGGGCGGTGATCGCCGACGAGCTCGCGCACCGCCCGGTCGCCCCTGGCGAGATCAGCGAGCGGCGCCTGCGACGGATGGTCTACGGATAGAGGGGAATCGATCATGTGCGGCATCGTGGGGTACGTCGGCCCTCGACCGGCGACCAAGATCCTGGTCGACGGGCTCACGCGCCTGGAGTACCGCGGGTACGACTCGGCAGGTCTGGCCGTCGCCCACCGCAAGTCCCTGCGCACCACCCGGTCGGTCGGCCGCGTCGACGACCTGCGCGCCGCGGTCGGCGAGGACGACTCGCCCGGGCGCACCGGCATCGCCCACACCCGCTGGGCCACCCACGGCGAGCCGAGTGAGCGCAACGCCCACCCGCACACGGACGCGGCCGGGCGCATCGCCGTCGTGCACAACGGCATCCTCGAGAACGCCGACGAGCTGCGCGCCAAGCTGACCGCCGAGGGCGTGACGCTCAAGTCGGACACCGACACCGAGGTTCTCCCGCACCTCGTCGCGCGGGCCCTGGACGGCGGGTCGAGCTCGCTGGAGGAGGCCGTCCGCGAGACCCTGCGCGTCGTCGAGGGCACCTATGGGCTCGTCGTGCTCGACGCCCGCAACCCCGACGAGCTCGTCGTCGCCCGCAACGGCAGCCCGATCGTGCTCGGCCTCGGGGACGGCGAGATGTTCGTCGCCTCCGACGTCGCCGCGCTCGTACGGCACACCCGCCAGGTCGTCTTCCTCGCCGACGGCGAGCTCGCGACGCTGACCGCCGCCGGCTACGAGGGCTCGCGGCTCGGCCCGCCCACCACGGTGGACGTCGACGACGCCGACTACGAGCTCGACGGCCACGAGGACTTCCTGTCCAAGGAGATCCACGAGCAGCCGGCGGCCCTGCGCCGCGTCCTGGCCGGGCGACTCGACACGCGCTTCGCCACCGCCCGCCTCGACGGAATGCACCTCGACCCGCGGGAGCTGCGCGGCATCCGGCGCGTGACGTTCCTGGGGTGCGGGTCCGCGCTCTACGCCGGGCAGATCGGGGCGGGCCTCGTCGAGGAGCTCGCCCGGATCCCCGCCGACGCCGAGCAGGCCAGCGAGTTCCGCTACCGCAACCCGCTCGTCGATCCCGAGACGCTCTACGTCGCGGTCAGCCAGTCCGGCGAGACCATCGACACGCTCGCCGCCGTCGAGGAGCTCCAGCGCAAGGGCGGGCGGGTCGTCGGCGTCGTCAACGTCATCGGCTCGGCGATCGCGCGCCAGTGCGGCGCCGGGATGTTCCTGCACGCCGGGCCGGAGGTATCGGTGGCCTCGACGAAGGCGTTCAGCTCGATGGCGACGTCGTTCACGCTGCTCGCGCTGCTGCTCGGCCGCGTCCGGGACCTCTCCGCGGCGCACGGCACGCGGCTCGTCGAGGGCCTGCGGCGGCTCCCCGACGCCGTCGAGACGGCACTGACGACCTCCGAGGAGGTCGCCGAGGTGGCCAAGCGCTACGCGGACGCGCGCTCGATGTTCTACCTCGGCCGGGTGCGCGGGGCGGCGGTCGCCCGCGAGGGCGCGCAGAAGCTCAAGGAGATCTCCTACGTGCACGCCGAGGCGTACGCGGCCGCGGAGCTCAAGCACGGGCCGCTCGCGCTCGTCGACGCCTCCATGCCCTGCGTGGTGGTCGTCCCCGACGACGAGCTGCTGGCCAAGAACATCAGCACCATCGAGCAGATCCGCGCCCGCGGCGGGCCGGTCATCGCCGTGACCAACGCCCAGCTGCCCGACGGGCTCGCCGACGCCGTGCTGCGCGTGCCGCGCCTCGAGCCCGAGCTCGACCCGATCCTGCTCGGCGTCCCGCTGCAACTGCTGGCGTACCACTGCGCCGCGGTGCTGGGCCGCGACATCGACAAGCCCCGCAACCTCGCCAAGAGCGTCACGGTGGAGTAGCGCCCGCTCGTGAGCACTTTCCGGGCCCATGGGCCCGGAAAGTGCTCACGTGGGCGGGAGGCCCACCTCGAGCGTGAGGGGGCCGTCCGGGTCGGGCGCGTCGACGGTCGCGTGCCCGCCCGGGCGCAGGGCCCCGGCCACGATCCGCCGCGACAGGGCCCGGTCGACGTCCCGGGTGACGGCGCGCCGCATCGGGCGGGCGCCGAGCGCGGGATCGTGGCCGCGGGCGACGAGGACGTCGACGGCCGCGGGCGTCACCGTCAACCCGACGTCCTGGGCGGCGAGGCGCTCGCGGGTCCCGTCGAGGAGGAGCTCGACCACGGCCCGCCGGGCGTCGTGGTCGAGCGGCGTGAACAGCACGACCTCGTCGACGCGCCCCAGGAACTCCGGGCGCAGGGCGCGCGCGAGGGCGGCGAGCACGCTCGCGCGGGCATCGTCGGGGTCGCGACCCTCGGTCAGGGCGGCCGCGCCGAGGTTGCTGGTCATGATCACGACGGCGTCGGCGAACGACACGGTGCGCCCGCGCCCGTCGGTGAGCCGCCCGGCGTCGAGGACCCCGAGCAGCAGCGCCAGCACGTCGGGGTGGGCCTTCTCGATCTCGTCGAGTAGCACCACGCACGACGGCGTGCGCCGCAACGCCTCGGTGAGCTCGCCGGGCCGGTCGTGCCCGACGTAGCCCGGCGGCGCGCCCGTGAGACGGCTGACGGTGTGCGCCTCGCGGAACTCCCCGAGATCGAGGCGCACGAGACGCTCGTCGGACCCGTGCAGCGCCTCGGCCAGCGCGCGGGCGAGCTCGGTCTTGCCGACCCCCGTGGGCCCGGCGAACAGGAACGACGCCACCGGCCGGCCCGGCTGGCCCATGCCCGCCCGCCCGGCGAGCACCGCGTCGGTGACCGCCTCGAGCGCGTGGTCCTGGCCGACGACCCGCCGGCGCAGGTGGTCGGCGAGCCCGAGCAGGCGCGTGCGCTCGGAGTCGGTGAGGTGGGCGACCGGCAGGCCGGTGCGGTCGGCGACGACCTGGGCGACGTCGGTGACCGACACCGTCGCGGACGCCCCCGGGTCCTCGCCGCGCCGCAGCCGTACGCGCGCCGCCGCGGTGTCGAGGGCGTCGATGGCCTTGTCGGGCAGGAAGCGGTCGCGGACGTGGCGCGCGGTGAGCTCGACGGCGGCGCGGCGGGCGTCCTCGGGAAGCCGCACCCCGTGGTGCTCCTCGTAGCGCGCCCGCAACCCGTCGAGGATCGCGACCGTCTGGTCGACGCTCGGCTCGTCGACGGTGATCGGGGCGAAGCGCCGCTCCAGCGCCGGGTCGGACTCGACGTGGCGGCGGTACTCCTCCAGCGTCGTCGCCCCGACGACCTGCAGCTCGCCGCGCGCGAGCGCGGGCTTGAGGATGTCGGCGGCGTCCATCGTGCCCTCGACCCCGGCGCCGGCCCCGACGACCGTGTGCACCTCGTCCAGGAAGAGGATCACCGCGCGCTCGGTCGCCGTGACCTCGTCGACCAGCCGCCGCAGCCGCTCCTCGAACTCCCCGCGGTACTTCGTCCCGGCGACGAGCCCCGCGAGGTCGAGAGCGACGACGCGCCGCCCCGCCGCCCCGGGCACCGTGCCGGCGGCGATCTTGGCCGCGATCCCCTCGACGATCGCGGTCTTGCCGACCCCCGGGTCGCCCACCAGCACGGGGTTGTTCTTGGTGCGTCGCCCGAGGATCTCGAGGACGGCGGCGACCTCGCGCTCGCGGCCGACCACGGGGTCGAGACGCCCGGCACGGGCCGTGGCGGTGAGGTCGCGGCCGAAACGGTCCAGGACGGGCGTCCGGCTGTCGCCCCGCGGGCGCCCCGGATCGTCGCCACCCTGCTGCCCGAGATCACCGAAGCCCTCGACGAGCCGGCCGATCAGTTCCTCGAGAGGGTTGGTCCAGCCACCGGGACCGTCGGATCCGCGGTCGCGTCGGGCGTCGTCGCTCACGCCTCCATGATGCGCGTCAGCAGGAGGGCTCGATCGAGAGGACGCCCGGCAGCGTGCGGACCCGGTCGGCGAACTCGGCGCACTCGGCGCTGGTCAGCGCGACGGTGCACTGGACACAGGAGCAGGAGACGCCCTCGTGGACGTCGACCGAGAAGTCCGGGACCCGGTAGCCGAGCGAGCAGAGCGCCGAGGCGAGATCCATGACGCCGGGCATCCCGCCGGTGGTGAGGATGGTGAACGGTCGCGGCAGCCGGGAGGCCCGGCGAGGGGCGGGGGCGGTGCGAGTCGGTTCGAGAGTGGTCACGACGGGGCTCCTGGGGATCCGGTGGTGTTCGTGGATCCGAGCCAGGTCTCGGCGTCGTCCGCTGCGAGCCCCTGGAGGGGCGAGCGGTGGTGCGCGCCGGGGCCCTGGCTCACCCGGCGCGCCGAAGTACTACCTCTCGACGACGAAGTCGCGCGGCCTGCATGTCGACCATGTTACCCCCGCCACTCCCTTCCCGGTCAATCGGGCGCGCCGCCCGGACGGCGGGTGCTCTGGATCGTTCTGACGACGCAGAACACCCACCGTGGGTCAGACCATGACGATCCCGCCGTCGATCATCACCGCCTGGCCGGTCATGTCGTCGGCGTCGCGGCTCGCCAGGTACGAGACGAACGACGCGACGTCCTCGGGCGTCTGCACCCGGCCCAGCGCGATGAGCTGCGAGCACTGCTTCAGCGCCTCGCCGTTGCCGGTGCCCAGGTAGCCGCCGAGGCCCTCGTCGATCTCGTCCTCTGTGCGCCGGTCACGGGTGCACCAGGATCTTCACGTTCGTCTCCTTGTGGTCGATCAGCTCGCGGAAGCCCTGGTCGACGATGTCCTCGAGGGCGATGCGGCCGGTGATGAACTGCTCGACGTCGACGACGCCGTCGCGGATGAGGTCGATGACCTCGGGGTGCCGGCCCGCGTAGGCGAGCGAGCCGATGAGCCGAATCTCGGAGAACACCAGGGAGTTGACGTCGAAGGTGGCCGGGTGGCCCCAGATCGAGACGTTGATGCAGGTGCCGCCGGGACGGGTGGACGCGACGGCCTGGGCGAGCACGGGGTCGAGCCCCGCGCACTCGAACGTGACGTCGGCCCCGGCGCCGTCCGTGAGCTCGCGGATCGCCTCGGGCACGTCCGTCTCGGTCGGGTCGAGGACGTGGTCGGCGCCGGCGCCCGGCGCCTTGGCCTTGCGCGCGTCGGCGGGCTCGACGACGACGATCTGGCCCGCCCCGGCCGCCCGGAGGGCCGCGGCGGTGACCAGCCCGATCGGGCCGGAGCCGAACACCGCGGCGGTCTGGCCCTTCTCGATGCCCGAGAGCTTGGTGGCGTGGTAGCCGACCGCCAGGGGCTCGACGAGCGCCCCCTGCTCGGTGGTCAGGCCGTCGATGGAGTGCACCCAGCGCTGGTCGACGACCATCTTCTCGGCGAACCCGCCCTGGTCGCCGTCGAGGCCGATGAACCCCAGCTGGCGGCACACGTTGTAGCGCCCGGCCCGGCAGGCCACGCACGTCCCGCACACGTCGTAGGGCTCGACGACCACCCGGTCGCCCTCCTCGACCCCGGTGACGCCGGAGCCGACGCCGGCGACCACCCCCGAGAACTCGTGCCCGAGCGTGATCGGGATGGCGCCGCCGGTCAGCGGGTGGGGGGCCTGCGGGGTGGGCGTGAAGATCGGCCCGTCGAGGAACTCGTGCAGGTCGGTGCCGCAGATGCCGCACCACTCGACGGCGACCTGGACCTGGCCGGGGCCGGGACGGGGTTCGGGCACGTCCTCGACGCGCACGTCACCCCGGCCGTGGAAACGAGCAGCCTTCATGGGGGTCCTCCAGCAGGATGGGCTGGCTCCATCCCACGAGAGTGACCGTGATCACGACCAGGGTTGCAGCGGTGTTGCACGCCTCCCGAAGAGGCGGACGGTGTCCTGCGGGGACGGCGGGACCACCTCGACGCCCGGCGCGATCCGGTACGGGCGCGCGGCGAGCAGGCCCCCGAGGACGCGGCGCAGCCGGGAGAGCTCGGCCCGCACGGTGACGAGGTGGTCGGCGTCGTCGTAGAGCGCGCGGCTGATCGCGGCGGCGTCGAGCCCGGCGCTCCCGGCCTGCATCAGCAGGGCGACGATCTGCAGGTGGCGCCGCCCGAGCGTGTGGCGCCAGACCTCGTGGCCCTCGACCAGCGCGGCCGGCGGGTCCGCGTCGAGATCCAGCCGCAGCCGGGTCCGGCCCGGCCCCGCGGTGTCCGACGGCCGCAGCAGCCAGCCGCCCGGCACGCGGTCGGGCAGGCACGCCCCCAGCCCGTGGACGAGCATCGCCTCGCCGGCCTGGGGCACGCCGACCCGGTCGCGCGGCGCCAGGCCCGTCGCGGCGGCGACCCAGCCGTGATCGTCGACGACGAGCGCCGGGCCGGTCTGGCGCGCCAGCACCGGCGCCGCCACCGCGCGCAGGCTCTCCAGCCGGGTCTCGTGCGCGGCCCACAGCCCGGTCTCGGCGAGGCGGACGGCCGTGTGCACCAGCGCCACGGTCGTCGGGTGGACCGTCGGCGCCGGACCGGAGAGGTCGACGACGCCGAGCATCTCGCCGGTCCTCGGGTCGTGGATCGGGCTCGCCGTGCACGTCCACGGGTGCTGGGCGCGGACGAAGTGCTCGGCGGAGAACAGCTGCACCGAGGCGTGCTCGGCCAGCGCCGTGCCGATGGCGTTCGTGCCCACCGACGCCTCGGTCCAGTCGGCGCCGGGCAGGAAGCCGAGAGAGTCGGCGAGCCGGCCCACCCGCACCGCTCCCTCGCGCCAGAGCACGAAGCCGTCGGCGGCGGTGACGACCATGATGTGCTCGGCGTCCTCGGCCACCGCGGTGAGGCTCGCCCGCAGCTGCGGGAGGACGCCCGCGATCGGCGACGCGGCCCGTCGCTGCTCGACGATCTCCGGCGGCGCGGGGTCGTCCAGCGCGCGCCCGTCCGGCGCGACACCGTAGGACAGGACGCGGTCCCAGGACCGGCTCACCACCCGGCGCAGCGGCGTCGTCGGACGGCTCCCGGACAGACGAGCGTCGTGAGCCTGGTGGAGCAGGCGCGCGTGCTGGCGCAGGTCGGTGCTCCGCGTGACCGCGCAGACCCTGTCGGCGGCGTGAGGCACGGGCTCCTCCTCGGCGTCGACGGACCTCGCCGCAGCCTAGGCACGTGTCCGTGACCGGCGCCATAGACCGGGTGCCTCACCGGGCGCTGCGTCACTGCACGCAGAACTCGTTGCCTTCCGGGTCGGCCATCACCAGGCACCAGCCGGTGGGCTCGTCGACCTCGCGCAGGAACCGGGCGCCGGCCGCCTCGAGCTTCTCGCGGTGCGCGTGGGCGAGCTCCTTGCGGCCCTCGCCGCCGTCGCTGACGTTGACGTCGAGGTGCACGCGGTTCTTCACCGTCTTGTCCTCGGGCACCTTCTGGAACAGCACGCGCGGCCCCACGCCCGCCGGGTCGACCACGGCGTTGAGCCGGTCCCACTCCTCGCGCGGGACGCCGATCTTCTCGGCGAAGTCGAACCAGCTGTCGAATCCCGGTGGCGGGGGCTGGACGACGTAGTCGAGGGCGAGAGCCCAGAACTCGGCTTGCTTCACGGTGTCGTGGGCGTCGAACGTGATCTGCACTCCCATGGCCATGCCGCCCAGTCTGGCGGGGGTGGCGGACAGCTCGCGTCCGGCACTCGGCCCCTGCCACCCGGGGGGGCTGATCGTGGCGCCCTTTCTGACGTTCGACGTCAGCGTGGCCGCCAGGCTGAAACACCCCGGGCCAGGCGCATGGCCGCCTCAGCTGACGCCGGCCGCGTCCATCCCCCGCATCTCCTTCTTGAGGTCGGCGATCTCGTCGCGCAGGCGCCCGGCCAGCTCGAACTGCAGGTCGCGCGCGGCGGCCATCATCTGGTCGGTGAGCTGCTGGATGAGGTCGGCCAGCTCCGCGCGGGCCATGCCCGAGGTGTCGTGGTGCGGGGCGATGCCCGAGCTGCCCCGGCCGCCGCCGGCCTCGCCTGCCGCGCGGCGTCCGCGGGAGCTGTTGCGCGCCGACCCGCCGATCTCGACGGACTCCTCGGTGTCCTCGGCCTCGCGGTAGACACGGTCGAGGATGTCGGCGATGTTCTTGCGCAGCGGCTGAGGATCGACGCCCCGCTCGGTGTTGTAGGCGATCTGCTTCTCGCGGCGCCGGTTGGTCTCGTCGATGGCGTACTGCATCGAGTCGGTGACCGTGTCGGCGTACATGTGCACCTGGCCCGACACGTTGCGCGCCGCGCGCCCGATCGTCTGGATCAGGGAGCGCTCGCTGCGCAGGAAGCCCTCCTTGTCCGCGTCGAGGATCGCGACCAGCGACACCTCCGGCAGGTCGAGGCCCTCGCGCAGCAGGTTGATGCCGACCAGCACGTCGTACTCGCCGGAGCGCAGCTGGCGCAGCAGCTCGACGCGCCGCAGGGTGTCGACCTCGGAGTGCAGGTAGCGGACCTTGATGCCGAGCTCGAGCAGGTAGTCGGTGAGGTCCTCGGCCATCTTCTTGGTCAGCGTGGTGACCAGCACGCGCTCGTCCTTGTCGACCCGGGTGCGGATCTCGCCCACCAGGTCGTCGATCTGGCCCTTCGTCGGCTTCACGACGACCTCGGGGTCGACCAGTCCGGTGGGGCGGATGACCTGCTCGACGAACTCGCCGCCGGCCATCCGCATCTCGTAGTCGCCCGGCGTCGCCGACAGGTAGACGGTCTGCCCGATGCGGTCGGCGAACTCCTCCCAGGTCAGCGGCCGGTTGTCGGTCGCCGACGGCAGACGGAAGCCGTACTCGACGAGGTTGCGCTTGCGCGACATGTCGCCCTCGTACATGCCGCCGATCTGCGGCACGGTCACGTGCGACTCGTCGATGACCAGCAGAAAGTCCTGCGGGAAGTAGTCGATGAGCGTGGCGGGCGCGGTGCCCGGGCCGCGGCCGTCGATGTGGCGCGAGTAGTTCTCGATGCCCGAGCAGAACCCGACCTGGCGGATCATCTCGATGTCGTAGGTGGTGCGCATGCGCAGCCGCTGGGCCTCGAGCATCTTGCCCTGGCGCTCGAGCTCGGCCAGGCGCTCCTCGAGCTCGGCCTCGATGGCCTTGACGGCCTTCTCCATGCGCTCGGGCCCGGCCACGTAGTGGGTGGCCGGGAAGATCCGCACGTCGTCGACCTGCTTGACGACGTCGCCGGTGAGCGGGTTGAGGTAGTAGAGCGACTCGATCTCGTCGCCGAAGAACTCGATGCGGACCGCGAGCTCCTCGTACGCCGGGATGATCTCCACGGTGTCGCCGCGCACCCGGAACGTCCCGCGGGCGAACGACATGTCGTTGCGCGTGTACTGCACGTCGACCAGCGCCCGGAGCAGTTGGTCGCGGTCGAGCTCGTCGCCGACGTTCAGCTGCACCGACCGGTCGAGGTAGGACTGCGGCGTGCCCAGGCCGTAGATGCACGACACCGACGCGACCACGACCACGTCGCGCCGCGAGAGCAGGTTGGACGTCGCCGAGTGCCGCAGCCGCTCGACGTCCTCGTTGATCGAGGAGTCCTTCTCGATGTAGGTGTCGGTCTGCGCGATGTACGCCTCGGGCTGGTAGTAGTCGTAGTACGAGACGAAGTACTCGACGGCGTTGTTGGGCAACAGCTCGCGCAGCTCGTTGGCCAGCTGCGCGGCCAGTGTCTTGTTGGGCGCCATGACCAGCGTCGGGCGCTGGACCCGCTCGATCAGCCAGGCCGCCGTGGCCGACTTGCCCGTGCCGGTGGCGCCGAGCAGCACGATGTCGTGCTCGCCGTCCTTGACGCGCTTCTCGAGCTCCTCGATCGCCGCCGGCTGGTCGCCCGCGGGGTCGTACTCGCTGACGACCTCGAACGCGGCACCGGTGCGCTCGATCTCGCCCACCGGACGGAACTCCGAGTGCGCGAGGGCGTCGTCGGGGAGCCCCTCGGGGTTCTCCCCGTCGCGGGCCGAGCCCGGTACCTCTGTCGCGAAGGCCATGGGATCGAGGTTAACCGCGACCCCCGACAGCGTCGGTCCCGCCGGCGGCCACCCGCTGCCACGAGCGGCGCAGCGGCGCGGTGTCGTAGCAGATGGTGAGCCGCGCGATGCGGTCCCGGGTGTCGGTGAGCGTCACGAGGTCGACCACGTCGAAGGGGGCGGGCGTGCCGTCGCCGAGCACCCACGCGTAGTGGAAGGCCAGCGCGACCTCCCGGTCGTCCGTGGGGTCGACGTACACACGGCGCAGCTCCGTGCTCGACGGTGACGAGTCCGCGAACAGCTCCGGGTAGAACCGCGCGGCCGGCCGCGTCCCGTACAGCGGGGAGACCACCTCCGCGCCCGGGGTGAAGCAGGCGAGGACGTCGTCGACCGATCCGGCGTCGAGCGCGGCGAGATAGCGACGGAGGACGGGCGGCGTCACCGGGCACCCTCCCGGCGCCGGGCGGCCGCCTCGAACCCGTCGAGCAGGCACTGCAGGCCGAAGTCCCACCGAGAGCCGGCCGGACGGCCGGCATCGGTCATCACCGCGATCAGGGCCGGATAGCGGTCCGCGTGGGCGGCGACGAGGTCGCGCATCGTGCTCCCGCCCGCGGGATCGGCGGTCCACGGTCGCGTGCCGGCCGTGGCGGCCGCGAGGGTGGTGCGCAAGTGCCCGAACAGCATCGTCACCGCGTCCATCCGCTCGTCGGGTGCCAGGCCGAGCGGCTCGACGACGCGCACCGCGGCCTCGACCCACCCGACCTCGCGCGGGCCCATCACCCGCTCCCCCACGGTGATCCACGGAAGCCACGGGTGCCGCGTCCAGACGTCCGACACCCGGCGGGCGAACTCCACCGCCTGCTCCCGCCACGTCCCGGTCAGCGCGTCCGGGCCGGGCGGCTCCTCGACGGCCGCGTCGATCATGAGGGCCTCGAGCTCGTCCTTGCCCGCGACGTAGCGGTAGAGCGCCATCTTGGTCAGCCCCACCTCGGCGGCCACCCGCTGCATCGACAGCCCGGCCAGCCCGTCGCGGTCCGCCACCCCGACCGCCGCCCACGCGATCTCGTCCAGCGTGAGGGCGCGGCGCGGGCCGCGCGTCGGCTCGCCGGGCGGCCGCCAGAGGAGGTGGCCCGTGTCGGTCGTGCTGGCCATGCGGTTCCCCTTGCCTCGCCACACCTACTGTGTCTAACGTACACAGTGTCCAGCGGACACAGTTTATCTGCCGACGGAGGTCACGATGACGCTCACCGCCTCGACCACGCACCCCACCGACACCACGCCCACCCGTGGCCGGGCGGCCGTCCGGCGCCGGCGGGCGCTCGGGATCGTCGCCGCCGTCGTGGTGACGCTCGCCGTGTGGCTGGTGGGTCACCTCGCCGGCGCCGACTACTGGATCACCGACAGCCAGGGCACCGTCCGCATCGACGCCCTGCTCACCGCGGAGGTCACGGTGATCCTCGGACTGGCCGGCTGGGGCCTGCTCGCCCTGCTCGAGCGCCTGACCCGGTACGGCACCGCGATCTGGACGGTCCTCGCCGTGGCCATCGTCGTCGCCTCGGAGATCCCGGTCGTCCTCGTCGAGGCCACCACCGCCACGCACATCGCGCTGGCCGCGGTCCACCTCGCCGTCGGCGCGGTGCTCATCCCGCTCTTCGTCCGCGCCTGTTCCTGATCGGCGGCCGTCCCCGACACCCGCTCCCCGCGCGCGTGGGAGCGGGTGTCCCTCGCGCCTGGCCTAGGGTCACGGCCCGTGGGCCTGCACTCCCCGAAGATCGAGACCTTCGACGTCGCCGCCGGCACGAACACCGATCCCAAGGGCTTCGTGCGTGTGGTCGACGTGTACCGCGAGGAACCCTTCGGCCTGTACGTGAGCCGGGCCATGGTCGACCACCCGACCCTGACCCACCTGAGGTCGTGGCTGCTGCCGGCCCTCGGCATCCGGGTCACCGACTTCACCTGGAGGCCCGGCGAGGAGCGGCTCCAGGACCACTACATCGACATCGTCGACGTCACCCGCGACGGCTCGACGTGGTGGACCGAGGACCACTACGTCGACCTCGTGGTGTACACCGGCGAGCGCACCGAGGTCCTCGACCTCGACGAGCTCGCCGCGGCCGTCGCCGCCGGGCTCCTGGACGTCGAGCGGGCCGAGCGGGCGCTGGGGACGAGCCACCGCACGCTGGCCGGCCTCGCCGAACGGGGCCACGACCTGGACCGATGGCTCGCCGGCCACGACATCACCCTCACGTGGTCGTGACCTGGGTCATGTAGCGAATGACACCGCTGACATTCGGGTAGGGGCCGCCTCCCCGCCACCCGGACGGGTGTCCTAGGGTCCACCGCCGTGAGCCCGGTCGTCTCCCGCCAGCTGGTCGAGGTCGTCGACACCCGTGCGGCGACCCGCACCCTCCCCCTCGCTCCCGAGCAGGTCCTCGAGCGGGCCCTCGACCGGTGGCACGTCGCCGACGGCCACCTGCGCACGACGGTGCTGAGCCCCGAGGACCCCCTCGTCCTGGCGGAGACGTGCTGGTACGTCGCCGACCACGGTGTGCGCATACGCCGCCGCCGGCCGCGCGAGGGCGACGCGGCGGCGGTGATCACCGAGATCGGCGCGGTGCGGATCGTCGTCGACGGGGCGCAGTGGCGCTGCACCGACCTGCTGCTCGGTCTCGAGGTCGTGCCGGGACGCCCGGCGCGGGTCGTCCACGACGCCGACTTCGCCGCCGCCGTCGCGGGTGGCGTGCTCTCCGGGGCCGACGCCGACGAGGCGATGAGCACCGTGCACCGCGTGCTCGGCGAGCTCGTCGACGCCCGCCACGACCTCGAGGCGTGGACGGGCTCGCTCGGGATCGGCTCGCTCTCCGGGTCGTGAGGCCTCAGCCCGGCGCGTGCTCGAACGGCAGCTGCTGCAGCCGGACGCGCTCGGGCTCGATGACCATGACGATCGACGAGCGCACCGGGAAGTCCGCGCCGGTGTAGCGACGGCTCATGCCGTCCATGATCTCGAGGGCCCGCTCGCCGTCGATCTCCTCGACCACCCGGCCCCGGATGATCGCGGAGCGGTACGGGTCGTGCTCGTCGGCGACGGAGATCGCGATCCGCGGGTCGCGCCGCAGATTACGGATCTTCAGGTGCGCCTCGGTGGAGAAGATCGCGAGCCGCTCGTCGTCGAGCACCTCGAGCCAGACCGGCGAGACGTGTGGCGCGCCGTCGCTCATCAGCGTGGCCACGTGCGCCATGTTGCGCGCCGTCAGCAGCTCCTTGACCTCGGGGTCCCACGGAGTGGCCATGAGCCGATGCTACGGCTCCCGATCGACGGTTCCCGGCGGTATCGCGCTCCGACCACCGCCCCACCGGGTCACGGCAACGCGACGTCCGCGCGCACCCGCGCGGCATCCGACCTGACCCGCTGCGGGTCCTCGACGGCGCGGTCGCGGGCCGCGACGATCGCGTGCGCCTGCTTCGCCTGCTTCCGGTCCGTGCCGTCGAGCACCAGCAGGCGCGCCGGGCGGGCGGGGTCGGCGGACCCGTGACGCCCCGGGCCGGTGCGTGGGAAGCCGGCGGCGGCGAGGGCGTCGGCGAGCTCGTCCCCGGGGCGGACCGCCTCGACCAGCACGTCGACGACGTCGGGAGCGGGCAGGTCGGGCACCGCGCCCGGTCCGACGTGCTCGACGCGACGCACGGTCTCTCCGCCGGCGACGGCCACGCGCGCGGCCACGCGGCGCCCGGCCTGCACCCGGTCGTCGGCCGGCGTCACGATCCCGGTCGGGACGGGCACCGCCTTGCCAAGACCGACGTTCTCGGCGAACGGCACCAGCCGCTCGTGCCAGAGACGCACGACCTGCTCGCGCAGGGCCCCGGCGGCCCCCGCGTTCTCGAGCCACACGTCCGCGGCGGCACGCCGGGCCTCGTCGTCGGCCTGGGCCGCCATCCGGGCGCGGGCGTCCTCGACGGTCATGCCGCGGGTGTCGACGAGGCGGGCGACACGCACGTCCACCGGGGCGTCGACCACCACGACCAGCGCGAACGCTGCGGCCATCCCGTTCTCGACGAGCAGCGGGATGTCATGCACGACGACGGCGTCGTCCTCGGCGCCGGCCACCAGCTCGGCGGTCCGGGCGCCGATTCGCGGGTGCAGGATGCCGTTGAGCTGGTGGCGCTTGGCGTCGTCGCCGAAGACGATGCGGCCCAGCGCAGGCCGGTCGAGCGCACCGTCGTCGTCGAGCACGTCCTCACCGAACGTCGCGACCACCTCGGCGAGCCCGTCGCTGCCCGGCTCGACGACCTCGCGAGCGATCCGGTCGGCGTCGATCACCACCGCTCCCAGCTCGGTGAGCGTCTCCGCCACCGTCGACTTCCCCGCTCCGATCCCTCCGGTCAGCCCGAGCCTCAGCACGCCCGCAGTGTGCCCAGCCGGTGGCGGGCTCACTCGACCCGGGGTCGAGACTCGGTCCGCGAGTCACTCGTGTCCCGCACATAACAGCGGTAGGCTGACGTCCCGCCCGCACCATCCGTCTCATCCGAGGAGCCGCCGCGTGTTCCGTTCGCGTCGCCCCGCCGGTCGCCATCGCCTCGGCGACCCCGGTCTGACCTGGTGCCGGGCCCTGCCCCAGATCGCGACGGCCCTCGCGGCGCCGCACATCGCGCGCCGCGGCCTCGTCGAGCGCCTGCTCGCCGGCTCGCGGCACCTCCGCCCGGCCTTCGGCACCGCGGCGCCGCCGGCCTTCGGGTAGGTCGTCGCCGGCTCCGCGAGGGGCACGTTCCGCGGCTCGCGAGCCTTGTCGATCATGCGCAGCGCGCCCCCTCGCGAGCTCCCGCACGCACCGGCTCCATGATCAACGGGGACTTCGCGCGCCTAGAAGCCGCGAACACCACGTTCGCTGCACCCCGCGATCGCCGCGCACACGACGACGGGCCCCCACCCCGCGAGGGATGAGGGCCCGTCTGTCGAGCTGAATCGGAGGCGGGTCGAGCTCCGCTCCGTCTCCCGGCCGCTGATCAGCCGCCGGAGAGCTTCTCGCGCAGCGCCGCGAGCTGGGCGTCGCTGGCGAGCGCGCCGCCGCCGCTCTGGGACGGCGGACCCTGGCCCGGGTCAGACGAGGCATCGGCGTCGTCGCCGCGCTCGTCGTCGTCGGACGACGGGCCGCCCGAGGAGTAGTTGGCCGGCGCGGCCTCGGCCGCCTCCGCCTCCTGCTCCTGGGTGCGCTGCAGCTGCGTGATGTGCTGCTCGTAGCGGGCGTACGCCGCCTGGTACTGGCGCTCCCACTCCTCGCGCTGCGACTCGTACCCCTCGCGCCACTCGCCGGTGTCCGGGTCGAAGCCCTCGGGGTAGATGTAGTTGCCCGCGTCGTCGTACTCGGCCGCCATGCCGTAGAGCGCCGGGTCGAACTCGGTCTCCGGCGTCATGCCCTCGTTCGCCTGCTTGAGCGAGAGCGAGATGCGGCGACGGTCGAGGTCGATGTCGATGACCTTGACCATGACGTCGTTGCCGACCTGGACGACCTGCTCCGGCACCTCGACGTGGCGCTCGGCCAGCTCGGAGATGTGCACCAGGCCCTCGATGCCCTCGTCCACGCGGACGAACGCACCGAACGGCACGAGCTTCGTGACCTTGCCGGGCACGATCTGGCCGATCTGGTGGGTGCGGGCGAACTGACGCCACGGGTCCTCCTGCGTCGCCTTCAGCGACAGGGAGACCCGCTCGCGGTCGAGATCGACGTCGAGGACCTCGACCTTGACCTCCTGGCCCACCTCGACCACCTCGGACGGGTGGTCGATGTGCTTCCAGGACAGCTCGGAGACGTGCACCAGACCGTCGACCCCGCCGAGGTCGACGAACGCGCCGAAGTTGACGATCGACGAGACCTGGCCGGACCGGATCTGGCCCTTGGCGAGCTGGTTGAGGAACTCGCTGCGCACCGCCGACTGGGTCTGCTCCAGCCACGCGCGGCGGGAGAGGACGACGTTGTTGCGGTTCTTGTCCAGCTCGATGATCTTGGCCTCGATCTCCTTGCCCACGTAGGGCTGCAGGTCGCGGACGCGGCGCATCTCGACCAGCGAGGCGGGGAGGAAGCCGCGCAGACCGATGTCGAGGATGAGGCCGCCCTTGACGACCTCGATGACGGTGCCCTTGACGGGCTCGTCGTTGTCCTTGAGCTGCTCGATCGTGCCCCAGGCGCGCTCGTACTGCGCACGCTTCTTGGACAGGATCAGCCGGCCCTCCTTGTCCTCCTTCTGGAGAACGAGGGCTTCGACCTCGTCGCCGACGGCGACGACCTCATTGGGGTCGACATCGTGCTTGATGGACAGCTCACGCGAGGGGATGACGCCCTCGGTCTTGTAGCCGATGTCGAGGAGGACCTCGTCCCGGTCGACCTTCACGATGGTTCCTTCGACGATGTCGCCATCGTTGAAGTACTTGATCGTCTGGTCGATGGCGGCGAGGAAGTCCTCTTCCGACCCGATGTCGTTCACAGCCACCTGGGGGCTGGTCGTCGTCGGGGCGGTGTGGGTGTCGATGGACATACGGTGGACGGCTCCGGGAACATGGTCAGATCGAGCGTGCAGGGACCCCACGCGGGGGCCGCCGTCCTGACGCGCGCACCGTCGAGCCCGACGAACGCCAAGGTGGAGACGAGAATCGCCGCCCACCGCTGCCTGAGTAACGGAACGCGGACAGGGCGAGACCACTCACGTGGACCTTCATCGTAACCGCGTCCGACACGGCCCGGCAATCGGGGCACCCCGCACCGATTCCCGGCGTGTCGCACGCGGAACGGACGGCGTGTCGCTCCCGCCGAGCCCCCGGCCGGGCGACGCGGACCCCGCATCCGGGCGTGTCAGGATGCCCCGGTGCCGAACCCCGCGCCTCTCCCTCCCGCGGAGGAGACGTCGGCGGGGCTCGCGCCCGGCGCGGCGGGCGTCGCGCGGCGGGCGGTCGGGCCGGAGGAGTCGTGCGCCGCGAGCCGGGCGTGGTGGGACGCCGACGCCGACGACTACCAGGCCGAGCACGGCGCGTTCCTCGGTGACGACGACTTCGTCTGGTGCCCGGAGCGCCTGCGGGAGGCCGACGCGCACCTGCTCGGCGACCCCGCGACGCTGCGCGGCCTCCGGGTGCTCGAGGTGGGGTGCGGAGCCGCCTCGTGCTCTCGGTGGCTCGCCCGGACCGGCGCGCGGGTCGTCGGCCTCGACCTCTCGGCCGGCATGCTCCGCCACGCCCACGCCGCCGACGCCCGCACGGGGACGACCGTGCCGCTCGTGCAGGCCGACGCCGGCGCGATCCCCCTGCCCGACGGCAGTGTGGACGCGGCCTTCTCGGCCTTCGGGGCCATCCCCTTCGTCGCCGACCCCGGTGCGGTGATGCGGGAGGTGGCGCGCGTGCTGCGTCCCGGCGCGCCCTGGGTGTTCGCCGTGAACCACCCGATGCGCTGGATGTTCCCGGACGACCCGGGTCCCGCCGGCCTGACCGTGTCCCAGTCGTACTTCGATCGCACGCCCTACGTCGAGGTCGACGACGACGGCGGCGCCGTCTACGTCGAGCACCACCGCACGCTCGGCGACCGGGTCGCCGACGTCGTCCGCGCCGGGCTGGTGCTCGAGCGGCTGGTCGAGCCGGAGTGGCCGGAGGACCTCGACGCCGTCTGGGGCCAGTGGTCACCGCTGCGGGGACGGCTCTTCCCGGGCACGGCGATCTTCTGCTGCCGGCGACCGGGAGAGGTCGAGGGGAGCACGCCGACAGGGCGGCGGAGCTCGACCCCCGGGGCATCGGCGTGATCGGCCGGTCGCGGGCGGCGGGACGCTCGCCCGAGCTCGTCCTCACCGAGCTGCTGCGCGACCAGCAGGCGCGCTTCGCCGAGACCGACGCCGGCCTGCCGCCCGCGGTGCTGCCCCCACCCGGCGACGTGGTGGTCGTCGACACCGGCGCGGCCGGCGAGGCCGCCGCCGTCGTCACCCACCACAGCTGGCCGGCCGGCAGCGCTCCCCTGCTGTGGTCGGCGTCCGAGGTCACCGAGCTGCACCCGGTGCTCGGGCACTCCGGCCGCGCCGGTGCCGACGCGCTAATCACCGAGTGGCTCGCCCGCATCCCCCCGCGGGTGCGCGCAGCGAGCGACTCGGCCGCCGTCGTCACCTGGCCCAGCCGCGACGTCGCCGCGGCGCGCGCGTTCCTCGACCACGGGCTCGTGCCCCTCGCGGTGCTCGCCGTGCGCCCGCCCGGACCGCTGCCCGCCGTCGCCGACCCCGATCCGGCGCTCACCCTGCGCCCGGCCCGCGACGACGACCTCGACGCGTGCCTCGAGCTGGCGATGCACGAGATCGCCTACTCCAGCCTGGTCGGCGGCAGCGTGCTGCGCCCCGACGCCGAGGCGGTGAAGCGCGCGGCGCTGCGCGAGCGCTGGCACCGCGGCGAGCCGATCTGGGTCGCCGAGCGCGAGGCCCGGTTGGTCGGCTTGCTCGAGTGCGGCCTCACCGACGCCACCCCGGGCACCTGGCTCGCGGGACTGCTGCCCGCCGGCCGCTGGGGCTACGTCAACTGTGCTTCGGTGCTGCCCGGCCTGCGCGGACACGGGGTCGGGCACGCGCTCGTCACGGCCGCGCTGCCCGCCCTGCAGCCGCCCGGTGCGCGAGGGACCTACCTCTACTACAACCCACCGAACCCGGTGTCCTCGGTGTTCTGGCCTCGTCACGGCTACCGCCCGCTGTGGACGCTCTGGGAGGTCCGGCCCGCAACAGCACTCCGCTAGGCGGCACCTCGAGCAACTAGTTCCAGATCGTCACGTACACCGGCGGGCGGAAACGGGACGGGACGACGCCGCGGTGCGGCGAGCGCATCACGGCCGTCGCCTCCGGTGTGGTGAGGAACCGCGCGAACGCCGCCGCCCCCGCGCTGCGGATCTCGGGGCGGAGGGTGGTCGCGTGCCACGGGGTGTCCACCGGTGTCGCGGCGGTCGGGACCACGCGCAGGTCGCCGCGCCGAAGCTGGTTGATCACGAGGTGGGCGGTCGCGACCGCGACACCCCCGCCGGCGACCGCCGCCTCCCACGCACCCGCGTGGGAGGAGAACACCTGGATGCGCTTCTCGGGCACGGCCAGCCGGCGCAGCAGCCCCGCGGTGACGCTGTGGTCGTCGCCCGCGCTCGGGTCGACGAGCCAGGGCCAGCCGAGCGGACGCCCCGCCAGGCTCAGGTCGGGAGCGGCGACGACGACCACCTGGGCGCGCAGGACGGGCTCGCTGACCAGGCGCAACGCCGGGTCCGCACCGATCGCCGGACCGAGGGCGATGTCGGCGAGCCGGTTCGCGACGAGGACCTCGAGCTCGGCCGTCGAGGCCACGCTCGTCGAGACCTCGTAGCCACCCGAGCGGGTGTCGAACGCGGCGGCCAGCGGGCTCGCCACGAACTCGGCCATCACGGAGGCGGTCACCACCCGCAGCTCCTGGGCCCGCCCCTGGACCGAGCGCACGGCCGCCTCGGCCTCGGCGCCGAGAGCCACCATCTGCGAGGCCAGGCCGAGCAGGCGTGTGCCGGCCGGGGTGGGCTCCATCCGGCCCTCCACGCGCACGACGAGCGGGTCGTCGAGGTGCTTGCGCAGCACCGCGAGGGCCTGGGAGACGGCCGAGTCGGACACCCCCAGGGCCTCCGCGGCCGCGTGCACCGTGCCCAGGCGCGCCACGAGCACGAAGGTGTGCAGCTGGGTGAGCGTCACCCCGGCGAGTGTGGGCGCAACCTCATCCGGCCGCCAGCGCTCCCTTAAGCGATCGCTCAGGGACGACTTCCTCCGCGGCCGGACCTTCGCGAACCTGATCCGAGCGCGATCGGCATCGGCGCCGGTCGGAGAGCTCGGGGGACGATCCCATGCAGGTTCCTGCCCAGTTCGCCTACGAGCGAGCCGCGACCGTCGACGAGGCGATCGCTCTGCTCGCCCGTCACGGCCCGGACTCCCTGGTCGTCGCCGGCGGCCACAGTCTGCTGCCGATGATGAAGCTCCGGCTGGCCGAGCCGTCGACGCTCGTCGACATCAACGGCCTGACCGAGCTCGGCCACGTCCGGGTCGAGGGTGACGAGGTCCGGCTCGGCGCGCTCGTCCGGCACGCCACGGTCCTCGAGTCACCGGTGGTGCGCGAGCACTTCCCGATCCTGACCGACGCCGAGCGCGTGATCGCCGATCCGATCGTGCGCAACCGGGGCACGGTCGGCGGTTCGCTCTGCCAGGCCGACCCGTCCGAGGATCTCTCGGCGGCGTTCTCGGCGCTGCGCGCCTCGGTCGTGATCCGCTCGGCGCGGGGCGAGCGGGTCGTGGCGGTCCGCGAGTTCCACCGCGGCCCCTACGAGACCGCCGTCGAGCACGGCGAGCTCCTGGTCGAGGTCCGCGTCCCGATCCGTCCCGGTACCGGCAGCGCCTACCAGAAGGTGGAGCGGCGGGCCGGTGACTGGGCTGTCGCGTCGGCGGGCGCCGTGATCACCCTCGAGGGCGACACCGTCCGCGAGGCCGGCATCGGGCTGACCGCGGTGGGCGCCGCGCACTTCGTCGCGTCCGAGGCCGAGGACGCCCTGCGCGGGGGTCCCGCCACCCACGAGGCCTTCGCCGCCGCCGGGCGGATCGCCGCCGAGCACTGCTCGCCGGGCGCCGACCAGCGCGGCCCCGTCGACTACAAGCGCCACCTGGTCTCCGAGCTCGTGACCCGGACGTTGCGGCGGGCCACGGCCCGCGCGCGGGGGGAGGACCGATAATGCAGATCACCGTCACCGTCAACGGCACGCCGACCACCCGCGATGTCGAGCCGCGGCTGCTTCTCACCCATTTCCTGCGCGACGAGCTGCGACTCACCGGCACGCACTGGGGCTGCGACACCACCAACTGCGGGGCGTGCGTCGTGCGCCTCGACGGGGTGCCGGTCAAGTCCTGCACCGTGCTCGCCGCCATGGCCGACGGCGCCGCCGTGGACACGGTCGAGGGCCTGGCGCACGGTGCCCAGCTGGACCCCGTCCAGGAGGGATTCGTGACCTGCCACGGCCTGCAGTGCGGGTTCTGCACGCCCGGGATGCTCATGACGAGCCGGGCGCTGCTGGACCGCGACCCCGACCCCTCCCCCGCGACGATCCGGGAGGCGATCTCCGGGCAGATCTGCCGCTGCACGGGCTACGAGAACATCGTGCGCTCGGTCCGGTGGGCCGCCGAGCACCAGCGCGCCGAGGTGACCTCGTGACCGGCGTCCAGGACCCGGCGGTCCAGATCCACGCGGCCGAGGAGACCCCACGCGGCTACGGCGCGATGAAACGCAAGGAGGACGCGCGCTTCGTGCGCGGACGCGGTCAGTACGTCGACGACGTGGTGCTGCCGGGGATGCTGCACGGCGCCGTGCTGCGCAGCCCGCTGGCGCACGCGCGGATCACGTCGGTGGACACGAGCGCGGCGGAGGCGCACCCGAAGGTGCACGCGGTCATCACCGGCGAGACGCTCGCCGGCCTGGGTCTGGCGTGGATGCCGACGCTCTCGCAGGACACGCAGGCGGTCCTGGCCACCGACAAGGTCCGCTTCCAGGGCCAGGAGGTCGCCTTCGTCGTCGCCGACGACAAGTACTCGGCCCGGGACGCGCTCGACCTCATCGACGTGCAGTACGAGCCGCTCGAGCCCGTCATCGACGCGCGACGGGCCCTCGACGAGGACGCCGCGGTGGTCCGTGACGACCAGGAGGGCCGTACGGACAACCACATCTTCGACTGGGCGAGCGGGGACGCCGCGGCGACCGACGCGGTGTTCGCCGAGGCCGAGGCGGACGCCGACCAGCTGGTCGTGGCCGCCGACGTGCTCTACCCGCGGGTCCACCCGGCGCCGCTGGAGACGTGCGGCGCGATCGCCGACATGGACCCGGTCACCGGCAAGCTCACGCTCTGGACCACCACCCAGGCGCCGCACGCCCACCGGACGCTGTACGCCCTGGTCGCCGGCCTGCCCGAGCACAAGATCCGCGTCGTGTCGCCCGACATCGGCGGCGGCTTCGGCAACAAGGTCGGCATCTACCCGGGCTACGTCTGCGCGGTCGTCGGCTCGATCGTCACCGGCCGTCCCGTCAAGTGGATGGAGGACCGCTCGGAGAACCTCATGAGCACGTCCTTCGCCCGCGACTACCACATGCGCGGGGAGGTGGCGGTGACACGCGAGGGGCGGATCCGGGCCGTCCGCGTGCACGTCCTGGCCGACCACGGCGCGTTCAACGCGACCGCGCAGCCGACGAAGTTCCCCGCCGGGTTCTTCGGGGTGTTCACCGGCTCCTACGACCTCGAGGCCGCGCACTGCTCGGTCACCGGCGTCTACACCACCAAGGCCTCCGGCGGCGTCGCGTACGCGTGCTCGTTCCGGATCACCGAGGCCGTCTACCTCATCGAGCGGATGGTCGACGTCGTCGCCCACGACCTCGGCATGGACCCCGCCGAGCTGCGGAGGCGCAACCTGCTGCAGCCCGACCAGTTCCCGTACCGGAGCGCGACCGGCTGGGAATACGACTCCGGCGACTACCCGCACACCCTGGAGGTCGCCCTCGAGAAGGCCGGCTGGACCGAGCTGCGGGCCGAGCAGGCGCAGCGGCGCCGCCAGTGGGA
This sequence comes from Actinomycetospora sp. 2LY8.5, assembly GCF_057180585.1. Classification (NCBI taxonomy): domain Bacteria; kingdom Bacillati; phylum Actinomycetota; class Actinomycetes; order Pseudonocardiales; family Pseudonocardiaceae; genus Actinomycetospora; species Actinomycetospora sp. 2LY8.5. The sequence goes on from NZ_JBXUHE010000004.1 coordinate 350,456, forward strand.
GGCGGGCGAGCGGCCCGACCTCATGGGCCTCGGGCTGAGCTTCTTCACCGAGGCCGTCGGCGCCGGCCCGCGGCGCACGATGGACATCCTCGGGCTCGGGATGGCCGACGGCGCGGAGCTACGGGTGCACCCCACCGGCAAGGCCGTGCTGCGGATCTCGGTACAGAGCCAGGGCCAGGGCCACGAGACGACGTTCGCGCAGATCGTGGCCGCGGAGCTCGGGATGTCGCCCGACGACATCGACGTGGTGCACGGCGACACCGACCAGACCCCGTTCGGGCTCGGCACCTACGGGTCGCGCTCGACACCGGTGTCGGGCGCGGCGACGGCGATCGTGGCCCGCAAGGTGCGCGAGCGCGCGAAGATCGTCGCGTCGGCGATGCTCGAGGTGTCGGCCGACGACCTCGAGTGGAACGACGGGCGCTGGCAGGTCGTCGGCGACCCGGAGGCGTCACGGTCGATGGCCGAGATCGCCATGGCGGCCCACTCGAACCTCGAACTGCCCGAGGGCGTCGAGGGCCACCTGGACGCGACGTGCGTCTACAACCCGCCGAACCTCACCTACCCGTGCGGCGCCTACGTGTGCGTGGTCGACGTCGACCCCGGCACCGGCGCCGTGCACGTCCGGCGGTTCGTGGCCGTGGACGACTGCGGCGTGCGGATCAACCCCATGATCGTCGAGGGACAGATCCACGGCGGGCTCGCCGACGGCGTGGGGATGGCGCTGATGCAGGGCATCGCTTTCGACCTCGACGGCAACTGCCTCGGCGGCTCGATGATGGACTACCTGCTGCCGACGTCCCTGGAGTGCCCGTCGTGGGAGCTCGGCGAGACGGTGACGCCGTCACCGCACCACCCCATCGGCGCCAAGGGCGTCGGCGAGTCGGCGACGGTCGGGTCGCCGCCGGCGGTGGTCAACGCGGTGATCGACGCGCTCGCCCCCTTCGGGGTGCGGCACGCCGACATGCCGCTCACCCCGGCCGCCGTCTGGTCCGCCGCGCAGGGCAGGCCCCTGCGCACCGATCTCGCGATCACGTGACGTCGGTGCAGGTCCTCCGTCGCGCCGGGGCGCTGCGCGACGCGGGGACGCCGTTCGTGCTCGCCACGGTCGTGCGGGCCGCGAGCCCGACCAGCGCCCGGGCCGGCGACAGCGCGCTGGTCCTGCCCGACGGCACCCTCGAGGGGTTCGTCGGCGGGACCTGCGCGGAGTCCACGGTGCGCGTCGAGGGCCTGCGCCTGCTGCGCGACCGCACGTCGACGCTGCTGCGGATCGTGCCGGGGGCGACGGGGAGCGAATCCGCGGAGGCCGGCGACGGGGTGATCACCGTCGACAACCCGTGCCTGTCCGGCGGGACCCTGGAGATCTTCCTCGAGGCGATGGTGCCGCCGACCGTGGTGCACGTCCACGGGGACGCCCCCGTCGCGCGGGCCCTCGTGCGGATCGGCGAGGCGATGGACTACGACCTCCGCCGCGGTGGCCCACCGGTCCCGACGACCGCCGCGGTGGTCGTCGCCTCCCACGGCCGCGACGAGGAGGAGGTGCTCACGGCGGCGCTGCGGGCGGGCGTGCCCTACGTCGCCCTGGTCGCGAGCCGCGCGCGGGGGACGGCGGTGCTCGAGGCGCTGCCCGTCGACGCGGCCGAGCGCGCCCGGGTCCGCACCCCCGCGGGCCTCGACCTCGGCGCGACGACGCCTGCGGAGATCGCCCTGTCGATCTATGCGGAGATCGTCGCCGGCCGGGAGCGGGTCGCCGACCCGGGCGGCGTGGTCGAGCCCGGCGAGGACCGGGAGCCCACGGTCGACCCGGTCTGCGGGATGACCGTCGCCGCGACCGGCGCCGACCCGTCCGCCGTCGTGGACGGGACGACCTGGTGGTTCTGCGGATCGGGATGCCGGCGGGCGTTCCTCGACGAGCCCGCCCGGTTCCTGGTGGGTTCATGACCGAGCTGCCCACCGACGTCGCCACGGTGCGGACCGCGCTGGCCCGCACGGGCTACCTCGCCGACGACGGGCTCGCGACCGCGCTGTTCCTCGCGGTCGCGCTGCGCCAGCCGCTGCTGCTGGAGGGCGAGCCCGGCGTCGGCAAGACGCGGGCCGCGATCGCGCTGGCCGACGTGCTCGACACCCCGCTGCTGCGGCTGCAGTGCTACGAGGGGCTCACCGCGGCCGAGGCGCTCTACGAGTGGAACCACCCCCGCCAGCTGCTCGCGATCCGCCTCGCCGAGAGCCGCGGTGAGGCGTTGCGGGACGACGACCTGTTCGGCGAGGACTTCCTGCTGGCCCGGCCGCTCCTGGCCTCGGTCACGCACCCCGGGCCGCGCCCGGCGGTCCTGCTCGTCGACGAGGTCGACCGGGCCGACGACGAGTTCGAGGCCCACCTGCTCGAGCTGCTCGCCGAGGGCGCGGTGACGATCCCCGAGATCGGGACCCGCCGCGCGGTCCACCGGCCGGTCGTCGTGCTGACGTCCAACCGGACCCGCGACCTGCACGACGCGCTGACCCGACGCTGCCTGCACCACGCGATTGCGCACCCGGACACCGCCGCGGTCGAGGCGATCATCCGCGTGCGGGTGCCGGAGGTGGGCGACGTCCTGACCGACCAGGTCGCGCGCGCCCTGACACGGCTGCGGAAGTCCCCGCTGCTCAAGCCGCCGGGCGTCGCGGAGGCGATCGACTGGGTCCGGGCGCTGCACGCCCTCGGGACGACGCGTCTCGACGTCGCGACGGCCCGCCGCACCCTGGGGGCCGTCGTCAAGCACGACGAGGACCGCGAGCTCGTCCTGTCCGCGGGGCTGGAGACGGTGGTCGGTGGACCCTGACCTCGCCACCGTCGCGGCCCGGTTCAGCGACGCCCTGCGAGCGGCCGGCGTGCCCGTCGGCGTCGGGCAGGCCGCCCGGTTCGCCGCCGCGGTGGTGGCCGCCGCGCCGGCGACCACCGGCGAGCTCTACTGGGTCGCCCGCGTGACGCTGCTGACCGACACCGCGGCCCGAGCGGTGTTCGACGCCGTCTTCGCCGCGGTGTTCGCGGCGGCTCCCCCGATGCCCGAGGACCCCGCTGGCGCCCGCGGCGACCCGTCCGGCCCGCCGCCCGTGCACGGGGTCCCGCCCCGGGCGGGCGCGGCGGGAGCGTCCCGGGTCACCCCGGATGGCCCTGGCTCCGGGGCTCGGGACGGCGCCACGCGCGCCGTCGCGACCACCGCCGGTGCCGCCGAACGTCTCGGCGGGCGGGACTTCGCCGAGCTGTCCGCGGCCGAGCTGGCCGAGCTGGCCGCCGCGATGCGCCGTTTCCGGGTGGCGACCCCTCCGCGCCCGTCCCGGCGGTTCCGGTCCTCGCCCCGCGGGCCCGCCGTGGACCTGCGGGCGACGCTGCGCCGGGCCCGCCGCACCGGGGGCCACCCCGTGACCCTGGCGCGCCGGGCGCGCCGCGTCCGGCCCCGGCGCCTGGTCGTGCTCTGCGACATCTCGGGGTCGATGGAGCCCTACGCCCGCGCGCTGCTCCAGCTGCTCTGGTGTGCCCGCGTCGGGACACGCGCCGAGGTCTTCACGTTCGCCACCCGCCTGACCCGCGTGACCCCGGCGATGGCCCGGCGACCCCAGACGGCGCTGGCGCGCGCCGGCACGCTCGCCCCGGACTGGTCGAGCGGCAGCCGCATCGGCGCGTCCATCGGCGAGTTCTCGCGCCGCTGGGGCCGGCGCGGGATGGCCCGCGGCTCCGTCGTGCTCGTCGTCTCCGACGGCTGGGACACCGGGGACCCCGCCGACCTCGGACGCGAGATGGCGCGGCTGCGACGGATCGCGCACCGGATCGTCTGGGCGAACCCGCGCGTCGCCCGCCCCGGCTTCGAGCCCCTCGCCGGCGGGATCGCCGCCGCCTGGCCGTGGTGCGACGCGGTCGTGAGCGCCCACCGTCTCGACGCCCTCGACGACCTCCTCGCGGCGCTGCGGGCCTCGTAGCGGTCGGGCCGTCAGCCGCTGCGCGCCAGGGCGTGCTCGACGAGCACGATCAGCGCGCGGGTGCACGAGTCGTCGTCGCGCGCGTCGACGTGCACCAGCGGGCAGCCGGGCGGGACCGCCAGCGCCTCGCGCACGAGTTCGTCGTCGATCCCGTCGGTGCCCGGGAACCCGTTGAGGGCGACGACGAACGGCAGACCGCGGTTCTCGAAGTAGTCGATCGCGGCGAAACAGTCGTCGATGCGCCGCAGGTCGACCAGCACGACGGCACCGACCGCCCCGCGGGCCAGCTCGTCCCACATGAACCAGAACCGCGACTGGCCCGGTGTCCCGAACAGGTAGAGGACCAGCGAGTCGTCGATCGTGACACGCCCGAAGTCCATGGCGACGGTCGTCGTGGTCTTCTCGGGAACGATGCTCGTGTCGTCCACGCCGTCGGACAGGCTCGTCATCCGCTGCTCGGTCGACAGCGGCGGCACCTCCGAGAGGGCGCCCACCAGCGTCGTCTTGCCGACGCCGAAGCCGCCCGCGACCAGGATCTTCAGCGGGAGCAGGTCGCGGCGCGGTGCCTCGGCGACACCGCCGGCCGTACCCGCCCGGTCGTCAGCGTGTACGGAGTCCATCGAGCAGCCTCTCCAGGAGTTCGCGTCGGGGGCGACCGTCCGTCCCGACCAGGGGCAGGTGCACAGCCAGGTGGTCGTCCGCGGCGAGGTCGCTGACGAGGACCCGCGCGACACCGATCGGGACGCCGAGCAGCGCGCCGATCTCGGCGAGCGACTGCGGCTCGGTGCTCGCCTCGACGATCGCGCGCGACTCGGGGGGCATCCCGGGCGCCTTCGCGAGGCCCAGCTCGGTGGCGGTCACCAGGGCCTCGATGGGCATGTCGCTCCCGGCGAGCGACCGGGTCCGCCCGCCGGTGAACGCGTAGTTCGGCACGACCCGCCCGCCGTCGGCCTGCGGTCGCTGGCGGCGGTCCACGATCACGGCGCTGACGTGTCGCCACCACGCCCGGCGGCCATCCCCGGGGTGAGGGCGTGCCCGACCCGCGAGGCGAGCAAGGTCATCTCGTAGCCGACGAGGCCCATGTCGGCGGACCGGTCGGTGACCACCGCGAGCGTGGAGCCCAGGCTGATCGACGTGGCGAACAGGTAGCCGCCGTCCATCTCCACGATGGTCTGGGTGACCGGTTCGGCGTCGATGAGCGTCGCGGTGCCCCGCGCGAGGCTCACGAGGCCGGACACCGCGGCGCAGAGCTGGTCGGCGAGGTGCGGGTCGACACCGTCGCTGACCGCGAGGCGCAGTCCGTCGGCGGACACCACGAGGACGTGGAACACGCCCGGCGTGCCGTTCGCGAACTCGGAGAGCAGCCAGTCCAGTCCGCTGTCGGTCGGTGCACTCACGTCTGCCTCCCGGGGATGCTTCCGCGCTGCGGGTGGTCGGTGGTCGACGGGGCCTCGTCGCCGCCGGCGGCGTCGCCGGTGCCCCCGTCGGAGATGACCGACCGGGCCGCGGCCCGGCTGGCCTGGTAGGCCGACAGCGCGTCCATCGCACCGCGCTCACCCGGCGGCGCGAACGGGCGGCGGGGCCCGGTCGGGGGGGTGGGCGGCGCGGCGTGGGCCGCGGTCGTGGGAGTGGCCGCCGGGATGCCGGGGGTCTTGCGGATGAGCTCGGGTGCCAGGTGGGTCTGGGGCCGGCGCCGGGCGAGCACGAGGCCGTGCGGGCCGACGGCGACCGGGTCGTCCTCGTCCGAGCGGCGCGGGGCGGGCGCCTCGGGAGCCTCGGGGGACGGGGCGGACAGGGCGGACGGGGCGGCGGCTGCGTCGCCCGTCGCCTCGTCCCCCTCCTCCGCGGGCGCCGGCGGTGGCACGACGATCGGGTGGATCAGGCCCCGCCGGGCGGGGGCGGGGCTCCCGGCGCTGCCGGGGGCCGGGACGTCCTCGAGCGTGGCGTGGGGGTCGCTGTCCCCGGTGGCCGTGGCGTTCACGGGAGCGGCCCCGTCGTCCTCGGGTCCGGGCGCCGCGTGGGCACCGCGGCGCGGGCGCTCGCCGTTCCCGTCGGCGGACGCCCCGTGCCCGTTCGGGCGGTCCGGGTCCGTGCGACCCGGCCAGGCGTGGCGGCCGTCGACGGGGACGGGCCCCGAGACGGGCGCAGCACCGTTGCCGCGCGCCGGGGTCCGGTCGCCGCCGTCGGCCGAGCCGCGCCGCGGGACCGGCACCGCGGAGGCCGCGACCCGCTCGAGGCCGCGGTCGCCGACCGCCGGCACGACCGGCTCCGCCGCCACCGCCTCGGCGAACAGCGCCGCGGGGAGCAGGAGGACGGCCGTGAGCCCGCACCCCGGCGTCGGGGTGAGCGAGACGCCGATGCCGTGGCGCTGCGCGAGACGGGCGACGACGTGGAAGCCGAGGCGCCGCGCGGCCTCGGACACGTCGGCCCCCTGCGGCCGGGCCAACAACTCGTTGGCCGCGGCGAGCTCGTCGGGCGGCATACCGATGCCGGTGTCCTCGATGACGAGCAGGTGCGCGCCCGGCGACCGGTGGTACGCGCGACTCTGGATCACTACGGGCGCCGAGGGTGGCGAGTAGCGGGCCGCGTTCTCGACGAGCTCGGCGATCATGTGGGTCAGGTCGGCGACCGTGCTGCCGGTGAGCCGCTGGCGCTCGTCGACCACGAGGGTGACGCGGTCGAGGTCCTCGGTCTCGGCGACACCCGCCCGCACGACGTCGCGCAGGGCGACCGGCGCCGACCACACCCGGGCCGGCTGCTCGCCGGAGAGCACGAGCAGGCTCTCCGCGTTGCGCCGGACCCGGGTGGCGAGGTGGTCGAGCCGGAAGAGGTCGGCCAGCGCGTCGGGGTCGCGCTCGCGCTCCTCGAGGTCGTTGATGATGTCCAGCTGCCGGTGGAACATGCTCTGGTTCCGCCGCGCGAGGTTGAGCAGCAGCTCGGAGGTGAACTCCTGCTGGCGCACCTTGGCGTCGTGCAGGTCCTTCGTGAGCTCGCCGCGGCGCCGCTGTTCGTCCTCCGTGATCTTCACGAAGATCGTGACACCCACGCACGCGAGCAGCACGGCGAGACCGTGGATCACCGACCAGATCCACGGCGAGTGCTGCGCGGCGTGGTGGTCGAAGAACAGCGTCGGCACCAGGAGCGTGCCGAGGCCGTGGGAGAGCGTCGTGAGGACGAGGCTGACGGCGAACGGCACCCAGCTCTGGTAGAGCATGAGGAAACCGATGATCACGAAGAACGAGAAGTGCGCCTCGATGTAACCGCCGGAGAGGATCACCAGTCCGGCACAGGACGCCGAGAGACCCGCCGACACGACGATCTCGCCGGCCGGCCGACCGGCGACGACGTGGCCGCCGGCGGCCGTGAGCAGCGGGACGAGGGCCACCAGACCGGCGAACAGCAGCGAGTTGCCGACGAGCAGCCCGAACACCAGCAGCAGCGGCGCGAGCGACACCAGTGCCCCGAGGAGGAAACGGTGACGCCGCTGCCAGGCCGCGTCGTCGACCATGTCCCCCCGGGGGAGGTAGTCCATGACACGGGCCATGCGAGCGATTCACCGTCCTCGGGTGTCGGTGGTTCTGTCGGACGAACGCCGCGGAACCGTACACGCGCCGTTCACCATGTCCGCGCAACGAAGGGGTCGGCGTCCTTCGAAAGCCTGGGTCGTCGGACATGTTGTCACGCAGCGTGGTAGATGCGGTGTCGTCCGGGGCCGGACGACGCACACCCTCTGCCTCCGAACGGAGGGGCTCCGTTGGACCGTTCGGCCCGAGGGCCGCCGGTGCTCACGATGAGGAAAAAGGCTCCGAAAGAGTTCTCGACTGCTCCGAGGGTGGGTGCTCCCCTCCTGTGCGGAGCGACAGGTGGACGCGAGCGGTCGGCCGCGCTGGCCTGATCGGCGCACGGACCCGCTCGCGAACGCTTCGACCCGGACGACCACGGAGCGTGACCCGGTGATCGCCTCGGTCGCCGCGACGGCCGGCGTCGGCACGCCGGCGTCGGGCAAGCTCAGCCCACCGCGCGCTCGCGCGTCTCCCGCCGGGCGCGCGCCGGCTCGAAGCGCATCGCCGCGTCGTCGACCCGGCTGCGGCGCAGCGTCACGGCGTCGACGGCGTAGTTCATCGCGAGCCGCCACGGCGCGCGGGTGCCCTGCTTCGGCAGCTCGTCGATCGAGCGCTGGACGTAGCCGGCGCCGAAGTCGAGGAACGGCGCCTCTCCGACGTCCGGGTCCCGCACGGGCACCGCGACGCCGAGCCCCTTGTCGCGCAGGTGGCGCAGGAGGCGCACGACGTACTCGCCGACGAGGTCGACCTTGAGCGTCCAGGAGGCGTTCGTGTAGCCGATCATGTAGACGAGGTTCGGCACGCCGGAGAGCATCATGCCCTTGTAGGCCATGGTGTCGGGCAGGTGCACCGGCTCGTCGTCGATGACGATCTCCGCGCCACCGAACATCTGCAGCGTCAGGCCGGTGGCCGTGACGACGATGTCCGCGTCGAGCTCGCGGCCCGACGTGAGCCGGATGCCGGTGCCGGTGAAGGTGTCGATGGTGTCGGTGACGATCTCCGCGTCGCCGTGGCGGACGGCGCGGAAGAGGTCGCCGTCTCCGACCATGCACATCCGCTGGTCCCACGGGTCGTAACGCGGGTTGAAGTGGGTGTCGACGTCGTAGCCCTCGGGCAGCGCCGAGCGTGTCGCCGTGCGCAGCAGGCCGCGGACGAACCGCGGGAAGCGCTGGCTGATCTGGTAGAGCGCGATGATCTGGGCGATGTTCTTGGCACGGGTGATCGGGTCGGCGATCGATCGCGGCAGCCAGCGGGAGAGGGTGGCGGCCACGGGGTCCGTGCGCCCGATCGACAGGACGTAGCTCGGCGAGCGCTGGAGCTGGGTGACGTGCGCGGCGGCGCCGGAGCCCTCGGCGCCCGGATGGTCGTCCAACAGAGCGGGGACCAGCGTCACCGCCGTCGCGCCGCTGCCGATCACGACGACGCGCTTGCCGGTGTAGTCGAGCTCTGGGTCCCACAGCTGCGGGTGCACCACGGTGCCGCCGAACTGCTCGATGCCCGGCAGCTCGGGCGTGTACCCGTGGTCGTAACGGTAGTAGCCCGAGCACATGAGCAGGAACGAGCAGGTCAGCGGATCCTGCCCGGGCATCTCGAGGGTCCAGCGCTGGGTCTCGGAGTCCCACGACGCGCGGGTGACGCGGTGGCCGTAGCGGATCTTCTGGTCGACGCCGTACTCGCGCGCGGTGTCGCGCACGTACTCCAGGATCGACGGGCCGTCGGCCAGGGCGGTCGGGCTGCTCCACGGGCGGAAGCGGTAGCCGAGGGTGTGCATGTCGGAGTCCGAGCGGATGCCCGGGTAGCGGAAGAGGCTCCACGTGCCGCCGAGGTCCCCCCGCGCCTCCAGCACCGCGTAGCTGGTGTCCGGCAGGTCGCGCTCGAGGTGGCACGCGGTCCCGACCCCGGACAGGCCCGCGCCGACGACGACGACATCGAGATGCTCGGTACTCACGCGTACCACCGTAGCAACTGGTACTTCCGCGTACCACTCGTTCCGCGTCGGGCTCAACAGTCCGCGGCGGACTGGGGCTCGTGCCGGCCCGGCCCGGCCCGGCTCCGCCCGGAGCGGCGCGACGAGCACGGGCGCCCCGGTCCCCGATGGGTGGCCGGCGAGAGGGTGACCACGCTAGTGGGCGGCCTGGTCCCAGGACTTCCCGAAGCCGACCGACACCTCGAGCGGCACGTCGAGCTCGAACGCCGCGCCCATCTCGCGACGCACCAGCTCGGTGACGGCCTCCTTCTCCTCGGAGGCGACCTCGAGCACGAGCTCGTCGTGCACCTGCAGGAGGATCCGTGAGCGCAGACCCTCCGCGCGCAGGGCCTGGTGCACCCCGAGCATCGCGACCTTGATGATGTCGGCCGCGCTGCCCTGGATCGGTGCGTTGAGCGCCATCCGCTCGGCCATCTCGCGGCGCTGGCGGTTGTCGCTGGTGAGGTCGGGCAGGTAGCGCCGGCGCCCGAGGATCGAGGACGTGTAGCCGTCCTTGCCGGCCTGGACGACCACCTGGCGCAGGTAGTCGCGCACGCCGCCGAACCGCGCGAAGTACTCCTCCATCAGCTCCTTGGCCTCGTCGCTGGAGATCCGGAGCTGGGCGGAGAGCCCGTAGGCGGACAGCCCGTAGGCCAGGCCGTAGTTCATCGCCTTGATCTTGGCGCGCTGCGCGGGATCGACCTCGTCCTCGGCGACCCCGAACACCCGCGCGGCCGTCGCCGAGTGGAAGTCGTAGCCCGACTGGAACGCCTCGATGAGCGCCTCGTCGCGGGAGAGGTGCGCCATGATGCGCATCTCGATCTGCGAGTAGTCGACGGTCATGAGGTCGGAGAACGCGCCGTCGGCGGAGTCGGACCCGACGACGAAGGTGTCGCGGATGCGCCGGCCCTCGGCGGTGCGCACCGGGATGTTCTGCAGGTTGGGCTCGGTGGAGCTCAGCCGCCCGGTGCGCGCGATGGTCTGGTTGAACGTGGTGTGGATGCGTCCGTCGTCGGAGAGCGCGTCGAGCAGGCCCTTGACCGTCACGCGCAGCCGCGTCGCGTCGCGGTGCTCGAGCAGGTGCTCGAGGAAGGGGTGGGGGTTCGACTCGTTGAGCGTCTGCAGCGCGTCCGCGTCGGTGGTGTAGCCGGTCTTGGTGCGCTTGGTCTTCGGCATCTGGAGCTCGTCGAACAGGACGACCTGCAACTGCTTCGGGGACCCGAGGTTGATCTCCTTACCGATGACGTCGTACGCCGACTGCGCCGCCGCCTGGACCCGGGCCCCGAACTGCGACTCGAGGTCGTGCAGCGCGCTGACGTCGACGGCGACGCCCGCGGCCTCGAGATCGGCCAGCACGGCGAGCAGCGGCAGCTCGAGCTCGGTGAGCAGCGCGGTGCCGCCGAGCTCGGCGAGGTCGGAGTCGAGCTTGTCGGCCAGGTCGATGACGGCGCGGGCCCGGAGCATCTCGGCCTGCGCGAGCGCGGTGTCGGCCTCCTCCTCGCCGCCGTCGAGGGTGAGCTGCTCGCTGCCACCGCTCTCCTCGACACGCAGCTCGCGGCGCAGGTAGCGCAGCGCGAGGTCGGCGAGGTCGAAGCTGCGCTCGCCGGGGCGGGCGAGGTAGGCCGCGAGCGCGGTGTCGCTGGTGACCCCGTCGAGCGTCCAGCCCCGGGCGCGCACCGCGTGGATCGGCCCCTTGATCTCGTGGCCCGCCTTGGGGACGTCGACGTCGGCCAGCCACGCCGCGAGCGCCTTCTCGTCGGAGGAGTCCATCGCGTGGACGTCGAGGTAGGCCGACTCGCCGTCCGCGGCCGCGAGCGCGACGCCCTCGAGATCGCCGGTGCCGTGCGCCCACCGCCCCCGGAACGCGAGCCCGACCCGCGAGCCGTCGCGGGCGTGGTCGGTGAGCCAGTCGGCCACCGCGCCCGTCTCGAGCGCCGACCCGCGGACCTCGAAGCCCTCGTCGGCCTCCGGCTCGGCGGCGGTGAGCGTCGAGAACAGCCGCTCGCGCAGGACGCGGAACTCGAGGTTGTCGAACAGCTGGTGCACCGCGTCGCGGTCCCACTGCCGCACCACCAGATCGTCCGGGCCCACGCCGATGCCCTCGACGTCGCGCACGAGCTCGGTGAGCTGGCGGTTGAGCACCACCGACGACAGGTGCTCGCGCAGCGCGTCGCCGGCCTTGCCGCGCACCTCGTCCACCCGGTCGACCAGGGCGTCGAGCGACCCGAACTCGCGAATCCACTTCTGCGCGGTCTTCTCTCCGACGCCGGGGATGCTCGGCAGGTTGTCGCTCGGGTCGCCCCGCAGCGCCGCGAAGTCCGGGTACTGCTGGGGCGTGAGCGTGTAGCGCTCCATCACCTGCTCGGGCGTGTAGCGCACGAGGTCGGACACGCCCTTGCGCGGGTAGAGCACGGTGACCTCGGGGCTGACCAGCTGGAACGCGTCCCGGTCGCCCGTACAGATCGACACCGTCATCCCCTCCGCGACCGCCTGGGTGGTCAGCGTGGCGATGAGGTCGTCGGCCTCGTAGCCCTCCACCGCGAGCACCGGGATGGCCAGCGCGGCAAGGATGTCCTTGATCAGGTCGATCTGGCCGCGGAACTCGTCCGGCGTCGTGCTCCGGTTCGCCTTGTAGGCCGCGTACGTCTCGGCGCGAAAGGTCTGGCGCGAGACGTCGAACGCCACCGCGAGATGCGTCGGCTCCTCGTCGCGCAACAGGTTGATGAGCATCGACGTGAAGCCGTAGACGGCGTTCGTCGTCTGCCCCGTCGTGGTGCTGAAGTTCTCCGTGGGCAGCGCGAAGAACGCGCGGTAGGCCAACGAGTGCCCGTCGAGCAGGAGCAGGCGTGCCCGCCCGCCCGCCGGGGCGTCCGGGACGGTCGGGGGCTGCCCGGCGGTGGACGGAGCAGTGCTGGTCGGAGCCACGGCGCGAGTCTAGGCGCGCCCCCCGACAGGCCCGTCCCACCCGGGTTCCCTCCCCCGGGCGTGGCACCAGCCGTCCTCGTTCGGACGATGAGGCACGGCAAAGCTCCCGTAGTTAGACTGAATGGAGCAACGGGTCCTACGATGGGCTGCGTGGGCGAGAGCGACGCGGAGCCGGACACGCGGATGGACGTGCGCGTCGACGGCTCGGGCATCGTGCGACTGCGCTGGCAGCCGGGGCTGCAGATCACCGAAGAGCTGGCCCGGTCCGCCATGCGGGCGGTCACCGAGCTCACCGACGGGCGGCTGCTCCCCCTCTACGTCGACATGACGGGCACGGCCTCGATCACCCGCGAGGCCCGCAGGACCTTCACCCGGTTCACGGGCGCGACGCGCCTCGCGCTGGTCGGTCGCTCCGCCGTGGACAAGGTCCTGGCCAACTTCGCGCTCAGCGTCAGCGCGCAGCCGGTACCCACGAGGTTCTTCACCTCCGAGACCGCGGCCGTGAGATGGCTGTGCGATGACCTCGCCGCGGCCTGAGCGGGGCGAGAGGCGCATCGATCCCGAGCGCTTCGAGCGCCTCGTCGACTTCGTGTTCGAGCTCGCGTCCGGGCAGCTGGACGCCCGGCTCGAGTCGTCCGCGGAGGCGGACGAGATCGACGCGGTCGTGGTGGGCCTGAACATGCTGGCCGAGGAGCTCCAGGCACTCACCAACGACCTCGAGGCGCGCGTCGCCCAGCGGACCAGCCAGCTCGCCAACGCCCGCGAGGCCCTCGAGCGCCTCGCGCTCTACGACCCGCTCACGGGCCTGGCCAACCGCACCCTGCTCGCCGAGCGCATCGGGCAGGCGATGGCGCGCGCCGACCGCGGCGCCACCCCGCCCTCCGTCCTCGTGCTCGACCTCGATGGCTTCAAGGCCGTCAACGACAGCTTCGGCCACGTCGTCGGCGACCATCTCCTGGTGGCCGTGGCCGAGCGGCTGCGCGGTGTGGTCCGCGAGGGAGACACCGTGGCCCGGCTCGGGGGCGACGAGTTCGCGATCGTCGTGCAGGACGCCGACCCGGAGCAGGTCCTCGAGGTCGCCGACCGCGTCCAGGCCAGCATGTCCACTCCCGTCCGGGCCGGGGACCAGTCGTGCTGGGTCGCCGCGAGCATCGGCGTGCGCTTCGGCACCCGGGGCCAGGCCGCCGAGGTGTTCCTGCGCGACGCCGACACCGCCATGTACGCCGTCAAGGCGCGGATGCGCGGCGGCGTGAGCGTGTTCGAGCCCTCGATGCACCAGGCCGCGCTGTCCCGGATGCAGCTCGCCGACGAGCTGCGCACGGCCCTCGCGACCCGCCAGCTGAACGTCCACTACCAACCGATCATCGACGTGGCGACCGGCGCCACGGCGGGCGTCGAGGCCCTCGTGCGCTGGAACCACCCCGAGCGCGGCGCGCTCTCCCCCGAGGTGTTCATCTCCGTCGCCGAGGACACCGGGCTGGTCGCGGCGGTGGACCACTACGTCCTGGAGGAGGCGGTCGCGCAGGTCGCCCGGTGGCGGGCCACCGTCCTGCACGGCCGGGACTTCGCGGTGCACGTGAACATGTCCCCGATCGAGTTGCGGGCGCCCCACTTCGCCGACGGCGTCATCGCCTGCCTGGAGCGCCACGGCGTCCGCGCCGGCGACGTGACGGTGGAGATCACCGAGAACCAGCTGCTCGGCGAGGACCTCCCCACCATGCAGACGATGGAGACGCTGCGGCGGGCGGGGATCGGGGTCGCCATCGACGACTTCGGCACCGGCACGTCGTCGCTCGGCTACATCCGCCGCTCGTTCGTCGACACGATCAAGATCGACCGCTCCCTCGTCCAGGGGCTCGACGTGGTCCCCCGCCAGCACCGTGTCACGGCGGCGATCCTCGCCGTGATCGACGCGTTCGACCTCGCGGCCGTCGCCGAGGGGGTGGAGACGCCGGGTGAGGCGGAGGGGCTGCGGGCACTGGGCTGCTCCTCCGCGCAGGGGTACCTGTGGAGCCGTCCGCTCCCGGCGGACGGGATCACCGAGCGCCTCGCCGCCGAGGTGGGCGGGGCGCTCGCCCCGGTCGGCGGCGCGGACCTGCGAGTGGTGCCCAGGGCCCGGACCGGTCAGGCGGACCGCTCGGAGCCGAACGGGACCTGAGGACCGGCCCGGAACGGCTCCCCGCTGCGCCGCCGTCCCTCGAGGGCGTCGAGGCCCTGTCGCGCCTGCGCGAGCGACGCCGTCATCTGCACCGCCAGGCGGTCGAAGACGACGCGCACGATGTCGGCGATCGCCGCCTCCTGCGCGGGGTCGGGCTCGCGGGCCCGGAACGCGACGGCCTCCGCCTCGGGGTCGGGAGGCAGCGCCGGCTCGGCGAGCCCGTGGCGGTCGGCGAGGTAGTCCAGGCGCACCCCGTGCTGCGCCTCGACCCGCTGCGCGAGGGCCCGGGTCGCCGCGAAGAACGCGTCGCCACTGGCCTGCAGCGCGACCAGCAGCCAGTGACGCACGAGCGGGTCGGGGTGGCGGTGCGCGAGGGTCGCGAACGCGGCCGCGCTCGCGCGCTGGACCTCGCTGTGCGCGCTGCGACAGTAGTGCTCCAGGGTCTCGCTCGCCGTGAGCGCGAGGTGCTCGTCCATCCCGAGGGCGGCCCAGTCACGCAGGAAGAGCTCCTGGTGGCCACCGAGGGCCGCGGTCCAGCGGTTGACGGCCCGCTCCTCGGGGCTCGACGGCCACGGGTAGCCGACGGCGTTCACGGTGAGGTCGCGGTAGCCCAGACAGTCGGGCGCCCAGAAGGCCGCGACGCGGCGCAGCTTGTCGAGCGGGTCGCCGTCGGCGGCCATCCACGCCAGCAGTGGATGTTTCGCCGCCGCCCGTCGCCGGTCGTCGAGCAGGCACTCGATCCGCCGCGTGCCGTCCGACGGCTCGGGCTCGGGTCCCGGCGCCGCGGGGACCGGAGGCGCGGACCGCGGGGTCGGCGGCGGGTCGGGCAGGGGCGGGTCGGGCGGGGGTGGGGAGACGTGGAGCCCGTCGCGGGCCACCGGCAGCAGGAGGTCGCTCTCTCGCTCCGCGAGGTCGAACAGGCCGTCGACGAGCGAGAGAGCCGCGGTCCGCCGCGCCGGGTCGAGCACGGCCTCGTCGAACAGTTCCTCGCCGTCGATCAGGGTGCCGAGCTCGCGCTCGAGGTGGAAGGGACCGAAGTAGCGGTACTCCTGACCGGTCCGGCGGGTCAACGCCGAGGCCGACCGCGCCGTCGCCGCGAACATCACGTGGCCCCACGACTCGATGGACTCCATCAGCGCGAAGCGCAGCAGCGGGTCGGGGTTCTCGACGATCGCCCGCAGCATCCACTGCCCGTCCCGGCGGATCGGCTCGGTCCACGGCGACGCGTGATACCAGGCGAGCGTCTCGCCCGGGGTCCAACCCAGCCGCTCGTCGAGCCCGAGCAGGCGCCAGTCCTCGACGAACAGCGCCGAGTGCTGCTCGTCCTCGAGGGTGTGGTGGTTGATCGCCCGGCGCAGGCCGTCGCTCGCGTCCGGGTAGCGCAGGAACCACCGGTTCATGTCGGTGAAGCCCATGATGAACGGGGCGAGCACCGCGGCGAAGTCGAAGTGCGTGATCGAGGGCGCCTCGGTGGCGATCCACGTGTAGAGCGGGTGCGTCGCGATCCGGCTCGTGCGCTCCTCGATCCGTTCCCGCACGGCCTTCACGCTGCGACCCCCTCGACCTCGAGCGTCCGCAGCTCCCGCCCGAACGGACGGAAGCTGACGATGTCGGGGACCCGGCGACGGGCTCGCATGTGCGGGTAGCGGGTGAGCAGCGTCCGGTAGAAGACCTGGCCCTCCAGCCGGGCCAGCGCCTGACCCATGCAGGAGAACGGGCCGATGGTGAAGCCGACCTGCTTGTTGGCCCGGGGGCGGGACAGGTCGACGACGTCAGGAGCCGGGAACGCGTCGGGGTCGCGGTTGGCCGCCGCGAGCACGAGCACCAGCGTGTCGCCGGCGGGGATCGTGCGGTCACGGATCGTCAGATCACGCAGCGCCATGCGGCGGACCGACGCGACGGCCCCGTGGAAACGCATCATCTCGTCGAACGCGTTCGGGATCAGCGAGAAATCGGCCGCGAGACGCGCGCGCTCACCCGGATTGTCGAGGAGAATCTGCAGTCCGTTGCACAATTGATTGGCCGTCGTGTGGTAGCCGACCACCAGGAACATGATGACCTGCGCGGCCACGTAACGGTCCGGGAAGTGCTCCCCCGTCGGATCGGCCCGGAAGAAGGCGCTGATCAGATCCTCGCCCGGGTCCGCGCGGCGCTCCCGCAGAATCGGTAGCAGGAAGTCCGCGAGCGCGGTCATCCCGTGCTGGCACCCGAACAACTGGTCACGCTCGCCCATCTCGAGCAATTGCGATATCTCGTTGGAGCACTCCAGGTACCAGGCCACGGTCTCGCGGTCGGCCGGCAGGCCGAGGATCTCCGACATCAGCGTCATGGCGAGCGGGTGCGCCACGTCGTTGACGACGTCCATCGTGCCGCCGACGACGGCCGCCGCGAGCAGTCCGTCGAGGATGCGCTGGACACGGGCCTCCTGCGCCTCCACGCGGCCCGGCGTGAAGTACTTCTTCAGCAGCGAGGTGAAGGTGCGGTGCGCCTCCGGGTCGACCCGGTTGCCCCAGGACGTGAAGATCTCGTGGAGCGGTCGGAGGGCCTCCCGGTCGGCCGCGGTCAGGTCGTCGAGGCGCTTCATCTCCTCGACCACCGAGAGCCGGGGATCCCGCAGCGCGGCGGTCACGTCGGCGTAGGAGGTGAGTACCCACGAGCGGAGCTGCTTGCTGAAGAAGACCGGGGCCTCGCGTCGCAACCGGTCGAGGACCGGATGCGGATCGGGGAAGAGCTCGGGCGACAGCAGATCGATGTCCGAGAAATCGGCGGTGATGGACACGGTGCGCTCCCCACGACATGACGCGGGCCGCGGTGGTGACCGCGACGCGTGCCGGAGACGACGTATCGACAGCGAGCACGAGCATGCCAGCAGGACGCTTCGCGGAGGAGAAGGAACGAACGCGGACGATGGGGTGTAATCCACCGAACGTCCCTGGCGGCCGTCGGGTGATGGACCTCGACGCTCCGTCAGGGATCTCGGCCGACCGGTGTCACGACCTCATCTCGATCCGGACCCTGACGAGGGCACCGCCTCCCGACCGGTCACCGTCGGCACCACTTATCATGATCGCCGTGTCCGAACCCGTGCGTGTCCCCGAGCAGACCGCCGTGCCCGATCTCGAGGTGCGCTACCCCGACGAGCAGCTCGCCACCCGGATGGGCATCGAGATCACGTCCTGGGACGCCGACCGGGTCGTGGGCACCATGCCCGTCGCCGGGAACCGCCAGCCTTTCGGGCTCCTCCACGGCGGCGCCAACGGTGTCCTCGCCGAGACCCTCGGCTCCACCGCCGCCGCCCTCCACGGGCTGCCCGAGCGGATGCCCGTGGGCCTCGAGCTCTCCTGCACGCATCACCGTTCGGCGCTGGACGGGACCGTCACGGGCGTCTGCACACCGCTGTCGGTCGGGCGCACGATCGGCACGTTCGAGATCGTCATCACCGACGACGAGGACCGCCGCGTCTGCACCGCGAAGCTCAGCTGCGTCTACCGCCACCGCCCGCCGGGGTCGACCAGCTGACCCGCGCATGGTGATCAACGTGGACTTCGCGCGCATAGAAGCAGCGAACACCACGTTCGCTGCAGAACCCCGAGGCGCCGGTTAGCTCACGCCCAGGTAGGCGTCCTGGATCGTCGGGTCGGCGAGGAGCTCCGCGCCGGTGCCGGAGCGGGTGACCTCGCCGGTCTCGAGCACGTAGGCCTCCTGCGCGAGCCCGAGCGCCTGGGTGGCGTTCTGCTCCACCAGCAGGACCGTCGTGCCCTGGGAGTTGATCTCCTGGATCACTCGGAAGATCTGGGCGATGAACTGCGGCGCGAGGCCCATCGAGGGCTCGTCGAGCAGCAGTAGGCGCGGCTTCGCCATGAGCGCCCGGCCGATGGCGAGCATCTGCTGCTCGCCGCCCGACAGCGTGCCCCCGGTCTGCGACCGGCGCTCGGACAGGCGCGGGAAGAGCTCGTAGACGCGTTCCAGGTCGGCGGCGAACTCCGGGCTGCGCCGGTCCTTGCGCACGTAGGCGCCCATGTCGATGTTCTCGGCGACCGTCATGCCCGGGAAGATCCCGCGGCCCTCGGGCACCTGGGAGATGCCCTTGACCACCCGGAGATCCGCCCGGACCTTCGTGAGGTCCTCGCCGTCGAAGCGCATCGCCCCGGACTGCAGACCCAGGATCCCCGAGATCGCCTTCATCGTCGTGGTCTTGCCGGCACCGTTGGCGCCGATGAGGGCGACGATCTGGCCCTCCTCGACACGCAGGCTGATGCCCCGCAGCGCCTGGATACGGCCGTACGCGACGTTGACGTCGTCGAGTTCGAGCAGGCTCACGACGGCTCCTCCCCCGTGCCCGCGGTGGCCTCCTCGTCGACGGCACCACCGAGGTAGGCCGAGATCACGGCCGGGTCCCGGCGGACGTCGTCGGGGAGCCCGTCGGCGATCTTGCGACCGAAGTCGAGCACCACGAGCCGGTCGGTGACGCCGAGGACGACACGCATGTCGTGCTCCACGATCACCACCGTGTACCCGTCGTCGCGGATCTTGAGGATGAGCTCGGACAGCGCGTCCTTCTCGGTCGCCGAGAAGCCGGCCGCGGGCTCGTCGAGGCAGAGCACCTTCGGCTCGGTGGCCAGGGCCCGCGCGATCTCGAGCCGGCGCTGGTCGCCGTAGGGCAACGCCGTCGCCTTGTCCGCCGCGCGGTGCGCGATCCCGACGAACTCGAGCAGCGCCATCGCCCTGTCCACGCCCTCGCGCTCCTCGCGGCCGTGGCGCGGGAGGCGCAGCAGCGCACCCGGGATCGACGTCCGGTGCCGCGCGTCGGTGCCGACCACCACGTTCTCCAGAGCGGTCATCGCCCCGAAGAGCCGGATGTTCTGGAACGTGCGCGCGATGCCGGTCTGGATGATCCGGTAGCGCTTCATCGTCGCGAGCGAGTTGCCCTCGAGCCGGATGTCGCCCTCCGTCGGCCGGTAGACCCCGGTCATGATGTTGAAGCACGTGGTCTTGCCGGCACCGTTGGGCCCGATCAGACCCAGGATCTCGCCGCGCCTGACGTCGAAGGACACGTTGTCGAGCGCGGTCAGACCACCGAAGCGGACCGTCAACCCGTCCACCGCCAGCAGCGTCTCGCCCATGCCGACCGCGATCTCGCGGTCCGGCGCGACCGTGCCCGACACCTCGGCCTCGTGCTCGGCACGGGCGGCCGCGTCCATGTGCTCGAGGTCGGTGAGCAGACCTTCCCGCGTCGGCTCCCCGATACGAGTGGTCGAGCTCCGCTCCCCTCTCGGCGTGCTCCCCTCATCGTCTCCCGCGGTCATTCGCCACCCCCTCGCGGTGAGGTGCCCGCGTGGTCGTCGGGTGTGGTCTCGGGCAGGTCGCCCTGCGCCCTGGTCGAGGGTGTCATCCCGGTCGGGCCGACACCGGTGCGTTTCCCGAAGAGCTTCTGGTACGCCTCGCGCCCGTAGGCGAGCAGGTGCTGGCGCATCCCGAGCAGGCCCTGGGGCCGGAAGGCCATGAGCACCATGAGGGCGACGCCGAACACCAGGAAGCGGTACTGCGGCTCGAACTGGAAGCGGTCGGGGATGTAGGACACGAGGAACGCGCCGACGATGACGCCGACCTTGT
The DNA here is from genome assembly GCF_057180585.1 of Actinomycetospora sp. 2LY8.5. Taxonomy (NCBI): domain Bacteria; kingdom Bacillati; phylum Actinomycetota; class Actinomycetes; order Pseudonocardiales; family Pseudonocardiaceae; genus Actinomycetospora; species Actinomycetospora sp. 2LY8.5. The sequence continues at coordinate 370,635 of NZ_JBXUHE010000004.1, forward strand.
TCCCCGCACCCCCGAGCACGACCGCGGCGAGATAGAGGATCGACGTCGCGACGTCGAAGCGCTGATTGTTGACGTACCCGACCTGCGCCGCGAACAGGGCACCCGACAGGCCGCCCACCGCGGCGCCGATGGCGAACGCCCAGATCTTGAAGCGGTAGGTCGGCACGCCGGTCAGCTCGGCGGCGTCCTCGTCCTCGCGCACCGCGATCCACGCCCGACCGACCCGGGAGCGTTCCAGGTTCCCCATCAGCATCAGCACGATGACGATCAGACAGACCGCCAACCAGTAGAAGCCGAGGACGTCGGTCTGGGTGAACACCGGCGAGCCGTCGGGGTAGCTGGCCTCCGGGCGGGCGATGTTCTGGAAGCCCCGGTTGCCGCGCAGCGGGTCGATGTTGTCCGCGAGGAGCCGGACGATCTCGCCGAAGCCCAGCGTCACGATCGCGAGGTAGTCGCCGCGCAGTCGCAGCGTCGGCGTCCCCAGGATGACCCCGGAGATCATCGTGACCAGCATGGCGATCGGGACGATCACCAGCCACGGGTAGCGCACCCCGAGGATCGAGTCCGGGCTCGAGAGCAGCGCCGTCGTGTAGGCGCCGATCGCGAAGAAGCCGACGTACCCGAGGTCGAGCAGGCCCGCCTGCCCGATCACCACGTTGAGGCCGATGGCGATCAGCGCGAGCACCGCCGCGTTGAACAGCGCGATCGGGAAGTCGGTGGCCGGCTCCGTCGTGATGATCGGCGGGTTGAGCACCGGCAGCCAGAGCAGGAAGACCACGACCGGGATCAGCAGACCCCACTGCTGTACGCGGCTGCGGGCGTTCCAGAACGTCGAGACCTGCGACATGCGCTCTCTCATCGACGGTCGCGCTCCCACAGGCTTCGTGTCCGTCATGCCCGCGACCTCGCCAACGACTCGCCGAGGATGCCCGTCGGCCGGAACATCAGCACGACCACCAGCAGCACGAAGGCCACGATGTCACGCCAGTCGCCGCCGAACAGGCTCTGTCCGTAGTTCTCGGCCACGCCGAGGATCAGGCCGCCCAGCAGCGCGCCCCGCAGGTTGCCGATCCCGCCGAGGACCGCGGCGGTGAACGCCTTGATGCCGAGCAGGAAGCCGCCGTTGTAGACCGCGCCCTGCGGGATGGTCATCAGGTAGAAGAGCCCGGCCGCGCCGGCGAGCACCCCGCCGACCATGAACGTGATCGTGATGACGCGCTCCCGGTTGACGCCCATGAGCGTCGCGGTGTTCGGGTCCTGGGCCACGGCACGGATGCCACGACCCAACCGGGTGCGGTTCACGAAGGTGTCCGCGACGAAGAACATCGCGAGCGAGGCCACGAAGATGATGATCTGCAGGTTCGTCACCGGCGCGCCGAAGATCGTGAACACCGGCGACGGCGGGAGCAGCCGGATCGTGCCCTCGGGGTTGGAGCCCCGCCAGATGCGGATGAGCTGCTGCAGCACGAACGACGCACCGATGGCGGTGATCAGGAACGCGAGGCGCGGCGCGTTGCGCCGCCGCAGTGGTCGATAGGCCGTGCGTTCCAACAGGATCGCGGCGAGGCCCGACACGGCCATGCCGACCAGCCCGGCGACGATCAGGTCGACGATGATGAACCCGAGCGGCAGGTTGGGGATCGCGCCGGGCTCGAAGCCGAACGCCAGGAACGTCAGGTACACCCCGAACACCCCGAGGATGAAGATCTCGGAGTGCGCGAAGTTGATCAGCTGGAGCACGCCGTAGACCAGCGTGTACCCCAGCGCGACCAGCGCGTAGATGCTGCCGTAGGCCAGACCGTTCACCGTGTTCGCCCAGAACCGGTCGATCAGCAGACCGACGTCGAAATGGATCCAGGGCTCGGTGCTCGCGGCCAACGGCGCCGCGTGTGCGAGTACCGCGAAGGACGAGATGACGCGCTCCCCGGGGCGTCGGGCGCCCGCAGGGGCGCAGGGGGTTCGAGTGGTGTCGCGGGATGGTGCCAGGCGGTCACGTCGGCGTCACCGACAGCGTCACCGACAGCCGCCGGCCGCGCCCCTCCGCGGCGATGCGGAGTGGACGCGGCCGGCGGTAGGAGATCAGATCTGGCTGTCGGTGACGATCTGGTTGCCCTGCACCCGGTACATGTAGACTGGGGTCTGGGTGAGCTCACCGGTCGGGCTCCACTGGAATCGCTTGGTGAGGCCCTGGCCGTTGTAGCTGCGCACGAAGTTCAGCAGCGCAGCACGGTCCGCCGCACCACGGTCGATGCCCTGGAGCAGGATCGTGGTGGCGTCGTACCCCTCGGCCGAGTAGGTCTGCGGCGGGACGCCGAAGGCCTGCTGGTAGGCGTTGGTGAAGTCGGTGAAGCCCTCCTGCGGCACGCACGGGCAGGACAGCAGGGAACCGTCGGCGGCGCCGGCCGCGTTGACGACGAACTGCTCGTCCTTCACACCGTCCGGGCCGATGAACGGGGTCTGCACACCGGCGTCACGCAGCTGCTGGACCAGCGGCGAGGCTTCCTGGTAGTAGCCCGAGTAGAAGATCGCCTGCGGGTTGGCCTGCTGGACCTGGCCGATGACCGCGGAGAACTCGCGCTGGTTGGTGCGGACATCCGCCTGGCAGGAGGCTGCCGGGCCGAGCGCCTGCGTGACCTGCTGGGCGAGCCCGATGCCGTAGTCGGAGTCGTCCTTGATGACGCAGACGCTCTGGGCGTTGAGCCGCTGCTGGATGTAACGCGCGATCGCCGGACCCTGGACCGCGTCGTTGCCGAGGCCCCGGAAGAAGTTCGTCCAGCCGTTCGTGGACAGCGCCGGGTTGGTGGCCGACGGGGTGATGTTCACCAGGCCGGCGGCGTTGAGGGCCGGGCCGACCGCGCGCGACTCGCCGGAGAACGGCAGGCCCACGATGCCGAGCACCTGCGGGTTGTTGATCACGGCCGTGACCGGGCCGACCGCGGTGTCCGGCGTGCCGCCGGTGTCCGCGCGCACCAGGGTGACCTGGCAGTTCGGGTTGGCCGCGTTGTGCTGGTCGACCGCGAGCTGCACCGCGTTGACGATCGCGATGCCGAGCGCCGCGTTCTGCCCGGCGATCGTGCCGGTGTAGGCGATCGACGTGCCGGGAGCGCAGCGCCCCTGCCCGTCACCGGCCGGGAGAACCGCATCGGTGGGCTGGCTCGGCGCACCCGCCGCCGGACCACCGCCCTGCTGCTGCCCGCCCCCCTGGTTGGCGCAGCCGCTCAGGACCAGCGCCACCGCAGCCACGAGCGCACCCGCGGCCGCGAGCCGTCGTCGGTACACGTCCACCTCCGTCACCTGCCGTCAGGAATTCACGTCGGGTCCGCGTGATCGCTCGCCCGGTCGGGTGTGGAAGGTATAGGCGTGTGAGCCCGCTCGCGCAAGCGCCTGCGCCGCCGTATTCGGACCGTAACGCCCGAGGTCGTGCGGAGATCCGTCCGAGAACGTCGAAGATCCGCCGATCGGCTCAGTCGGCCGGGCCGAGGACGGTCCAGCCGCCGCCCTGCACGCGGTACACCGTGACCGCGTCGGTGCTGACGTCGCCGAAGCGGTCGAACGACAGCGGGCCGGTGATCCCGTCGCCGTGGAAGCCCTGCACCGACCGGACGACCTCCGGGCGCAGCGCCGGGCTCCAGTCGCCGTCCTCGCCCAGCGTGCGGACGGTGGAGTCGACAAGGACGTTCGTCGCGTCGAAGGTCGACGCCCCGTACGAACCGATGCTCTCGGGATAGCCCGCCTGCCGGTACGCCTCGACGAACTCCCGTGCGGCCGGCAGCGTCTCGGGCGGCGGCCCGACCGACGTGCCGAGATCGCCCTCGCGCCCGCCGGCCGTGACGTAACCCGGGTTCACGATGCCGTCACCGCCGACCACCGGCACGGACAGGCCGCCCGCGGCGAGCGCGGCCGACAGCGGCCCGCCCTCGGGGTACTCGCCGCCGTAGAAGACCGCCTCCGGCCGGGCGGCCGTCACCCGGGAGACGACCGCGGCGCGGCCCGTTCCCGGCGCCGCGGTCACCCGGGCGACGACCTGCCCGCCCTCGGTCGCGAGCTGCTTGGCGAACTCGTCGGCGATGCCCTCGCCGTAGGTCTTGCCGTCCGAGACGACGGCGACGCGGCGCTTGTTCTCGGTGCGCGTGAGATAGCTCGCCGCGGCGGGGCCCTGCACGCCGTCGGTGGCCACGGTGCGGAAGAACGTCTGGTACTGCCGCAGCGGCGCGGTGACGGCGTTGGCGCCGCGGGTCAGCGACGTCGCGGTGCTGCCCGGGGAGATCTGGACGATCCCCGCGTCGCTCAGCACCGGCTGCACGGCCTGGGCGACCGACGAGTTGAAGGGCCCGAGCACGCCGATCAGCGAGGGGTCGCGCGCCAGGGTCGCGGCCGCGGCGGCGCCGGTCGCCGGGTCGGCGCGGTCGTCCTGGCTCTGCACCGCGAGGTGGTAGCCGGGGACGGCGCACCGGGCGTTGGCCTGGGTGACGGCGAGGTCGGCGGAGTTCTTCATGCCGAGCCCGACCGACGAGAGCTCGCCGGAGAGCGGGGCCACGAGACCGACGACGAGCGTCCCGCGGCTGGTGTCGCAGTCGCCGCCGTCGCCCGACGACCCGCCCGCTCCCCCGCAGGCCGCGAGCACCATGGTGAGCGCCGCGAGGGCCGCGACCGTCCCGCTCCGACGAAGCCGTCGCACTCGTCCGACCTCCTGGCGTGTCCCACCGTGCTCGTGGCGTGGCGGGTGCCCACGGTAGGTCACGGCCGAGTGAGAGCCGCGCAGGGGACGGCAGAAACGCGTCCGTCCTGGTCAGCGACCCGGAGGCGCGTGGGTGAGCGTGTAGCGCCCGTTCAGGTGATGCACGCTGCGTAGCGTTCAGCCGAAGGTCTCGACCACGGCGTCGGCGACGGCCCGCATGGTCGTGCGGCGGTCCATGGCGGTGCGCTGGATCCAGCGGAAGGCGTCGGGCTCCGACATCTTCTTCTTCGCCATGAGCAGGCCCTTGGCGCGCTCGACCGCCTTGCGGGTCTCGAGCCGCTCGGTGAGCCCGGCGACCTCCTCCTCGAGCGCCGCGACCTCGGCGTAGCGCGAGGCGGCCAGCTCGATGGCCGGCACCACGTCGGTCTTGGAGAACGGCTTGATCAGGTAGGCCATCGCGCCGGCGTCGCGCGCGGACTCGACGAGCTCGCGCTGGCTGAACGCGGTGAGCATGACGACCGGCGCGAGCCGCTCCCCCGCGATCGTGCGCGCGGCCTCGAGCCCGTCGGTGCCGGGCATCTTGATGTCCATCATGATCAGGTTCGGCCGGAGCTCGCGGGCGAGGCGCACGGCCTCCTCGCCGTCGCCGGCCTCGCCGACGACCTCGTAGCCCTCCTCGCGCAGCATCTCGACGAGGTCGAGGCGGATCAGCGCCTCGTCCTCGGCGACCACCACGCGCAGACCGGCGGGGGTCTCGGTCTCCGGAGTGCTCTCGGGCTCGGTGATGGTGTCGGCCGGCTGACTCATGAGCGGCTCCTCCTCGGGTGGTCCGGGTGCGGAGCACCCCGGACCTCACGCCTCGTTGCGCCGTCCCTCGTCGGGCCGCCCCGGTGAGACCTCGGGAAGAACGGCCGACCCACCCTCCGGGAAGACCGTCGGAGCAGGCCGTTTCGATTCAGGAGAGTACCCGGCCGACCACGTTCTCCCGACGGTGACGCTGGCTACGCGGCCCGGTCGTCACGCGCGCCGGGTCACGTTCCACGGGGTGCCCCCGGTGGGACTCGAACCCACACTGGATGGATTTTGAGGCCATGGTCTCTGCCGATTGGACTACGGGGGCGGGCCTACCGGTGTCGTCGATGAAGGTCGACCTGCGGCATCGGCGACTCGCAGCATAGACGGCCGGTGATCGCTCCTCACCGGTGTGTCCCGCTACACGAGAGTGTCGGACCCACGACCGGATCACCCTGCGCGGTGGACGCGGTTGCGGCCGGCGTTCTTCGCCGCGTAGAGCGCGCGGTCGGCCTCGCTGAGCAGGGCCTCGCCGTCGCCGGCGTGCTCGGGCAGGCCGGCCACGCCGAACGAGGCCGTGAGCAGCTGCTTGTCGCCGCGCCGGAAGTCCTCCTCGACGCGGACCCGCAGGCGCTCCGCCAGCGCCGTGGCCTCGTCGGGGCGGGCGCGCGGGACGAGGACGGCGAACTCCTCGCCGCCCCAGCGGTAGGCGACCTCGCCGTCGTGCACGGCCGAGCGCAGGATGCCCGCGACCTGCTGGAGCACGACGTCGCCCTGCTGGTGGCCGTAGCGGTCGTTGAGCTCCTTGAAGTGGTCGAGGTCCAGGATGATCACCGACATCGGCGACGAGGACCGCTTGGCGTCGGCCACCGCCCGTTCCAGGTCCACACCGAGCCGGCGGCGGTTGGCGAGCTGGGTCAACGGGTCGAACTCCGAGAGCCGCTCGGTGGCGGCGTGCAGGCGGCTGGCCTCGATGGCCGAACCGGCCAGGGTCGCGAGCATCTCCACCGACGAGAGCCGTTGCCCGTCGACCTCGCCGTCGGGCGAGTCCCAGCACTCGACGACCCCGATCACCCGGGCACCGACGACCATCGGCACCGCGACCGCCGGGTCCTCCCCCGCGCCGGGATCCCCGCGCGAAATCTGCCCGTACCGCGCCGAGCGCCCGACCACCCCCACGGCGAGGGGGCAGTCCTCCTCCATCGGGGAGACCGTCCCGCGGTCGGAGTCGTGCGCCAGCTCGAGGGCCGTGCCGTCGTCGAGCAGCAACCAGAGCAGCACGCGCCCGTCGGTGACCGCGACGGCGGCCTGGACGGTGGCGTCGATGACGTAGCGGGTGTTGAGGCTGCCCGCGATCTCGCGGGTCATGATCAGGATGGTGCGCAGCCGGTCGGTCCGCACCTGGAGGCGCTCGGCCTGCGCCGCCGTCTCGTCTTGCTGGGCGCGCAGGGCCACGGTCATCTCGGCGAGACCGTCGCGCAGGGCGACCAGCTCGGCGGAACCCGCCACCGGCTCCGGGGGCGTCAGGCGACCCTCGCCGATGCCCCGGACCGAGGCGAGCAGCCCGTCCACGGGCGCGACGACGTGCTCGAGGAGCCGTCGCCGGGCCCGCAACGCCACCACCAGGGCCGCCGCCGCCACGAGGGCGGTCACGACGATGAGCGACCGCTGGATCAGGCGCACGGCAGCGTCCTGGCCCTCGATCTCCGCGAGGAGGACGGTCCGCGCGGCGGCGCTCGCCGCGCGGTAGTCGCGCATGAGCTCGTCGCCCCGCGCGACGAACTCGGGGATGCGATCGGGCGGCACGGCGCGCACCTGGCCGACCCAGCCGGCCTGCCATTCGCGCTGCGCCGTGACCAGGTCGAGGACCCGTGGGAAGACTCCCGGCAGGTTCAGGGTCGCGAGCATCGCCCCCTCGGCCGCGGCGATCTCGGGCGCCCGGACGGCGGCCTGCGCGACGAAGTAGGGATCCCGCGTCGCGAGATAGGCGCGCAGGAGCGAGTCGGTGCCCATCACCGCGTCCTGGGAGTCCTCCAGTGCGAGGAGACCCGTGCGCAGGTCGTTGCTCTCGGGGATGGTCACGAGGGCGGCCCAGGACAGCCGACCCACGGAGATCACGACGACCACGAGGGCCGCGATCGCGACCACGGCGCCGAGACGCTGCACCTCGGTGACCAAGCGCAGCGGAGGCGCCACGTCCTTCCTCCAGGGGCTCGCGGCCTGCCGGGGCACACGACCGAGAGCCCGCGTGCTCACCGGCTGTCGCCCCCCAACGACGGGTCGACGCTACCGCTGCTCGGCCGTCCGGTCGACGTCATCGCCGTCAGGCTCGCGCAGCGTGACCACCGATCACCGGTGACGCCGCTCGCGACTGCACGCCGTGAGCGCCTCCAGCAGCGGGGCGAGGCGGCGGCCCTCCGCGGAGAGCGCGTACTCGGTACGGGGCGGGCGGGTGTCGAGCACCCGCCGGTCGATGAGCCCCGCGTCCTCGAGGTCGGCCAGGCGCGCCGCGAGCGTCGCGGGCGGCACCTGACCGAGAGCCTGCTCGAACTCCGAGAACCGGACCGCACCGAGGTGCGCGGCGTAGAGCACCGAGAGCGACCAGCGCCGCTCCAGCAGTGCCGTCAGCGCGCGCACCTCGGGCGGTACCGGCTCCCGCGAGCACATGTCAGGCGGCCACCTCGAGCGCGGCCGGGTCGGTCGCCGGCTCCAACGCCACCGAGAGGACCTCGGTCAGCGTCATCGACGGGTGGAACTCCAGCTGCGCGGCCACGTCGGCGGGGACGTCCTCGAGGTCGGCGCGGTTGCGCTCCGGGACGACGATCTGGGTCAGGCCCGCCGCGTGCGCGGCCAGCACCTTCTGCTTCACCCCGCCGATGGGCAGGACCCGGCCCTGCAGGGTCAGCTCCCCCGTCATCGCGACGGTGTGCCGCACGGGGCGGCCCGTCAGCAGTGAGACCAGGGCCGTCGCCATCGTGACGCCGGCCGACGGTCCGTCCTTCGGGATCGCGCCCGCGGGGACGTGCACGTGGAACGACCGTCCCGTGAACGCGTCCTCGGCGATGCCCAGCTCCGCGGCGTGCGAGCGCACCCACGACAGGGCAATCCGGGCCGACTCCTTCATGACGTCGCCGAGCTGGCCGGTGAGGACCAGGCCCGAGGCGCCCATTCCCGGATCCGAATCAGAGAGCGCGGCGGCCTCGACGAACAGGACGTCGCCGCCTGCGCCGGTCACGGCCATGCCGGTCGCGACGCCGGGGACCGCGGTCCGCTCGACGGCCTCGGTGAAGACCCGCTGCCGTCCGAGGTGCTTGCGCACCACGTCGGTGTCGACGACGACGGGATCCGAGCCGGACGCGATCTCCGTCGCGATCTTGCGCGTCAGCTTGCCCAGCTCGCGGTCGAGCTGGCGGACGCCGGACTCGCGGGTGTACTCCGACACCACGAGGCGCAGCGCCGACTCGTCGGCGGTCACGTCGCCGTCGACACCGCCCGTGAGGCCGGCCCCGGTGATCTGCCGCGGCAGCAGGTGGTCCCGCGCGATCGCGACCTTCTCCTCGACGGTGTAGCCGTCGAAGGAGATGACCTCCATGCGGTCGAGCAACGGGCCCGGGATCGTGTCGAGCTGGTTGGCCGTCGCCAGGAACACCACCTGCGACAGGTCGATCTCGACGTCGAGGTAGTGATCCCGGAAGGCGTGGTTCTGCGCCGGGTCCAGCACCTCGAGCAGCGCCGCGGACGGGTCACCGCGCCAGTCGGCGCCGACCTTGTCCACCTCGTCGAGCAGGATCACCGGGTTCATCGTGCCCGCGTCCCGCAGGGCCCGCACCAGCCGGCCGGGCAAGGCACCGACGTAGGTCCGGCGGTGACCGCGGATCTCGGCCTCGTCCCGGACGCCGCCGAGCGACATCCGGACGAACCTGCGGCCCATCGCGCGGGCGACCGACTCGCCGATCGACGTCTTGCCGGTGCCCGGGGGCCCGACCAGCGTCAGGATCGTGCCTGGGCCAGAAGAAGACCCGAGCTTGTCGTCGGAGACGCCACGGTCACGCCGCAGCTTGCGGACGGCCAGGTTCTCGACGATGCGGTCCTTCACGTCCTCGAGTCCGGTGTGGTCGGCGTCGAGCACCGTCCGGGCCGCGACCGGGTCGAGCTGCTCCTCGGAGTGCTCCGACCACGGCAGCGCCAGCAACCAGTCGAGGTAGGTCCGGATCATGGACGACTCGCCGGACTGCTCCCCCGAGCGCTCGAGACGGGCGAGCTCGCGCTCGGCCTGCTCGCGCACGTGGTCGGGCATGCCGGCCTCGGCGATCTTCGCGCCGTAGTCCTCGCCGGTCGCGCCGGCGTCGGCGTCGCCTAGCTCCTTGCGAATCGCCTCCAGCTGGCGGCGCAGCACGTACTCACGCTGCTGCTTCGCCGCGCCGGACTCGACGTCCTCGCGCAGCGACTTGCGCACCTGCAGCTCCGCGAGCCGTTCGCGCTGCAGGCGCAGGGCCAGCTCGAGGCGCTCGCGGACGTCGAGCGTCCCCAGCAGGGACACCTTCTCCTCGTAGGGAATCTCGGGCGCCCAGCCGGCCGTGTCGGCCAGCGCGCCCGGCTCGTCGATACCGCGCAGGAAGGCGGCACCGCGGCCGTCGTCGCCGCGCAGCTCGAGGACCTCCTCGACCACCGCGCGGTACGTGCTCTCCAGCTCGCGGGTCCGCCCGTCGCGCTCCGTGGCGTCCGGGTGGGCCGTCACGTCGACGCGCAGGCGGCCCTCGTCGTCGGTCCGCCCCGACCCCGCCCGGCCGCGGCTGACACCGGTCAGCTGGACGGCGGTCACGCCACCCGGCAGGCGCGTGCGCTCACTGACGTCGGCGACCGTGCCGACTCCTGCGAACGTCCCCTCGTGCCGCGGCACGAGCAGGACCTGCTCGCCCGCCTCGACGGGCCCGACCTCCGCGGCCGGGATCACCACGGTCATGCCCGGGAAGACCACGTTGTCGTCGACGGGGACCAGCAACAGCTCGGTCATCTCGTCACCCCATCACTCGTGCTTGATAGCAGCTACAAGTGTTGAAGCAACTCTGGTATTCCGCGGCATGGTCGGCTCAGTCCTCGGGGGCGGTCACGTCCAGGCGGGTGACGATGACCGGTCCGTCGCGCAGCAGACCGTGACCGGGGTGCTGTCGCGGGCTCAGCGGCCGTGGTGGCTGTGCGCCAGGTACGCACGGCGCTCCTGTTCGCTCTCGCCACCCCAGATGCCGTACGGCTCGTTCACACGCCGGGCCCAGGCGCGGCAGGGCTCCTGCACGGGGCAACCGGCGCAGATGCGCGCGGCCTCCGCCACGCGCCGGCTGCGCCCGGGGTCACGTTCGCCGTCGGGATGGAAGAACAGCTCCGAGTTCATGCCGCGACAGGCGGCGTGGCGCTGCCAGTCCCAGTGATCGGTGATCGCCCACGGGAGCCGGGACACATCAGCCATTGATGCACACCTCCTACCGACTGTCGTACACCCCGTCGGCGTGCGTCGGTGTGAGATCCCCGTCTCCCCGGTCGAGCAGGCAGTGCTGGGGACGGCTGCTCCCCACCCGCGCGGTCAGGCGGCCGTCACCAACGGCGCCGGCTCCGCCTCCGCGGTCCACGGCCGACCGGAGCGGTCCTTGCCGGCGCCGGACAGACCGTGGGACACGGCCTGCGACCAGCGGAACGGGCGCCACCGGTCGAGCGGGACCTCGAGGCGGTCGGCGACCGCGACGAGCGCGGCCGGGTTGTGGGTCAGCCCGCAGTGACTGCCCGGGACCACGACGTTCTCGCACAGGTCGCCGTCGTCCTGTCGGCAGCCCTCGCCGTGCAGGAGACCGTCGAACGGTGAGTATACGGCGATCGACCGTACGGGCACCGGCCGGCGGATCAGGTCGATCACGGCCTCGGTGTCGGCGGAGAAGCCCCAGTGCCGCTCGGCGGCGCGGAACGCGCCGTTGACGCGGGTCTCCTCGGCCTCGGCGCGCCACGGCGAGCCGAGGCAGACGATCCGCTCGACGGCATCGGGACGGAGGTGCGCCAGCCACCGGGCCATGAGGCCGCCCAGGCTCCACCCCACGATCGCCACCGGGCGACCGTGGCGGGCGTGCAGCTCGTCGAGCCGGTCGACGACCCCGTCGAGGATCGCGTCGGTGAAGCCGTGGTTGAGCCCCAGCGTCCAGCGGTGGGTGTGGAAGCCGCGGCTGCGCAGGTGGGCGCGCAAGGCGGCGGTGGTGATGTCGCTGGTGAGGAACCCGGGGACCACGAGCACGGGCCGGCCCTCGCCACGTCCGCCACGCGGCAGGACGTGACGCACCGTGTGCCAGGTGACCGTCTCGACCGAGGCGCGCACCAGGTCCGTGGCCGTGAGCCACCAGGACGGGAACGGGAGGGACGAGGCCGAAGGGTCGACCGTCGTGTCGGCGGGGGTCCGCCCGATGGCGGTGGGCGTGGCGTCCATGACGGCCACCTCCTCGCCCGGTCACGCTCCGCTGCGCACCGGCAGTCCTGAGCTACCCCTCGGTCGTCGGCGCCAACCGCACGCCCCCGGACGATCCGGTCGAGTGGGGCCCGATCGTGAGCCGAGCGGCCGGTCGTCGCACCGCACGGCCCGTCCACCTCTCCGAGGTCACGGCATCACCCGCTGTGATGACAGCGCCCTTGCGCCTGCTGGCCGTACCGACGACGCTGAGTGTCCGAAGTCGTACTCAGGGTCGGGGGACCGCACATGGAGCAGGCGTTCGAGATCGCCTACGACCCCGTGCGCACGCGTGTCGAGGTTCGTCGCCACGGAACGGCGGTGGGATTCGTCGAGTACGGCCTGCGCGCCGACGCCGCGGTCCTCGCGTTCACCCAGCTCGACGGCGCCGACGAGGACGCCGTGGCCGCCCTGTTCGACGGGGCCCTGGCCCTCCTGCGCCACCGTGGCTACCGGATCGTCCCGCTGTGCCCGCTCGTGCGCGGCTTCCTCCAGGAGCACCCCGACCGGCAGGTCGGGGTCGACACCCGTTTCCTCGACCCGCCGGCCGTCCGACCCGTGGCATGAGGTCGGCGTGAGCGCTCAGAAGTAGGCGCGGGTCACGAGGTCGGCCACGCAGGCCGGTTTCTCCGAACCCTCGACCTCGATCGTCACGCGGGTGACCAGCTGGAGCCCGCCGTCGCCGACGTCGGTGGCGTCGACGAGCGTCGAGCGCGCCCGGACCCGCGTGCCGGAGCGCACCGCGGACGGGAACCGGACGCGTTCCAGCCCGTAGTTCAGGCCCATCCGGGTGCCCTCGACCCGGCGCAGCCCGTCGAGCAGCAGCGGTACGAGCGACAGCGTCAGGAACCCGTGGGCCACGGTCGCGCCGAACGGACCTGCGGCGGCGCGCTCCGGGTCGATGTGGATCCACTGGTGGTCGCCGGTGACGTCGGCGAAGCCGTCGATCCGGTCCTGGCCGATCTCCAGCCACTCCCCCGGCCCGAGCTCGCGGCCCAGCGACGCGAGGAGCTCCTCGCGCCCGTGCAAGGTCTCCATGGCCCGGAAGCTACAACGGCGGCGACAACCGCGCGGCCCGGATCGCGTCGGCGAGGGACGTCGGCGCGCGGCCGAGCAGGTTCTCCAGCGCCGGGCTGTCGGTCTCGAGCTCGCCCTGCGCGGTGGAGGTCTCGAGCGCGGTGACGAACCGGGCGGTGTCGTCGTCCGCCCCCGCCCCGCGCAGGAGGTCGGTGAACGCCTCGGGCGTGAGATCGCGGTAGGAGACCTCGGTGCCGGTGACCTCGGTGATCGTCGCGGCCAGATCGGCCATCGAGAAGGCGGGCCCGCCGAGCTCCCAGTAGCCCTGCTGGTCGACGATGTCGCCGACGAGCAGAGACACGGCGGCCTCGGCGTAGTCGGCGCGCGTCGCGGCGGACACCCGCCCGTCCCCGGCGGCGCCGACGATCTCGCCGCGCGCGAGGTACTCGTCGAGGCGGCCGGTGTAGTTCTCCGTGTACCAGCCGTTGCGGGCGACGGCGAACGGCAGCCCCGAGGCCTGCAGCACGTCCTCGCTGCCGGCGTGCTCGGGCGCCAGGACCAGCTCGGTCTCGTCGGCGTGCAGCACGCTCGTGTAGACGACGAAGCCGACGTCGGCGGCGTCCGCCGCCCGCAGGACGTTCGTGTGCTGCTCGACGCGGTTGCCGACGGTCGGGCTCGACACGAGCAGGAGCCGCTCGATGCCCTCGAGCGCCGCGTCGAGGGTCTCCGGCCGGTCGTAGTCGGCCTCGCGCACGCTGACGCCCAGGTCGGCGAGGTCGCCGGCCTTGTCGGGGCGGCGGACGAGCGCGAACACGTTGCGGGCCGGGACTCCGCGGCGCAGCAGGGCGTCGACCGCGAGGCGTCCGAGGTGGCCGGAGGCGCCGGTGACGGCGTAGGTGGCGGTGGGGAGGACGGGTGGTGCGGTCATGGCCCACAGGTGCCCGCGGCGGATCACGTCGGAAACGACGTGCCCGCGTGGGTCATGATGGACACGTGGCGGGTGCTGTCGGCGGGGGCGTCGCCACCTACCGGACGGTGCTCCGGCTCCCGCGCCTCGCCCCGCTCTACCTCATCGGGTTCGCCGCGCGCCTGCCCGTGACCGCGACGGGCGTCGTCCTCACCCTGCACGTCGCGATCGGGCTCGACGAGGGCTTCGCCGCGGCGGGGCTGGTCGGTGGCGCGATCACCGCGGGCATCGCGCTCGGCGCGCCGTTCGTGGGCCGTCTGGTCGACCACCACGGGCTGCGCCCGGTGCTCGTGCTCTGCGGGCTCGCGCAGGCCGTGTTCTGGGCACTGGTCCCGCTCCTCGACGCCACCGGGCTGATCCCCGCCGCGCTCACCGCGGGGCTGCTGGCCCCGCCCGCGTTCGCCGTGGTGCGCCAGTCCCTGGCGGCGTCCGTACCCCCGGAGCACCAGCGTCCGGCCTTCGCCCTCGACGCGATGTCCACCGAGGTCGCCTACGCGGTCGGCCCGGCCCTCGGCACCCTCGTGGTCCTCGCGCTGCCCGGTGCCGGTCCGTGGCTCGTCGGCGTGGCGTTCGTCCTCGCCACCGTCGCGCTCGGCTGGCTCGACCCGCCCGTGCGCGCCGGGGATGCCCGGCCGGGTGAGCGCCCGGCGCCGCCGGTGCGCACGTGGCTGCGCGGCGCGATGCTCGTCGCCCTGGGTGCCACGGCCGCCGCGATCCTCATGCTCACGGCCACCGAGCTGTCCGTGGTCGCGATGCTCACCGCGCGGGACGAGACGGCCTGGTTCGCGCTCGCCAACACGGTCTGGTGTGCGGCGTCGCTGGTCGGCGGCTGGATCTACGGAGCGGCGCGACGCCCGCCCCCGACCGCGGTGCTGCTCGGGCTGCTCGCCGTCGGGTCGCTGCCGGTCGCCCTCGGCGGGCCGTGGTGGACGCTGACGCTGCTGCTCGTGCCGGCCGGGGCCTTCTGCGCACCCGCGCTCGCCGCGGCGGCCGAGACCGTCGGCCGCCTCGCCCCCGACGACGCCCGCGGTGTCGCGACGGGCCTGCACGGCTCGGCGCTCATGGTCGGCGCCACGGTGGCCTCGCCGCTCGCGGGCGTGCTCATCGACCGGGTCGCGCCGGCCGCGGCGATCGGGGTGGCCGCCGGCATCACGCTGCTCGTCGCGGTCGCGGCGGCGCTCGTGACCGGGACGCGGACCGGCAGCCGGGCCGGGTGACACGGTCAGCCCTGACCGTTTATGGTGCGGTCCACGTCACCGCTCACCGAAGGGACTGATCATGGATCTGCAGGGCGTCTCGGCCCTCGTCACCGGCGGCGCGTCCGGCCTCGGGCTGGCCACCGCGAAGGCGATCACCGCCGCGGGCGGCCATGTCGTCGTCGCGGACCTCCCGTCGTCGAACGGCAAGGAGGTCGCCGCCGACCTCGGGGGCGAGTTCGTGGCCGCCGACGTCACCGACGCCGACGCCCTGGGCTCCGCGGTCGCCGCGGCCGAGGCCGCCGGCCCGTTCCGCGCGCTCGTGCACTGCGCCGGCATCGGGAGCCTCACCCGCGTCGTGGAGAAGAACGGCGACCCCGGCGACATGGAGTCCTTCGAGCGGGTCATCCGGGTGAACCTGTTCGGCTCGTTCAACGCCCTGCGCCTCGGCGGTGCCGCGATCGCCCGCACCGAGCCCGTGAACGGCGAGCGCGGCGCGATGATCATGACGGCGTCGGTGGCGGCGTTCGAGGGCCAGATCGGGCAGATGGCCTACTCGGCATCCAAGGGCGGCGTCGTGTCGATGACCCTGTGCGCCGCGCGCGACCTCGCCTCGAAGCTGGTGCGCGTCAACACGATCGCACCGGGGCTGTTCGACACCCCGCTGTTCGCGACGCTCTCCGAGGACGTCCGCAAGGCGCTCGGCGACTCGGTGCCCAACCCCCGCCGCCTCGGCGACCCGGCCGAGTACGGGCAGATGGCGGTCTCGATGCTGCAGAACCCCATGCTCAACGGCGAGACGATCCGCCTCGACGGCGCGATCCGGATGGCGCCGCGGTGAGCGGGACGAGCGACGACGAGGTCGTCCTCCGCACCGAGCGCGAGGGCACGACGCTGGTCATCACGATCGACCGGCCGAAGGCCCGGAACTCGGTCAACACCGCCGTGGCCCAGGGGATCGCCGACGCCCTCGACGAGCTCGACGGCGACGACGAGCTGGTCACCGGCATCCTCACCGGCGCCGGCGGGTTCTTCAGCGCCGGCATGGACCTCAAGGCGTTCCTGCGCGGCGAGCGCCCGCACATCGGGGACCGCGGGTTCGCCGGCATCACCCAGCGCCCGCCGTCGAAGCCGCTCATCGCCGCGGTCGAGGGCCCGGCGCTGGCCGGCGGCTGCGAGCTGGCGCTGTCGTGCGATCTCGTCGTGGCCTCGGAGGAGGCGAGCTTCGGCATCCCGGAGGTCAAGCGCGGGCTCGCGGCCGCGGCCGGCGGGCTGATGCGCCTGCCCGCGCGCATCCCGCGCACGGTCGCGATGGAGCTGGCGCTGACCGGCGACCCGATCTCCGCCGCCGACGCGCACCGCTGGGGTCTGGTCAACCACCTGACCGCCCCCGGTGGCGCGCTCGACGGCGCCCGCGAGCTGGCCGGCCGGATCGGCGCCAACGGCCCGCTCGCGGTGCGCGCGAGCAAGCAGGTGATCGTCGAGTCGGCGTCGTGGACGGCCGACGAGATGTGGGAGCGCCAGGGCACGATCCTCCGGCCGGTGCTGGGCAGCGAGGACGCTCGCGAGGGCGCCGCCGCGTTCGCCGAGAAGCGCGCCCCGCAGTGGAAGGGCCGCTGACCCGGTCGGATCGGACGCACCACCCGACCGGGTCGATCGGGGCTCCCCGTGGTCACGTCGGCGGCGAAAGGGGGTCGCCGGGCTCCGACCCGCGGCGACGGCGTCGTGCTGCGCGTCTCCCGAGTTCGGTCACGCGCGGGCGGCGGCCCCTGGACGTCGTCGCCTACGATGTGGCGCCACGCCGCCCGGGAGGGAGCCCGTATGCACCTCCATCACTCCGTCGTCGAGGCCGAGGTGCTGCTCACGCGCGTGGCGCGTGGTGAGCTCGAGACCGGGTGGGACGCGACGGACGGGTGGGACCGGCGGCGCCAGCAGCTCCTCGTCGACACCGTGCTGCGGAACTGGCCGCTGCCCGCGCTCGTCATCGCCAGCGACGACGAGCGCGAGGTCCTGCTCGACGGCAACGAACGCCTCCGCGCCCTCTGGCGGTTCACCCACGACGAGTTGCCCGTGGCCGGCGTGACCACGTCGGCGGGTGAGTACCTCGAACAGCTCGACGGGCTGCGCTTCAGTCAGCTGCCCGAGCGGTTCCGGCGTCGCGTGCAGCGCTACGGCGTCCCCGTCGTCCGGGTCCCCGCCCACACCGACGGCGAGGTGCGCGAGCTGATGGCGCGCTGGGACCCGACGACGACGCCGTCGTTCCGTGCGCCGTCGTTCCGTGCGCCGTCGTTCCGTGCGCCGTCGTTCCGTGCGCCGTCGTTCCGTGCGCCGTCCACGCCGGCGACGCCGTCCGAGCAGGCACCCTCCGAGCCGATCACGCCCCCGGATCCGGTGACGCCCCCGCTCCCGGCGGCGCGCACGCCCAGCGAGGCCTTCCGGCCGGTCGAGACCGTCCCGCCGCCGCCACCGAGCGCGCCCGAGCGGCCGAGCGGGGCCCACCGCCGGGCCGCGACCAGCGAACCGATCTTCGACGAGCTGTCGGCGTGGTTCCTGGAGTCCTCGGAGCCCGGCGCCGCCTGGTCGTCCCCGGCCGACAGCGGCCACGAGGCGGCGCGCACCGCGCTGCGCGAGTCGACCGTGGAGCTGACGCCGGCCGGGCTACCGATCCGCGAGCCCTCCGCCCGCCTCGCCCCCGGCGGTATCCAGGCCCCGACGCGGGCCCGCCCGGCCCCGACACCCGACCCCCGCACGGTCGGCGCGCACCTCAACCGCTTCCGCGAAGGCGCCAGCGCCGCCCGCAACGACCTCTCGCCACCCGCTTGACGGGCGGCCTGGCTGTGCCAGCACCGGCGAGGCGGTCTCCTAGACGGTGTCCTCGCCGTACATCTCGCCCAGCGGGTCCATGATGAACTCGACGCGTGCGCCGTCAGGGTCGTGTGTGTAGATCGAGACCTCGGACTCGATCACGTACTCCACGCCGCGCTCGTCGAGGCGGCGCTTGATCCCGTACCACTGGCTCCCGGGCACGGAGATCGCGATGTGGTGCAGCCCGCCGAGCACTTCGGCGTAGGGGCCCGGATCGACGCCCGGAAGATCGAAGAAGGCGAGGCAGTTGCCGTTGCCGACGTCGAAGAAGAAGTGCGTCGAGCCGGCGAGGTCGCGGTTCTCGAACAGCACGGTGACCGGGAAGCCCGCCACGTTCTGGTACCACTCGACGGTGGTGCGCACGTCGCGGCAGACCAGCGCGGTGTGGTGGATGCCCTTGCCCGTCGAGGGCGGCCGGTTCTCACGCGAGTAGAGGAACTCCTCGCGGATCCGGTCGCGCGCCGCCGTCAGCCGCTGCCGCTCGTCCTCACTGATCAGGGAACTCTTGTCGGCGCTCATTCCCGAGACCGTAGAGGAGTTCAACCGAGATCGTGGACCGCCAACGACCCCGCATCGCGCTCGGCCTTGCCGCCGCCCGCACCGCCGTCGCGGGTGAGCTCGGCGAGCATCCGGTAGGTCAGGCCACGGGGACGCAGGCCGAGCGCGGCGGCGGAGTCCTCGCCGAGGCGCTCGACGAGGTTCTTGGTGACGAGCCGCTGGCCCCCGGTCGCGACCTGCTCCACGCGCGCGCACTCGTTGACCTCGTCGCCCAGCGCCGTGACCTCGAGCCGGCCGCCGGTGACGATCTGCCCGATGAACAGCCCGGCGCCCCAGTGCGCGCCGAAGTTCATGCGGCAGTCCTCGGCGCGGACCTCCGCACCGCTCTCGGCCAGATCGGCGACGACGTCGGCCACGACGCCCGGCAGCTCCTGCACGACGCGCAGCGCGGCGCTCGCGGCGTCGGCGTCGGACCCGTGGGAGTCGCTCAGGAAGTAGGCGCTCGCCCCGTCGCCCGCGTGCTTGCCGACGATGCCGCCGTGCCGGCCGACCAGCTCGTCGAACGCGGTCGTGACCCCGCGGATCAGTTCGAAGTAGACCGGCGTCGGCAGGCGCCGGGACAACGGCCCGGACCCGTCGATGTCGGCGAACACCACCGCGGCCGACCGCTGGGCGGGCGCGGAGAGGTCGGCCATGCGCTCGAACATGGCCTCGTCGCCCTCGGTGACCAGCGCGAGCACCCGCGCGGGCAGGAGCGGCGCGTAGATCAGGACCGCGCCGAGAGGGCTCCCGTCGGGGTGACGCAACGTCACCCCGAGCATGCCGACGTCGCGGTGGCGCCCGCCGATCCGCAGACCGATCGACAGCACCCACAGCGGCGTGGTCGTCGGGTCGGCGAGACGTGGGTGCAGCTCGCGGCGCAGGGTGTCCGCGGCGTCGGGGGTGAGGAGGTCGTGCCAGACCTCGCGCTCGAGCACGCCAGCTGACCGTCCGGCTCCCCCACGGCACCGGACCCTACGGCGGGGCCTCCGGCGGGTGCGCGGTCATCGCCCGACGGTGTCCCGCGTCGTGGAGGAGCACGTCGAGCAGGTCGCCGACGTGGTGATCCCGCGCACGCGAGAGGACGTGACGTCCCGCACGTCGCTGGGTGACCAGACCGGCGAGGCGGAGCTTCGCGAGGTGCTGCGAGACCGCGGGCCGCGTCGCGCCCAGGCGTTCCGCGAGCGTCGACACGTCGAGCTCGTCGCCGCAGAGCAGCCACAACATCCGCAACCGCGTCGGGTCCGCGAGCATCCGCAGTCCCTCGACCGCGACGTCGACGTGCTCGCTCGCGGGGAGGTCCGCGAACCCGCCGTCCGACGATCCGGCGTTGTCAGTTGCGTACACGTTTACGTATCGTGCCAGAGCGAGAGATCGCGTTCCATGGGCTCTCGGACGATGTCGCCCGCCGGTGGGAGGTCCCCTCGGAGATGAGCACCCCGTACAACCGCGCGATCACCCGCCCGACCGCCCGGACCCGCGCCGGCCGTCTCCCGGTTCGGGCCTGCGGTACCGCCGCCGAGCACACCGCCCTCCTCGCCGAGATCCTCTCCCTGCACGACGCCCTGGTCGCCGCGCCCGACCTGGAGCCCGGCCCCGACACCGATGCGCTGTTCACCCGGCTCGTCGGCCTCGCCGTCACGCCGCGCCCGCACCACGTCGTCGAGGCCGTGCTGGCCGACCCGGAGCTGACCGACCGCCTGCCCGACCTGCGGGCCCGATGTGCGAGCGGCGAGTACGCCCTCGAGCGGGCCTGGGCCGGCCGCGTGCTCGCCGCGACCGACCCCGACGCCGAGCTCGAGCGCTTCCCGTACCTGCAGAACTACCGCGACCTCACCCGCATCGAGTACCACGCCGTCGCCGGCCACGCCCCGCGCGCGCCCCGCCGCGCCCTGTTCGTCGGCTCCGGGCCGCTGCCGCTCTCGGCGCTGCTGCTCGCACGCCACGGCGTCACCGTCGACGCCGTCGACCTCGACCCGGAGGCCGTCGCGCTCGGCGGCGCCGTGGCGCGCGCGCTGGGCGACGACGTCACGGTCACCCGGGGCGACGTCCTGGCCCTCGACGACCTCACCGGCTACGACCTCGTGTGCGTCGCCGCCCTCGTCGGTCTCGCCCCCGGCGACAAGGCCGCCGCCCTCGCCCACGTCCGCGCGCGGATGCGCCCCGGCGCCACCGTGCTCGCCCGCAGCGCGCATTCACTGCGTGGCCTGCTCTACCCCGTGCTCGACGTCGCCGACGAGGGTCTCGGCGGGCTGGAACCGCTCGCTGTGCTGCACCCGCACACCGACGTCGTCAACTCCGTGGTGCTCGCCCGCGTCCCCGACTGACCCGGACACCAGGCATGCTCGGGACGTGCCCCGCACCCGCCCGCACCCCGTCGCGGTCGCCTCGGTGGTCCTGCTCGTCGCGATCATCGCCGCGGCGCTGTGGCGCTCGGACGAGTCGGGCACCGGTGCGCGGAACGTGGGCGCGACGGAGGTCGTGACCGCCGCGCCGGCGCCCGCCCCCGGCGCAACCTGCCCGCCGACGGTGACCAACCCCGGCGGACGCAACAACTACCGCGAGGACGCCCCGCTCGACGTGCCGCTCGGCCGCGGTCTCGAGATCACCGGGATCGTTCGCGACACCGCGTGCCGTCCGCTGCACGGCGTTCCCGTCCAGGTGTGGCTGCAGACCGCGCTGGGCAGCGAGCGCGAGAACCGGACCACCGTCCTCACCGGCCCGGACGGGCGCTACCGCGTCGACACCGACCCGGCGGTGGCCCAGTTCGGCGAGCCCAACGTGCACGTCGCCCACGATCCCGACCGCAGCCCGTGGGAGTCGGTGTGGCAGCGGCACGTCGTCGACCCCGAGGACCCCCTCGCCGTCGTCGACCTCACGCTGGTGCCGGCCTCGTGAGAGTGGTCCTCGGGGTCGCGACGCTGGGCGGGGTGCTCCTGCTCGGCCTCGCGGTGGCCGCGCCCCACCTCGCGCAGGCCTCCCCCGTGCTCGTCGTGTCGACACTCGCGGCCTGCGTCGCCGTCGCCGCCCTCGCCGCCCAGCCCTGGCTCACGCGCCGGAAGGTCGGCGCGCACGTCCGCGCCGGCGGGGTGATCGCCGTGCTCGTGGCCGTGCACGTGCTCGCGCTCGTGGTCGAGAGCCCGGACGACGCGCTCTACGCGATGTCGATCGACGGCCCGACGCGGGCTCGCATGGCGCTGATCGCGACGATCCTGCTGGCGGTGGTCACGCTGCTCGGGCTCCTGCGGCGGCGCCTGCGCTGGTCGGCAGCCACCTGGCGGTTCGTGCACGGGAGCCTGGCCGGTCTGGTCGTGGTGCTCGGCGTGGGGCACGCCGTGCTCATCCAGGGCGCGCTCGACGGGTGGGGCACCGTGGTGCTGCTCGCGCTCGGCGGCCTCGGTGCCGTCGGCGTCGTGGTCCGGCTCGTGGGTGCCCTTCGGGCGGGTGATGCGCTTCCGCACGACCGTGGGCGCGTCGGTCCGGGAACGGACGGTCGCGGCTAGCATCGCCGCGATGGAGCCGACGCCGATCTTCGCCGACCTCGCGCGCACCGCGCACCCGGCCGCCCACGGGCAGGGCCGACCCGTGACCGACCTGCTCCGCGAGCTGCGCGACGAGACCCCACGGGCGTCCGGGCCCGCGAGCGTCGGGCGCGTCCCCGACCTGATGACGTTCCCGCCGCGGTCCGGCGAGCGGTGAGAGGGATCGGGCACGGGAGCCACCCGGCGGGCTAGCGAGCACCCCGAGGACTCCGCGTGACCCGCCGGTCGCCGTTAGGGTCGGCGACCGTGAGCGTGCCGCCTCGTCCGTTCCAGCGCCTGGCGATCGTCAACCGCGGTGAGCCCGCGATGCGTCTGATCAACGCCGTACGGGAGTGGAACGTCGAGAACGACGGCGTCCTCCCGCCGATCCGCACCATCGCCGTGCACACGGCGGTCGACCGCCACGCGATGGCGGTGCGCGAGGCCGACGAGGCCGTGCTGATCGGCCCGGACGACCCGGACGACATGGGCCCGGTGCCCTACCTCGACCTCCCCGAGCTCGAGCGGGCGCTGGTCTCCTGCCGCGCCGACGCCGTGTGGCCGGGCTGGGGCTTCGTGTCCGAACGGGCCGAGTTCGCCGCGCTGTGCGAGCGGCTGGGCATCGCGTTCGTCGGCCCGAACTCCGAGACCATGCGCCGGCTCGGCGACAAGATCGAGTCGAAGCGGATCGCGGAGAGCGTCGGCGTGCCGATGGCCCCTTGGAGCGGCGGCCCGGTCGCCGACGTCGAGGCCGCACGCACCGCCGCGGAGAAGATCGGTTTCCCGCTGATGGTCAAGGCCACCGCCGGCGGCGGGGGTCGCGGCATCCGTTTCGTCGGCCGGGCCGAGGACCTCGACGACGCCGTCACCCGCGCCTCGTCCGAGGGCGCGCGCACCGCGGGCGACGGCACGGTGTTCCTCGAGGGCGCCGTGCGCGGCGGGCGGCACGTCGAGGTACAGGTGGTCGCCGACGCCGCGGGCGGGGTCGTGACGCTCGGCGTGCGCGACTGCAGCGTCCAGCGCCGCCACCAGAAGGTGCTCGAGGAGTCCGCGTCCACGGCCCTCGACGCCGAGCAGGACCGGTTGCTGCGTCAGAGCGCCGCCGACCTCGCCCGCGCCGCGGGCTACGTCAACGCCGGCACGGTGGAGTTCCTCTACGACCCGGCGAACGAGGTCCTCTCGTTCATGGAGGTCAACACCCGGCTGCAGGTCGAGCACCCGGTCACCGAGGCCGTCACCGGTGTCGACGTCGTCAAGCTCCAGCTCCACGTCGCGATGGGCGGCGAGCTGGCCGAGGTTCTGGGCGAGGCGGACCCGATCCGCCCACCGGCCTCCGGGCACGCCATCGAGGCCCGCCTGACCGCCGAGGACCCCGAGCGTGGCTTCGCGCCCGCCCCCGGCGCGATCCGCCACCTCGTGCTGCCCGCGGGCCCCGGCATCCGCGTCGACACCGGCGTGGCCACCGGGGACGTCATCCCGCCGCAGTACGACTCGATGATCGCCAAGGTGATCGCGTGGGGCCGCACCCGCGACGAGGCCCGCGCCCGGCTGTCGCGCGCGATCCGCCAGACGGCCGTGGTCGTCGAGGGCGGCACCACCAACAAGGCGTTCCTGCTCGACCTGCTCTCGCGGCCCGAGGTCACCGAGGGCACCGCGGACACGACCTGGCTCGACACGATGATGGCCGACGGCTACACCCCGCCGCGCCGCGTCGACGTCGCCCTGCTCGCCGCCGCCGTCGAGGCGCACGAGGCGCACGAGTTCCGCCAGGAGGGCCGCCTGTTCCTCTCCGCCGAGCGCGGCCGGCCCGAGGTCGGCCACGAGGTGTGGCACCAGGTCGACGTCCGCGTCGTGGGCGAGTCCTACCGGCTGCGGGTGGCCCGCACGCGGCCGTCGCACTACCGGGTGGTGCTGGAGGGCGACGGTGATGGTTCCGGGGTGGACGTCGTCGTCGAGCGCTCCGGGCGCTTCGAGCGCCGCCTGACCGTCGGCGGGCGCACCTTCGGCGTCCTGTCGGTGGCGCAGGGCCCCGACTACCTCGTCGAGGTCGACGGCGCCGTGCACCGCATCGCCGGCGGTGAGGCCGGGCTCGTGCGCGCCCCCGCACCGGCGATGGTCGTCTCGATCCCCGTCTCCCCCGGTGACCCCGTCAGCGAGGGCGACACGGTCGCCGTCGTCGAGAGCATGAAGCTCGAGACCGCACTGCGCGCCCCGGTCAGCGGGCGGGTCGCCGAGGTGCTGGTCGACGCCAACACCCAGGTCGAGGGCGGGTCGCGGCTCGTGCGGCTCGAGCCCGACGCCGACGACCCGGGCGGCTCGTCGGGCGAGGAGCGGGTCAGCCTCGCCGCGCTGGCCTCGCCGATGCCCGAGGACGTGCGGGCCGACGCCCGCACCCGGGCCCGTGACGCGCTCGCGGCCCTGCGCGCGCTCGTGCTGGGCTACGACGTCGACGAGCGCGAGACCACGCCCCTGCTGGAGGCGCTGGACCGCGCCCGCGAGGAGCTCCCCGCCGACGACCGCGACCTGCTCGCCGACGAGATGGGCATCCTGCGCATCGTCGCGGACCTCTCCGCCCTCTCGCGCAACCGCCGCCTCGAGGGCGGTCCGGGCGAGCTCGACGACACCGCGGTCGACGAGGAGTCGACGCGCAACCCGCAGGAGTACTTCTACGCCTACCTGCGCTCGCGCGACGCCGACGCCGAGGTCCTGCCCGAGTCCTTCCGGCTCAAGCTCACCCGGGCGCTCGAGCACTACGGGGTACCCGACCTGACCGCCGCCCCGGAGCTGCTCGGGCCCGCGCTGTACCGGATGTTCCTGGCCCACCGCCGCTCCGGCGCGCACCAGCCGGTGGTCGCCGCGCTGATGCGCGCCCGCCTGCGAGCGCCGGAGTCGGTCCACGCCGACGGCGACGATCAGGGGGAGGCCTACCGCGCGGTGCTCGACCACCTCGTCGCCGCCACCCAGGTGCGGCACCCGCAGGTCGGCGACCTGGCCCGCCAGGTGCGGTTCCGCTGCTTCGACGCCCCGCTGATCGAGTCCGAGCGCGAGCAGACCCAGGAGCGGGTGCGCGCCGAGCTCGACGCGCTGTCCGACGACCCCGCGACCCGGTCGGCGCAGATCGACGAGATCGTCGCGTCCGGCGAGCCGATCCTCGGGCTGTTCTCCGAGCGCCACCACGCGGTGATGCTCGAGGTGATGACCCGGCGCTACTACGGGCTCATCCGCGACGTCGGCGACGTGCACGTCGACGAGCACCCGGGGCGCCCGCTGCTCACCGCGCGGTACACCCACGACGGCGACTCGTACGTGGTCCTCGCGACCGTGGCGACGGTCGACCAGCCCGACGGCGCCACGGCCCCGGCGACCGTGTCGACCGACCTGCACCGCCTCATCGAGGCGCTCCCGGACGGCGACACCGTGCTCGTCGACCTCTACGTCACCTCACCGCGCGGCCCCGAGGCCCCCGACGGGCCCGAGGAACGCGCGAGGCGCATCCGCGACTCGATCGGCACGATCCCCGCGGCCGTCGGGCGCGTGACGGTCGGCATCCGCGGCACCGGGCACGACGGCGACCACGGCGGCGCCGCCACCAGCTGGTTCACCTTCCGGCCCGACGACGCGCACGCGCCGCCTCCCGGGTCGAGCTCCCCGCTCGGTGCGCTCCCCCCGTCGCTTCGCCTCCCGGTCGAGGACCGCACCCTGCGCGGCCTGCACCCGATGGTCGCCGAGCGGCTCGGGCTGTGGCGGCTGCGCGACTTCGACCTGACCCGCCTGCCCTCGGCCACCGACGTCCACCTGTTCCACGCCCGGGGCCGCCACGTTCCGGAGGACCGCCGGCTGATCGTCACCGGCGACGTCCGGGACCTCACGATCCTGCGCGGCGACGACGGGACGGTGCGGGCGCTGCCCCAGGTCGAGGCCGTGCTCGACGCGGCGCTCGACAGCCTGCGCTCGGCGCGCGCCGCCGACTCGGAGCTGGCGGCGCTGCGCTGGAACCGCGTGCTGCTCTACGTCTGGCCGCTCGTCGAGGTCCCGCTGGCCGAGCTGGACGGGATCGTGCGCACGCTCGCCCCGCGCACCGAGTCGCTGGGCATCGAGCAGGTCATGGTGCGGTTCCGGACCCCGGACGGCGAGTTCCTGCTGCGGATGTCCCGCCCGCCGGGCGCCGGGCTCACCCTGCGGGTGACCACCCCGCCGACCCGGCCGATGGCCGAGCTCGACGCGTACACCCAGAAGGTCATCAAGGCCGCGCGCCGCGGTGCGCTCTACCCCTACGAGCTCGTCCCGCTGCTCACCCGCAGCCCCGACCCGGGCGGTGAGGCGGGCACGTTCACCGAGTACGACATCGACCCCGAGACCCTCGAGCCGGTCCCGGTCGACCGCGCGCCCGGGTCGAACACGGCCAACTTCGTCCTCGGCATGGTCACGACGCCGACCCTGCGCCAACCCGAGGGCCTCACGCGCGTGGTGCTGCTCGGCGACCCGACCCGCGCGCTGGGGGCGATCGCCGAGCCGGAGTGCCGTCGCGTCCTCGCCGCCATCGACCTCGCGCGCGAGCACCGCGTGCCCATCGAGTGGTACGCGGTGTCGGCGGGCGCGAAGATCGCCATGGACTCCGGCACCGAGAACATGGACTGGATCTCCCGGGTGCTCCGGGCGATCATCGACTTCACGCAGGCCGGCGGCGAGATCAACGTCGTCGTCACCGGCATCAACGTCGGCGCCCAGCCCTACTGGAACGCCGAGGCCACGATGCTCATGCACACCCGGGGCATCCTCGTCATGACCCCGGACTCGGCGATGGTGCTCACCGGCAAGCAGTCGCTCGACTACTCCGGAGGCGTCTCGGCCGAGGACAACTACGGCATCGGCGGCTACGACCGCATCATGGGCCCGAACGGCGAGGCCCAGTACTGGGCGCCGGACCTCTCGGGGGCCGTCGACGTGCTGCTCGCGCACTACCGGCACACCTACGTCGTGCCCGGCGAGCGCTTCCCTCGTCCCGCCCCCACCCACGACCCGGTCGAGCGCGACGTCCGGTCGGCGCCGCACCACGGCGACGGGTTCACCGTCATCGGGGAGATCTTCGACCCGGCGAGCAACGCCGAGCGCAAGAAGCCGTTCGACATCCGCTCGCTGATGAGCGGCGTCGCCGACACCGACCACCCGACGCTCGAGCGCTGGGCCGACATGCAGGCCGCGGAGTCGGTGGTGGTGCTCGACGCCCACCTCGGCGGCCGGCCCGTCGAGCTCATCGGCATCGAGTCCAAGCCGATCCCCCGACGGGGGCCGCCGCCGGTGGACGGGCCGTCGCAGTGGACCGCGGGCACGCTGTTCCCGCGGTCGTCGAAGAAGACGGCGCGGGCGATCAACGCGGCGAGCGGCAACCGGCCGGTGGTCGTGCTGGCCAACCTGTCGGGCTTCGACGGCTCGCCGGAGTCGCTGCGCGGGCTGCAGCTCGAGTACGGCGCGGAGATCGGCCGGGCGGTCGTGAACTTCGACGGGCCGATCGTCTTCTGCGTCGTCTCGCGGTACCACGGCGGCGCCTTCGTCGTGTTCTCCGGGACGCTCAACGACGAGATGGAGATCGCCGCGGTCGAGGGTTCGTACGCCTCGGTGATCGGCGGGGCGCCGGCGGCCGCGGTGGTGTTCTCGGGCGAGGTCGCCAAGCGCACGGCCGCCGACCCGCGCGTCGCGGACCTCGAGAGCCGGATCAGCGAACGGCTCGAGCGCGGCGAGGACGTCGCGGAGCTGCGCGGCGAACTGGCCGGCGTGCGGCCGGTGGTGCGCTCGGAGAAGCTCGGCGAGGTGGCCGACGAGTTCGACACCAAGCACTCGGTGGCCCGGGCTCGGGAGATGGGCTCGGTGCACGCGATCGTCGACCCCGAGCGGTTGCGGCCCTATCTCGTCGACGCGGTGCGGCGCGGGATGGAGAAGACGCTGGCGCGGGGAGCGTCGTCGGGGTCGTCTGGGTCCTCGGGGTCGTCGGCGTCCTCGTCGGAGGTGCTCTCGCGGTCCTGATCGTCGCCCGGCTCGTGGTCGCGGGCGCGCGGGGCGGGCACGATGAGGTCGAGCTGGTCGTCCCCGGCGCGTTGCGGGCGACGGTAGTGGGAGACGACCCACCCCGACTCGCGCGGGTGCCCGTGGACGAACGGCATGTCCCCAGGAAACCACGGGGGTCCGACGGCGACTACCTGATGACGAAGCCCAGACCCCGGCCGGTGGCGGCGTCGCGGGCGCAGGCGAGCACGCGGGCGAGGTCGGGGTCGTCGGCGCGGTCGCCGGCCTCCACGACGACCGTCAGCGTCGCGGGGTCGGCGATGACGGCGTGCAGCCGGCAGCTCAGGGTGGCCGCGTCGACCGTCTCGGGAACCGGGACGACGACGTCCTCGGCGGGTGTGAGGGGGGAGCGCATCACGGTGGTCACGGGTCCTCCTCGGGCGCTCGGGGGCGCCGGCTGGGGAACGGGCGACCGCACCGTCGACCCGGACGTCCGACCTTCCTACCCCGTGCGCAGCCTGTCCACACCCTGCGACACCCGAGAACGTCGCGTTGCCCACCGTCGCCCGTCCGGCCCAACGGCGCGCGACGAGCCGTGCTCGGTTCCGGTCAGGGTTGACCGTTCTCGTCGGCGGCGAGAGGGTGCGTCGCGTCGGGGACCGAGGGACGGGAGGCGCGCGTGCCGGGGGAGGACTACACCGAGATCGAGTACTCGGTGGTGGGCGGGATCGCCACGATCGTGCTCGACCGGGAGGCGCGGATGAACGCCTTCACCGGCCGGATGTGCGACGAGCTCGTCGCCGCCTGCGACGCCATCGACGCCGACGACGCGGTGCGGGTGCTGGTGGTCACCGGGCGGGGGCGGGCGTTCTGCGCCGGGGCCGACCTGGGCGAGGGGGGCAGCACGTTCGACGACCGGGGCCGCGACGAGGCCGAGCACTACGGCGAGATCGACGGCGTGGGACGCGACCGGGGCGGTGTGGTGTCGCTGCGCCTCGCCGCGCTGCGGGTGCCCGTGATCGCGGCGGTCAACGGCCCCGCGGTGGGTGTCGGCGCGACGATGACCCTGCCGATGGACGTGCGGATCGCGGGCGCGTCGGCCCGCTTCGGCTTCGTGTTCGCGCGCCGCGGGATCGTGCCCGAGGCGGCGTCGAGCTGGTTCCTGCCGCGCGTCGTGGGCATCTCGCAGGCCATGGAGTGGGCGATGACCGGCCGGGTCTTCGGCGCGCGCGAGGCGTTGGAGGGCAGGCTCGTCTCGCGTGTGGTGCCCGACGAGGACCTCCTCGACACGGCCTACGCCCTGGCCCGGGAGGTCGCCGAGAACACCTCGTCGGTGTCGGTGGCGCTCACCCGGCAGATGATGTGGTCGATGCTCTCGGCGAGCTCGCCGTGGGAGGCGCACGCCCTCGACTCGCGGGCCGTGGCCGAGCTGGGGCGCGACGCCGACGCCGCCGAGGGCGTCACGGCGTTCCTGGACAAGCGCGCGCCGGCGTTCCCGCTGCGCCGCACGCGTGACCACGTCGATCTGGCGCCCGGCTGGCCGCAGCGACCCTAGGCGGCGACCCTAGGCGGGCAGGGGTTCGGGCATCTGCACGCTGTCGACGAGGCGGGTCAGCGCGGCGGCGTCGCCGGTGAGCACGAGCCGCCCCTGGGCCTCGGCGTCGGCGATCGGCAGGCCCATGTGCACCACGCCGGCCAGCGTCGTCGGCGAGCACCGCACGGTGACGTCCGCGCCGGACACCTCGCCGCGCTCGATGTCGAGCTCGCCGTGCGCGAGGTGGACCTTGAACGGCTGCTCGTCGAGCACCAGCTGCAGGGTCACGTCGACGTCGACGGCGCGCTCGGGCACGAACAGGGTGCGCAGCGACAGGATGAACGAGTCGACCTTGATGCCGTCGGCCTCGGGCAACGAGCGGGCGGCCCAGCGGCCGAGCGCCTGGAGCACCGGCTCGAGCTCCTGGCCCCACTCGGTGAGCTCGTACACCGCGGACGCGGCGGGCGGGGGCAGCCGGCGCCGGCGCAGCACGCCGGCGTCCTCGAGCTCGCGCAGCCGCTGGGAGAGCACGTTCGGGCTCGCGTGCGGCAGCCCGGCCCGCAGGTCGGTGAAGCGCTTGGGGCCGAGCACCAGCTCACGCACGACGAGCAGCGCCCACCGCTCCCCCACGAGGTCGAGCGCGTGCGCAGCGCCGCAGCCGTCGAAGTAGTCCCGCCGAGCAGCCATAGCCGCACCCTACCACTGGATACGTCTACCGACCCGATAAGTTGCTTTGTAGGACTATCACGATCCGTGCTCGGCCGTACCCACGCCGACTTCCCACGCGAACGCGGCGCGCGACCCGCCGGTGATCCACGGGACTTCGAGCGCAGAGACGCAGCGAACATCCAGCCGAGCACGCCGACAGGGCGTTCGCTGCATCCTGGCACGAGCCGGCTCAGGTGCCGGGCGCGATGAAGAACTCGAGAGCGATGTTGTCGGGATCGCGGAACGAGATGCCCGTCCCGTAGTGCGCCTTCTTGATGCCGCTGTGGGCGATGCCCAGCGCGTCGAGCTTGTCGCGCCACTGCTCGAGCTCGGCGCTGCCGGGGAGCCCGAACGAGATGTGGTCCAGACCCGTGCGGTGCTCGTCGAAGCGGTCCTTCGACTCCTTACCGTGGTGGGTGTGCAGGCCGAAGAGCAGGCCGCCGTCGAGGACGTAGACGGTGTGGTGGAACGCGCCGCCCTCCTCGTCCTCGTCGAGCACCGGGTCGGCGCCGAAGAGGCGGCTGTACCACTCGGTGCTGCGCTGGAGGTCGGAGACGGTGATCGCGACGTGCTGCAGGGCCGGGAAGGCCATGGACGGGCTCCTTTGCCTCGAGGGTTGCGGGAAGGCGGCGGCTACTCGTGGTGCTGCCAGTGCGGGGCCCGCTTCGCGAGGAAGGCGGACATGCCCTCCTGGGCGTCGCAGGTCATCGCGTTCGTCGCCATCGTCTCGCGCATCTCCTCGTACGCCGCGTCCTCGGGGAGGTCGACCTGCCGGTAGAACGCCTCCTTGCCGATGCGCAGGGTCACCGCACTGGCGTCGGCGACCTTGGCCGCGAGCGCGTGCACCGCCCCGTCGAGCTCGCCGGCCGGGACGACGTGGTTGACCAGCCCCCACTCGGCCGCGGTGGCGGCGTCGATCGTCTCGCCGGTGAGCAGCAGCTGCATCGCGCGCTTGCGGCCGACCGCACGGGTCACCGCGACCATCGGTGTGGAGCAGAACAGCCCGATCTTCACGCCGGGCGTGCCGAACACCGCGCCCTCGGCGGCGACCGCGAGGTCGCAGGCGGCGACGAGCTGGCACCCCGCGGCGACCGCCACCCCCTGCACGGCGGCGATCACGGGCTGGGGCACCGCGTGCAGCGCGTTCATGAGGTCCGTGCAGACCGCGAAGACCTCGCGCTCCTCGGAGAGCGTCCGGTCGACCATCTCGGAGAGGTCGTGACCGGCGGAGAACGCGGGCCCCTCGGCACGCAGCACGATGGCCCGGACGCCCTCGCGCCCGGAGACGTCGCGCAGTGCGGCCGTCAGCTCGGTCATCGTGGCGACGGACAGCGCGTTGCGGCGCTTCGGGTTGTCGAGCGTCAGCACCGCCGTCGGCCTGTCGACCTCGACGCGTACCGAGGACGACGTGGAGGTGCCGGTAGCCGTGGCGCTCATACGTCCACGTCTATCAGTCGTGCGCGACAGGGGCCAGATCGAGACGGATGACGGCGGCCCGTCCGACCGGAGGGGCCCGGGGACGACGGCCCGGGGACGACTCAGTGCGCGACGCCGTCCATCCAGATCGCGCGACGCGCCTCGTGGGTGCGGGCGTGGTCGGCGGCCGCGAGGCGTCGGCGCTGGTCTCCGTCCCGACGCTCATCGCTCGCCCTCCCGTCGTGCCTCGGCGCCGGTCTCGCCGGCGTAACCGACGTCGTGCCCCGCGGCACGGCCGACGAACACGTCCGTCTCGCCGGTGCCGGTGACCGAGCCCTGGTCGCCGCGGTGGTCCTCGTGCGCCCCGCCGGCGGGGCGGGACGCGGCGGTGCGCGGGTCGTGCCCGGCGTCGGTCTCGGTGGGCTGCGCCGCGGTCGAGGGGCCGACGGGCCCGTTCTCGCCGGTCAGGCGGGCACGCCCGCGGGCGAGGGTGTCGGCGAGGGACATGAGGGGTGCTCCCCGGTGTGGTGGGCGGTGACCCAGGAGCATCGGCCGTCGGCGACGGGCCGAAACCTCGACCCACCGTCACCAGCGGTGCGCCGCGCGCTCCCCCGCGTCGAGGTAGGCCGGGTTCAGCCACGGCGGGAGCTCGGTCGGGACCTCCACGTCGGCGCGCTCGCCGCGGAACGTCACCGCCGCCCGGGCGCCGTCGAGCTCGACGTCGACGTGCTCGAGGTTGCGCGGTTCGCCGACGTCACGACCCAGCGCCGCGCTGGCGAAGCCCCGCAGCAGGGCCGAGTGCGAGCTGGCGAGCGCCACCGTGCCCGGCGCCTGCGCCCTGATCCCGGCCCAGGCGCGGTAGGCGATCACCTGGGTCGGCTCGAAGTGCAGGTCGGTCGAGACCATCCAGCGGTCGATGGGTCCGCCCGCCTGGGAAGCCGCGCCGAAGTCGGTGTCGAAGCGGTCGAAGGCCCGCGCCCAGTCCGGGCGCTCGCCCTCCAGACCGATCCGGTGCTTCGCGACCCCGGACGACTCGCGCGCCTGCCCGCCGTAGAGGAACTGCAGGCTGTCGAAGCGGCCGTCGGGCACGAGCTCGCCGATCTCGACGTCGCTGCCCGGCCCGAGCTCGGCGAGCAGCACCTCCCGCAGGAGCACCGCGGTCGCCGTGCCCCGGGCCGTGGGGGCGTGCGGCATCGTCACCCGGGTTCCCGGGGCGAGGGCGGCGGCGAGCTCCTTGCCCTTCGCGCGGCACTGCTCCTCGCCGAGCTCGGTGAGGCCGACGTCGTCGAAGTAGCCGTGGGTCTCTCCGTGGCGGATCAGCAGCACCCGGGTCATGCCCCCACCCTGGCGCGATCACCGTCCCGGGCGCACGGCCGGTTCCGTCGTGGGGAACGCCAGCTCCACCTCCGCGGGCGTGCGGGCCCCGGCGAGCGCGAGCGTGAGGTCGAGCTCGGCGAGGACGTCGCGCACGACCTGCGCCACGCCCGCCGCCCCGGCCAGCGCGAGCCCGTAGACCCAAGGCCGGCCGAGGCACACCGCGGTCGCGCCGAGGGCCAGGGCCCGAGCGGCGTCGGAGCCGCTGCGGACCCCGGAGTCGAGCAGCACCGGCGCGCGCCCGTCGACGGCCTGCACGACACCGGGCAGCGCGTCGAGCGTCGGCACCGACCCGTCCACCTGGCGCCCGCCGTGGTTGCTGACCAGCACGCCGTCGACGCCGTGGTCCAGGGCACGCCGAGCGTCGTCGGGGTGTAGGACGCCCTTGAGCACGACCGGCAGGCGTGTCCGCGAACGCAGCGTCGCGATGTCGTCCCACGAGAGCGTC
The DNA here is from genome assembly GCF_057180585.1 of Actinomycetospora sp. 2LY8.5. Lineage (NCBI taxonomy): Bacteria > Bacillati > Actinomycetota > Actinomycetes > Pseudonocardiales > Pseudonocardiaceae > Actinomycetospora > Actinomycetospora sp. 2LY8.5. Next base: position 404,169 of record NZ_JBXUHE010000004.1, read on the forward strand.
GGGCGCGAGTAGACGCGCAGGAACGTCTCGACGGCCGCGCGTGGCAACGGTGAGCGGAGGTTGTCGACGAACCGTCCGGGATGGTGGCGGCTGATCTCGAGCAGCGTCCGCACGGCCGCCGGTGTCGGGCGCGGGCTCGCCCGCCGAGTCGATGGACCGGCTCCGCGGCGCTTCGCGTCCGAGGCCCTGTCGGCGGTCTCCCGTGCCAGCCGCGCGAACACCGGGTCCGATGTGTACTGCGCGATGCCGAGCCCGCGGGCGAAGGGCAGGTGCCCGAGGTCGAGGTCGCGCGGGCGCCACCCGAGCGTCGTCGTGTCGAGGGTGACCACGACCGCCTCCGCACCGGCCGCCTCGGCGCGCTGCAGGAAGCTGTCGACGAGGTCGTCGGAGGTCGACCAGTACAGCTGCGACCACCAGCCCGCCGTGGCGCGCGGGGCGATCTCCTCCATCGGGAAGCCGGCCTGGTTCGACACGATCATGGAGACGCCCGCGTGCGCCGCGCCCTCGGCGACGGCGAGGTCCGCGCGGCGGTGCACGAGATCGGTCGCGCCGATCGGCGAGAGCAGCAGCGGGTGGTCGTGGCGGCGGCCGAACAGCTCGACCGAGGTGTCCCGCTCTCCCACCCCGCGCAGCATCCGGGGCACGACCCGGTGCCGTTCGAACGCCGCCCGGTTGGCGCGGACCGTCTCCTCGCTCCCGGCGCCGCCGGCGACGTAGGCGTGGGCCCGCCGCGACATCGCCCACCGCGCCCGCCGCTCCAGCGCCGGGAACGCCGTCGGGACCGCCGGGCGCCGCCCGGTGATCCCCGCCCGGTACACCTCGTCCTGCCGCACCCGCCCGCTCTGGCCCATGCCGCCCATCCTCGCGCCGACGCTCTCGGTCGGCCGCGCGTGTTCCAGCCTGGGGGCCACGCTTGCGTCGAACGTCGGGCAATCCGCATCCTCGCGCGGCACACACCCGACGAAGGAGGCGCGTTGACCGGGACGACGTCGGCGGAGCTCGAGGCCACGGTGCGGGGCTACATGGACGCGTGCACGTCCGGGGACGCGGACGCGGTCGCCGCCCACCTCGCCGGGAACGCCCGGCACTACTTCCCGCCGGACATGTACGACGGACCCTGGGTGGGCGCGCGCGTGATCGCGCAGCGCTGGGCCACCGCGGTCCGCGAGCGAGGGTCGTCGTGGACGGTGGACGCGATCGTCGTCGACGAACCGCGCCGCGAGGCCGTCTGCGAGTGGACCCACCACAAGGGCTCGCTCGGGGTGATCCTGCGCGGCGCGGAGTGGTACGAGTTCGACGACGAGGGCCGCATCACCGAGATCCGCGCCTACTACGCCTCGCCGCAGGCCCCCGACCACACCCGCCTCGAGCTGGGCGGCTTCGACTACGCCGGGCGGGGCTACCCGCACGCCTGACAGGGGAGCCGGCGCAGGGTGCGGCGGCGATCGGGCGCCACACCCGGGGTGCGCGCGACGGCCGCGGCCTCGCGGCGGGTGCGGACCTCGCGCGTGGCCAGCATCGCCGACACGTGGTGGCAACCGTCGTCTCGGAGATGACGGGCCGGGCCGCGCGGCCCGGGCGGGGCGGCAGCTGCTCACCTGACGTCGGAGGACCCGTCCCGGCCAGCGGAACGCTGCGGTTCCGCGCTGTCGGTGAGCGGTGTCACGCTGCCGGCATGAGTGCGCCTGCGAAGGTCCCGGCCGCGATCGTCGGCCCGGGCAACATCGGCACCGACCTGCTGGCCAAGCTCGCGCGGAGCTCGCGCATCGAGGTCACGGCGATGGTCGGCGTGGTCGAGTCCGACGGGCTGGAACGCGCGCGGGCGGCGGGCGTGCCCGCGTCGGCCGAGGGCGTCGACTGGCTACTGCGCCAGGACCCGCTTCCCCGCATCGTGTTCGAGGCGACGTCGGCGAAGGCGCACGTGGCGAACGCCCCGCGCTACGCGGAGGCGGGCATCACCGCCGTCGACCTGACGCCTGCGCACCTCGGGCCGATGGTGTGCCCGGCGGTGAACATGGGCGAGCACCTCACCGCCCCCGACATCAACATGATCACCTGCGGCGGGCAGGCGACCATCCCGATCGTCGCCGCCGTCTCGCGGGTCGCGCCGGTGGCGTACGCGGAGATCGTCGCGTCGGCGGCGTCGCGCTCGGCGGGCCCGGGTACGCGCGCCAACATCGACGAGTTCACGCAGACCACGGCGGGGGCCGTCGAGGAGGTCGGCGGTGCCGAGCGCGGCAAGGCGATCATCATCCTCAACCCGGTCGAGCCGCCGATGATCATGCGCGACACGGTGTTCTGCTCGCTGCCGCCGGAGGTCGACACCGGCGCCGTCGCGGCCTCGGTGCACGACATGGTCGCGCGCGTCCAGCAGTACGTCCCGGGCTACACCCTGCGCGCCGAGCCGCAGTTCGACCCGCCGAGCGAGAAGTGGGGCGGGAACGGCCGGGTGGCCGTGTTCCTCGAGGTCAAGGGCAACGGCGACTACCTGCCCGAGTACGCCGGCAACCTCGACATCATGACCGCCGCCGCGGCGCAGGTCGGCGAGCTGATCGCCAGGGACATGGGAGACGCGGCCGAGCGGAGCTCGACCCGGGAAGCAGAGGTGCCGGCATGAGCCGCCCGGAGATCCGCCACGACGTCCGCCTCACCGACACCACGCTGCGCGACGGCAGCCACGCCCAGGCCCACCAGTTCACCTCCGAGCAGGTCCGGGACACCGTCCGCGCGCTCGACCGCGCCGGCGTCGAGGTCATCGAGGTCACCCACGGCGACGGGCTGGGCGGCTCGAGCTTCAACTACGGCTTCTCGCACACGAACGAGCTGGAGCTCGTCGCCGCGGCCCGCGAGGAGGCGAAGCAGGCGAAGATCGCGGTGCTGCTGGTGCCCGGGATCGGGACGGTCGAGGACCTGCGCCGGGCGCGCGACGCCGGCGCCGACGTCGTCCGCGTCGCCACCCACTGCACCGAGGCCGACGTCTCGCCCCAGCACTTCGGGGTGGCGCGCGACCTGGGCATGGAGACGGTCGGGTTCCTCATGATGGCCCACCGCACGTCGCCGGCGGACCTCGCGAAGCAGGCCCGGATCATGGTCGACGCCGGGTGCCAGTGCCCGTACGTCACCGACTCCGCGGGCGCGCTGCTCATGAACGACGCGCGGGCGCGGTTCGAGGCGCTGCTCGCCGAGGTGGGCGACGAGGCGTGGGTCGGCTACCACGGCCACCAGAACCTCTCGCTCGGTGTCGCGAACTCCGTGATCGCGGCGGAGCTGGGCGTCAAGGAGATCGACGGGTCGCTGTGCGCGCTCGGCGCCGGATCGGGCAACTCGCCCACCGAGGTGCTCGCCGCGGTGTTCGACCGCATGGGCATCGAGACCGGCGTCGACGTCACCGCGCTGCTCGACGCCGCCGAGGACGTCGTGCGCCCCTACCTGCACCGCTGGCCGAAGATGGACCGCAACGCCATCACCCAGGGCTGGGCGGGCGTCTACTCCAGCTTCCTGCTGCACGCCGAGCACGCGGGCGAGCGCTACAAGGTCCCGGTCCCCGACATCCTGCGCCGCTGCGGCGAGCTGGGCCTCGTCGGCGGCCAGGAGGACATGATCATCGACATCGCCCTGGAGCTGGCCCGAGAGAGGGAGCAGGGCTGATGGTCTTCGTGCCGCACGTCATCGACGGCGCCGAGGTCGAGAGCCTCGACGGCGCCACCTTCCCGACGATCGATCCGGCGACGCGCGAGCCCCACGCGGACGTCGCGCTCGGGTCGTCGGCGGACGCCGAGCGCGCCGTCACCGCGGCGCGCCGGGCGTTCGACGAGGGCCCGTGGCCGCGGATGGGCTTCGCCGAGCGGGGCGCGATCCTGCACCGGCTCGCGGACCTCGTCGGCGAGCACCTCGACGAGCTCGCCCTCGCCGACACCACCGACATGGGCAAGCCGATCGACGACTCGCGCGGCAAGGACGTGCCGCGCACCGCGCAGAACATCCGGTTCTTCGCCGACCACGCTCGGCTCGCCCACGGCGACGCGCTGCCCATGGACAGCGGGCACCACGCGTACTCGCGGTTCCCGCCGGCCGGGGTCGCGGCGGCGATCGCGCCGTGGAACTTCCCGCTCATGCTCGAGTCCTGGAAGGTCGCGCCGGCGCTGGCCTGGGGCAACACCGTGGTGCTCAAGCCCGCGGAGGACACCCCGTGCTCGGCGACGATGCTCGCCCGGCTCGCGCTCGAGGCGGGCATGCCGGCGGGTGTGCTCAACGTGCTGCACGGCTTCGGGCCCGACTCGGCGGGCGCGGCGCTCACCGCCGACCCGCGCGTCGACCGGATCACCTTCACCGGCGAGTCGGGCACCGGCCGGGTCATCTCCGAGGCGGCCGCGCGGAACCTCGTCCCGGTCAGCCTCGAGCTGGGCGGCAAGGGCGCGAACCTCGTCTTCGACGACGCCGAGCTGGGCGGCGCCGTCGACTGGTCGATCAAGGCGATCTTCACCAACGCCGGGCAGGTGTGCCTCGCGGGCTCGCGGCTCTACGTCCAGCGCGGGGTGTACGACGAGTTCGTCGAGCGGTTCCAGGCCGCGGCCGAGGCGCTCGTCGTCGGCGACCCGAAGCGGTCGGGCACCCAGATCGGCCCGCTGGCCTCCGAGACCCACCACCGGAAGGTGCGCTCGTACCTCGAGGGCATCGAGCAGCACGGCGGCAAGATCCTGACCGGCGGTCTCGGTGACGGCTGGACCGTGCGCCCGACCGTCGTCGTCGACGCGCCGGCCGATGCCCCGGTGCAGCGCGAGGAGATCTTCGGGCCGGTCGTCTCGATCACGCCGTTCGACACCGAGGCGCAGGCCGTGCACGCCGCCAACGACTCGCCCTACGGCCTCAACGCCATGGTGTTCACCGAGAACCTCTCCCGCGCCCACCGCGTCGCCGGCGCGCTGCGGGCGGGCACGGTGTGGGTGAACTGCTTCTTCGTCCGCGACCTGCGGGCGCCGTTCGGCGGCATGGGCGACTCGGGCGTGGGCCGGGAGGGCGGCGACTTCAGTCGCGAGTTCTTCACCGAGCCGCAGGCGGTGGTGATGGCCATCCGGCCGGACGGGAGCTAGCGATGCCGATCCTGGAGCTGCACCTCGTCGAGGGCGACCACTCCCCCGCCGAGCACGCGCGGCTGCTCGAACGCCTCAGCCTGCGCTACGCCGAGGTGCTGGAGTCGCCGATCGAGCGCGTGCGCGCCTCCCTGACGCTGCACGCGCCGCAGCACTGGGCGGTCGGTGGGTCGACGCAGGTCGAGCCCGCCCCGTACTTCACCGCGCTCGTGCTCGAGGGTCGGCCGGTCGAGCAGCGTCACCGCCTGCTCGCCGAGTTCACCGACCTGATCGTCGACGTGCTCGGGGTGCAGCGGTCGCGCGTGCGCGGGCGGATCGTCCAGGTCCCGCCGGACGACTGGGCGATCGGCGGCGTCCCGGCGTCCGGCGCGCGCCGGGACGAGATCGCGGCGCGGGCGGCGGCCGGGTAGGCCGCCGTGCAGGTCACGACCTCGGACCCGGATCGCGCCCGGGCGCAGTGTGCAGAGATCTACTTCCCGCACCGCCTGACCATGCTCCACGACCCGGGCGCGTTCTCGATGTCACTCTCGGCGGTCGACCTCGGGTCGGTCGCGGCCGGCGTGCTGTCCTACGGCGGCGAAGTGGTGATCGAGACCGGGGAGCTGGCCACCGGCTACGAGGTGAACATCGCCCTGGACGGGGTCCTGCGCACGCGCAGCGGGCGCGCCGACGTGTGCTCCACCGCGACGACCGCGGCGGTCTACCGCCCCGACGGCACCGCCCGCCTGCACGGGTGGGCCCAGGGCGGGCGCCTGTTCGGGCTGAAGATCGAGCGCGGTGCCCTGGAGGACCAGCTCGCCTCCCTGCTCGACCGGCCGGTGCGCGGTGCGGTCGCGCTGGCACCGACGATCGACCTCGAGACCGAGGGCGGCCGGCGGTGGTGGTCGCTGGTGCGCACGCTCGCCGACCTCGCGGCCGACCCGCGCGGGCTGGCCGCCGACCCGCGCGTGATGGGCCCGCTGATCGAGGCCGTCGTCGCGGGCCTGCTGCACACGGCGGACCATCCCTACCGCGACGCCCTCGCCGTGCCGGCCACCGCCGTGGGGCCGCGGTCGGTGCGCCGCGCGACGGCCGCCGTCGTCGAGCGTCCCGAGCACCCGTGGACGGTCACCTCGCTCGCCGAGATCGCCGGGGTCAGCGTGCGCGGCCTGCGCGACGGCATGGTCCGTCACCACGGCGTCTCCCCCATGGCGCTCGTGCGCGACGTGCGCCTGCGCCGTGCCCGCGCCGACCTCGCGGCGGGCCGGGGCGGGGTGGCCGATGTGGCCATGCGCTGGGGTTTCACCCACCTCGGCCGCTTCGCCCGGTCCTACCGCGAGGCGTTCGGCGAGCCGCCCTCGCGCACTGCCGGATCCGGCGCACGGGCTACCGCGCGCGGATCGACGGGTGAGCCACGCCACACCTAGCGTCGGTGACCCACCACGCCGCCCCTGGGAGGCACGACGCCGTGACCGCCACCGACGAGAGCCGCCCCGCGCTCGAGTTCAATCCGATGGTCAGCCCGCACCGGGAGGACCCACACCTGTTCTACCGCGAGGCGCGCGCCCACTCACCCATGATCAACCCTGTCCTGGGCGCGTACATGGTGACGAAGTACGACGACCTCGTCACCGTCATCGACGACCCGGCGACCTACTCCTCGGCGGTCGCGGTGCCGAAGATCTACTGGAATCCGCCGGAGGTCACCGAGGTCCTGAGGGCCGGCAACGTCCCCGAGACGAACGCGGTGGTCAACGAGGACGAACCCGCCCACCACCCGATCCGGCGCGTGTTCGACGCCGGCTTCACCGGGGCCCGCGTGCGCGCGATGCTGCCGACGATGCGCGCGACGGCCGAGTCGCTGATCGACGGCTTCGACGCGGGAGACATCGAACACAGCACGCCGACAGGGGAGCGCAGCTCGACCCGAGGAGGCGGTCGCGCCGATCTGGTCGGCGGCTACGCCGTCCCGTTCGTGCAGTCGGTGATCAACGCGATCATCGGCTTCCCGGCGGAGGACGGCGAGCAGATCCAGCAGTGGACCGACGACGTCAACATGCTCTGGAACCTCCTCGCCCCCCTCTCCGACCGCATCGCCTCGGCCCGCCGGATGGCCGACTACACCGTCTACCTGCAGGCCCTCATCGACGACCGGCGCGCGCACCGGCGCGAGGACCTCGTCTCCGACCTGGTGCACGGGGCCAACGGGTTCCCCGGCCTCGACGACCACTACGTCATCAACGTCGTGCGCGGGGCCGCCCGCGTCGCCGGCTTCGACACCACCCGGGACGCGATCACCGCGACGATGCTGGCGATCCTCCAGAACCCCGGTGTCCACGCGCGGGTCGTCGCGGACCCCGCGAAGGCGATCCCGAAAGTCACCGAGGAGGTCCTGCGGCGCGACGCGCCCCACCGGGGCCTGTTCCGGATCACGACCCGGGACACGAGCCTCGGGGGCACCGACCTGCCGGCCGGCACGATGGTGCTGCTCCTGTTCGGTTCGGGCAATCGCGACGAGACCAGGTTCCCCGACCCCGACGTCGTCGACATCGACCGCACCAACGTGCGCGACCACCTCGCCTTCGGGCGCGGCCTGCACGTCTGCCCCGGGGCGCCGATGGCCCGCGCCGAGATCCGCGTGGCGCTCGAGACGCTGGTGCGCCGCCTGCCCGGCATGCGCCTGGCCGACGGCTACGAGCCCAGCTACATCGCTAGCTACTTCTTCCGCGGCCTGGAGACCCTCGACGTCACGTGGTGAGCGCGCGCCGGGTTCGCAGCGAACGTGGCGTTCGCTGCTTCTAGGCGCGCGAAGTCCCCGTTGATCACGATGCCCTCGCACGCTCCATGCCTTGCGCGGAATATTCCTCGTACGGCATGCTCGGCGCCGTGACCACCGCACCGGACACCGGGACGTGGGCGGCGCTCGCCGACCCGCACCGGCGCGCCCTGCTCGGGCTGCTGCGCGAGCGGCCCCGGGCCGTCGGCGAGCTCGTCGACGTGCTCGAGCTCAGCCAGCCCAGCACGTCGAAGCACCTGCGGGTGCTGCGCGAGGCCGGGCTGGTGCGGGCGCGCGCCGAGGCCCAGCGCCGGGTCTACGAGGTCGACCCGGCGCCGCTCGTCGCCCTCGACGCCTGGCTGGCGCCCTACCGGCGGCTGTGGTCCGACAGCCTGGACGCCCTCGGCCGGCGTCTCGAGGAGACCCACCCGCGGAAGGACACCCCGTGAACCCCACCGGCAGTTACCTCGAGATCGACGGACGCCCCGCGCTGCGCTTCGTCCGCGAGTACGACCACCCCGCGGACCGGGTGTTCACCATGCTCACCGACCCCGGCGAGCTCGCCCACTGGTTCCCGGCCCGCGTCGCCCCGACGGCGTGGGCGCAGGGCGCGGCGATCACCTACACCTTCGAGACCGACGGGGACGGCGGCGACGGCGAGGTCCTCGTCCACGAGCCGCCGCACCGCGTCGGGTTCTCGTGGGGCAGCGAGCAATTGTGGTTCGAGGTCGAGACCCTGCACGACGGGCGCACGCGGCTGACGTTCACCCACCTCATCGAGGAGCGCGACGCGGCCTCGCGCAACGCCACCGGCTGGGACCAGTGCCTCGAGGCGCTCGACGCGGCCGTCGCCGGGAACCCGCCCCCCGCGGAGACTACGGGGTGGGAGGAGCTCTACCAGGCCTACGTCGACGCGGGCGTGCCCTCGGGCGCTCCGGTCCCGGGCTGACGGCACACTCGGTGCCCGTGAGCACCGACCCCCTCGCCGCGCTGGAGCACGGCCCCGAGGTCGCCGACATGGACTTCTCGCGGGCCGACCCCGAGGCGGTCCGCGAGGCGCTGAGCGACGGCGGGCCGTGGGTGCTCCGGCGCTGCGACCTCACCGAGCTCGACCTCTCCGGCGTCGATCTCGGCACGGCGACGCTGGAGCGCTGCACGCTGACGAGGGTGCGGCTGCGCGGCGCGGTCCTGGACGGCGCGACCGTGGAGGGCGGCTCGCTCGCCGAGGCGGATCTGGGCGACGCCGACCTCACCGACGCGGTCTTCGCGGGCGTCGACCTCTCCCGCGCCCGCCTCGTCGGCTCCCGGCTCACCGACACCGAGTTCCGCGACTGCCGCATGATCGGTGCCGACCTGACCGGGATGCGTAGCCTCGCGGTCACGTTCTCGGTGACCGGGAGCTCGCTCGCCCTCGCCCGACTCGCCGACGCCGCCCTGCGCGGCTGGCGCCTCGAGCGCGTCGACCTCTCCGACGCGGACCTCTCGGGCGCCGACCTGCGCGACGCCGTGCTCACCGACTGCGCGCTGCGCGGCACCGACCTCACCCACGCCCGCCTGGAGGGCGCGGACCTGCGCGGCGCCGACCTCGGCGAGATCACCCCGGAGACGCCGGCGGTGCTCCGCGGCGCCATCGTCTCGACCGAGCAGGCCGCCGACGTGTGCCGCGCGCTCGGCCTCCAGGTGATCTAGGCGAGCCGGTCCCCGGCCCGCAGCACCGTGGCGGGGTCGCAACCCCGGCCGGAGACGACCAGCCGGCGCGGGCGGACCCACTGGTCGGCGGTCGCGACGATCGGGCCCTCGTCGTCGACGTCCACCTCGCCGGCGGACCGGCCCGCGCACGGGCATCCGGTGGTCGCAAGGCGCACCACGCCGAGCTCGGCGCCGTCGCGGTCGGTCGTCGGGACGCCCCAGGGCGACGGGTAGGGCCCGTAGTCGCAGGCCCGCACGAAGTCGACGACCTCGCGGGCCGGCTTCGACCAGGGCACCCGGCCGTCGTACGGGACGTCGCGGCCGAAGTAGCGCCGGGCGGCGAGGTCCTGCGGACGCTGCGGCACGACACCGGCGTCGAGGTGCGCGAGCAGACGGTCGACGAGCTCCTGGCCGCGGCCGACGCACTTCACCGAGACGGTGAGCGCGGTGTCCTCGGGCGTGATCGGGAAGCGGATCTGCTCGACGACGTCGCCGGTGTCGATCCCGGCCTCCATCCGGTGCAGCGTCACGCCGTGCTCGGCGTGGCCTCGCGCGATCGCCCAGCTGGGAGCGTTGAGACCCGCACACTCGGGCAGAGGTCCAGGGTGGAGGTTGAACGCACCGACTCGGGGCGCCTCGAGGATCTCGGGGCGGACGAGGTGCAGCGAGTGCACGTTGAGCAGCACGTCGATCCCCGCATCGCGCAGCACGTCGGCGAGACCGGGGTCGCGGACGCGGTCCGCGGGCATCGTCGGCACGCCCAGATCGGCGGCCGTCGCGGCGACGCTCCGGGGCTCGTCGGCACGGCTCGCGGTCAGGACCACGCGCAGCCGGTGATCACTGCCCGCGACACGCTGCAGCGCGCGGGTCCCCGCGGCCTCCTCGGCGACGAGTGCGATCTCCACGAGCACCACCTCCCCAGTCGGGGACAATGCCTACCATTTCGGACCTAGAGGACGAACAGGCATGGTCGTGACGAGGCGGGTCGTCACCGGCGTCGGCGTACTGCTCGTGGCCGCGCTCGTGCTGGTGGGCGCGCTGTGGCTGTTCCAGCGCGAGATCGTGTACGTGCCGTCGACCGGGCCGGTCGAGCCGGCGGCGACCGTGCTCGCGCAGGCGCAGGACGTCACGCTCACGACCACCGACGGGCTCGCGCTCGGCGCGTGGTTCGTCCCGGCGCGCGGCGAGCGACGCGAGGTGACGGTGCTGGTCGCGAACGGCAACGCCGGCGACCGCTCGGCACGCTCACCGCTCGCGGCGGCGCTCGCCGAGCAGGGTCTCGACGTCCTGCTGTTCGACTACCGCGGCTTCGGAGGCAACCCCGGCAGTCCGAGCGAGGAGGGGCTCGCGGCCGACGCCCGCGCGGCCCGGGAGCACCTCGTCCGCGACCGCGGCGTCGACCCGCGACGCCTGCTCTACCTGGGCGAGAGCATGGGGTCCGCGGTGGTGGCACGGCTCGCGACCGAGGCGCCGGTGGCGGGCCTGGTGCTGCGCTCACCGTTCGTCGACCTCGCCTCGATCGGCGAGCTCGTCTACCCGTTCCTCCCGGTCCGGGTGCTGCTGGCCGACCGGTTCCCGGTCAGCGAGCTCGTCGCCCGGGCCCGCGTGCCCACCACCGTCGTGCTCGGCGAGGCCGACCGCACGATCCCGCCGGCGCAGAGCCGTGCGGTGGCCGCGGCGGCCGGCGGGGACGTCGTGGCCGTGCCGGGCGGGGACCACAACGACGCCGTGCTCGGGCACGGCCCGGCGGTGGTCGGCGCGGTCGTCGCCCATGCCGACCGCCTCCGCTGACGGTCAGATCCCCCGCCGCGCGCCCATGTCCAGGGCCAGGGTGGAGCCGGTCAGCGCCGACGCCTCGGGGTCCAGCAGCGTCGCGACCGCCCACGCCACCTGGTGCGGGCTGACCATCGCGCCCAGCGGCGACTCGGCCCGGCGCTCGGCGAGGACGTCCTCCACGTCGACGCCGCGCGCCTCGGCCTGCGAGGCCGAGAGCCGGCGCAGCCGGTCGGTGTCGGCGGGTCCCGGGGCCACCAGGTGTGCGGTGATCCCCCGCGCGCCGTAGGCGTCGGCGAGCTGCCGTACGAGGTTCGCGAGCGCCGCGTTGGTGACCCCCGCGCCCGGGACGTGCCGCGACGGCTCGGCACCGTAGTGCCCGCCGAGCGCGACGATCCGCGAGCCCTCGCCCAGCCACGGGTCGGCGGCACGGACCAGGCGCACCAGGCCCCCGACCTTCAGCGCGACCGCCGCGCCGAGCGCCGCGGGCTCGACGGCGTCCAGGCCGCCGAGCGCGGGCAGCCCCGCGGCCTGCACGACCATCCGCACCGGCAGGTCCCGCGTCCGCAGCGCCTCGGCGATCACCTCGCCCGCACCGTCGTCGCCGATGTCCGCGGCGCAGGCTCCGACGCCCTCGTCGTCGGCCGACAGTGCGGCGAGCGCCTCGGACGAGCGGGCGACGGCGAGCACCGGCAGCCCGCGCGAGCGCAGCCGGCCCACGATCGCCCCGCCCAGGGCGCCGGTGGCACCGACGACGACGGCCTGGGGCGACGCAGCATCCCGGGGAGCACGTCGATCGGGGAGCTCGACCGTCGGCGAGGGCTCGGTCATGCCCCGCGACCCTAGGGACACCCGGGCGGCCGACCCACGCCCCCGTTCGGTGGCGGGCAACGTTCGCAGTGGTGGAACGTGTTGCTTGCATCACAGCGCCGTGGGGATGAACGGTGATCCAGCGCTCATCGACGAGGAGGATCAGATGGCCAACGTGGTGCCGGTGGACGAGTTCGCCACGGGCGAGTGGTACCCGGGCTTCAAGCCGGAGCACTTCGAGATGCCGTACATCGTCGACGCGGCGAGCCCCTTCAGGCCTGGGGACGAGCAGGGCTTCTGGTTCCTGGACTTCCATTGGTCGCGTGGGCTCACGCCGCTCGCGGCGAGGGCCTGTCAGATGGTCTGTGTACGAAGATCAGCTGGAGCTGAAGGAGTACACAGTTGACCGTGGCTGAAGATCGGCAGGATGGGCATCCGTTGGGGGTGTCGGCGGCGCCGGAGGGGTCGGCACGT